>JAZKFM010000138.1:6944-23760 GCA_040386415.1 Pseudomonadota bacterium
GACCGCGACCGCCACGCCGACGGCGAAGACCAGGGCCAGGACGGCGTAGAACAGCCAACGCCAACGCAGGACCTTGGGCAGCTTCACCGCCAGGATGCAGGCCAGGGCGACCGTCCCGGCCACCCAGTAGACCTCCCGGGCCCGCAGGCAGAGCGTGCAGGGCGCGTAGCCGCCGAAGGTCTCGAAGGCGTGGGCGATCGCCAGCATCAGGGCGGCGGAGCCCAGGGCGAAGAAGGCCCAGCGGTCGAGGACGGCGCGGATGAGCTGCATCATGGCGCGCGATATGAGCGCAAAACCCGGCTCAGCCCAAGACTTTCAGCGCAACAACGCCGCCGACCAGAACGGTCAGGCCGATCACGGTGTACAGGGTCAGGCGCTTTTCGACCTCCTCGCGCACCGCCGGGCCGAAGTATTTCAGCAGGGTGGCGGTGAGGAAGAAGCGCGCCCCGCGGGTCACCACGGAGGCCCAGACGAAGGTGAAGAAGGAGAACTCGGCCAGGCCCGAGGCGATGGTCACCAGCTTGTAGGGAATGGGCGTCAGGCCCTTGATCAGGATCACCCACAGGCCCCACTGGTCGAACCAGGACTTGAAGGCGGCGTCGCCCTCAGGGTGGCCCATCAGGGCCAGCAGCCAGTGGCCCAGGTCTCCCAGGTGGTAGCCGATGAAGTAGCCCAGGCAGCCTCCCAGCACCGACGAGATGGTGCAGAGCCCCGCATAGACGAAGGCCTTTTCCGGCCGCGCCAGAACCATGGGCGCCAGCATCACGTCCGGCGGGATCGGGAAGAACGAGCTCTCGGCGAACGAGACGCCGCACAGCATGACGGGCGCGTGGCGCGACCCGGCCAGGTTCATGACCCAGTCGTACATTTTACGAAGCATGGCGATCCGAGGAGGCTGTTCACTCGTTTGCTACCAGCGACCGACGCCCTTGTCTCCTGGCCTCGGTTCAGGCAAATGGTTTCATATGATACTATCTCGCCTTGAAGGAGTGCGCAGATGAACGCCCAGGCCCCCTCCCGTGACCTCTTCGACAACCCGCTCGGCACCGACGGCTTCGAGTTTGTCGAGTTCACCGCCCCAGAGCCGGACCTGCTGAAGGGCCTGTTCGAGAAGATGGGCTTCACGGCGGTCTCCCGGCACCGCTCCAAGAGCGTCATCCGCATGCGCCAGGGCGATATCAACTTCCTGTTGAACATGGAGCCCAGCGGCCAACCCGCGGACTTCCGGCAAATTCACGGCCCCTCGGCCAACGCCATGGCTTTCCGGGTCCGGGACGCCGCCAAGGCGATGGCGCTCGCGCTGGAACGCGGGGCCAAGCAGGTGCTGGGACCGGTCGGTCCGATGGAGCTGAACATCCCCGCCATCGAGGGGATCGGCGGTTCGAACCTCTATCTGGTGGACCGCTACGGGGCTCAGGAGATCTACGACGTCGATTTCATTCCGATCCCCGGCGCGGCGGAGCTCGAGGCCGCCAACGGCGTCGGCCTGACCTATCTCGACCACCTGACCCACAACGTGTTCCGCGGCAACATGGGCAAGTGGGCCGACTTCTATGAGCGCATCTTCAACTTCCGGGAGATCCGCTATTTCGACATCGAGGGCGCCCAGACCGGCCTGATCTCCAAGGCCATGACCAGCCCCTGCGGCAAGATCCGCATCCCCCTGAACGAGAGCCAGGACGACCACTCGCAGATCGAGGAGTTCCTCAAGGACTACCACGGCGAGGGCATCCAGCACGTGGCGCTGGGGACGGGCGACATCTACCACGCGGTGGAGACCATGCGGGACCGGGATGTGCGCTTCCAGTCAGTGCCGGAGACCTATTACGAGCAGCTCCCCGAGCGCGTGAAAGGGCACGAGGAGAACCTGCAGCGCCTGCGCGCCGACCAGATCCTGATGGACGGCGCTCCTACCGAGGGTCAGGGTCTGCTGCTGCAGATCTTCACCGAGAACATGATCGGGCCGATCTTCTTCGAGCTGATCCAGCGCAAGGGCAACGAGGGGTTCGGCGAGGGCAACTTCAAGGCGCTGTTTGAGTCCATCGAGCTCGACCAGGTGCGCCGCGGGGTCCTGCCGGCCAAGGAGGGCTGATTGCCGCCGAAATGGGCCATTGTCGTGCACGGGGGGGCGGGCGTCATCGAACGCGCCCACCTCAGGCCTGAGCAGGAGGCCGCCTACCGCGCCGCCCTGATCCAGGTGACCGAGGCCGGTTCCCGGGTCTTGAAGGCCGGCGGCCTGGCCCTGGACGCCTGCGAGACCGCCGTCCGCCTGCTGGAGGACGATCCCCTGTTCAACGCCGGCCGCGGCGCGGTCTTCACCGCCGAAGGCCGCAACGAACTGGACGCCGCCATCATGGAGGGGCGCACGCTCGCCGCCGGCGCCGTGGCCGGCGTCACCCGCGCCCGGCACCCGATCACGATCGCCCGCGCGGTCATGGAGCGCTCGCCCCATGTGATGCTGATCGGCAAGGGGGCCGATGATTTCGCCGCCGACCAGGGCGAGGAGATGGTGGAGCCGTCCCATTTCCACACCGCCCGCCGCTGGCGCAGCCTGACCAATTTCCTGAAGGCTGAGAAGCTGCCGATCCCGGAGGAGCCAGCCGGCGCGGACCGGCCTGACCCCGCCCAGGGCCTGGCCCACGACGAGGGCAAGCACGGCACCGTGGGGGTCGTGGCCCTCGACATCCACGGCGATGTGGCGGCCGGGACGTCCACCGGCGGCACCACCGGCAAGCGATGGGGCCGGGTGGGAGACTCACCTCTGATCGGGGCGGGGACCTATGCGTCGAACACCGGCTGCGCGGTCTCGGCCACCGGGACCGGCGAGTACTTCATCCGCCTGACCGTCGCGCGCGACATCTCGGCCCTCGTGGAGCTGAAGGGCATGAGCCTGCAGGCCGCGGCCGACGAGGTGGTGCAGAACCGGCTGACCGCTCTGGGCGGCGACGGCGGCGTCATCGCTGTCGCGCCGGATGGTCAGATCGCCTGGAGCTTCAACACCTCGGGCATGTATCGCGCCCAGGCGTCCGAGGGGCGTCCGATGACAGTGGGCATCTACAAGGACGAATTCTGATGGCTCGAAACTGGATCCCGGTGCGCGGCGCCCAAGGTGTCCATTCCCGCCAGGCCCACGCCGACATGCCGGACGGCACCTATGAGCGGGAGATTTCCAAGGAGGGCTTCTTCGGCCCCGCCGCCTTCCTGCACCATCCGCGCCCGCCCACCGGCTGGACCGATTTCGAGGGGCCGCTGCGGCCCCGCGCCTTCGATCTCGCCCGCCTGAACGAGGCGGCAGGTTCGCCCTGGAACGCGCCCGTGGTCCTGCACAACGCCGCTGTGGAGATGCGCTTCTGGAAGCTGGCCGCGCCCATGCCAGCCCTGGCCCGCAACGCCGACGGCGACCAGCTGCTGTTTGTCCATGAAGGGCAGGGGGACCTGTTCTGCGACTACGGCCGCATCGGCTACGCGGCGGGCGACTACCTCTATCTGCCGCGCGGGACCATGTGGCGGCTGAGCCCCACGGCGCCCACGGCGGTGCTGATGATCCAGGCCACCAACACCCATTTCTCCCTGCCCGACAAAGGCATGTTGGGCGGGCACGCCCTGTTCGATCCCGCGATGCTGGACACGCCGGCCATGGACGAGGCCTTCCGCGCCCACCAGGCCGAACCCGGCGAGCACCGCGTGGAGATCAAGAAGCGAGGCCTGGTCTCGGTGGTGACCTACCCCTACAATCCGATCGACGCGGTGGGCTGGCACGGGGATCTGGCGCCGGTGCGCCTGAATGTGAAGGACCTGCGGCCGGTGGTGAGCCACCGCTACCACCTGCCCCCCAGCGTTCACACCACCTTCGTCTCCGACCGCTTCGTGGTCTGCACCTTCGCGCCGCGGCCGTTCGAGACCGATCCGGGGGCTCTGAAGGTCCCGTTCTTCCACAACAACGACGACTACGAGGAAGTGCTGTTCTACCACGCCGGCGACTTCTTCAGCCGCGACGGCATCGACGCCGGCATGATGACCTTCCATCCCTCCGGCTTCACCCATGGCCCGCACCCCAAGGCGCTGAAGAACATGCTCAGCCAGCCCAAGCCCGCCACCGATGAATATGCCGTGATGATCGATACCCGCGACCCGTTGGAGGTTGGCGAGGCCGCCGGGACGGTTGAGAATACCGCCTATGTCGACAGCTGGAAGACCGCCTAGGTGACCATCCCCCTCGACCGCAACAAGCGCGCACTCGCCGCCGTCCCGATGGACGTGCGTATCTGAATGCCCAGCGTCGACCGCCAGCAGGATTTGGCGGACGCCGCCGAGGAAGAACTGGCAAGGGCCTGCGACCTGGGCTGGCGGGAGCTCTACCAGGTCACCCCCTGGGGCGACACCTATGAAGGCTTCACCCCGGCCGGCCGCTCCGCCCAGTTTGAGCGCAACTACCTCTGGGTCGATGAGCCCAGGGGCGACATCTGCGTCGAGGTCGTCGTCTATCAGCCGCAAGCCTATGAGCGCGGGGTGCGCCTGACCCGCGTCATCCCGCGCCGCGATTCAACGAAAACAGAAATGATGGGAGACCAGGAATGAAGCTCGCTTCACTGAAGTGGGGGCGCGACGGGCGTCTCGTGGTGGTGTCCAGCGATCTCGCCTGGTGCGTGGAGGCGACCAATATCGCCCCGACCCTGCAGGCGGCCCTCGACGATTGGGAGCGGTGCGAGCCGTTGCTGAAGGGCCTTGCCGAGAGCCTGGACCATGGCTCGATCCCCCGGGTGCGCTTCCACGAGCACGACGCCGAGAGCCCTTTGCCGCGCGCCTACCAGTGGGCCGACGGCTCGGCCTATGTGAACCACGTGGAACTGGTGCGCAAAGCGCGCGGCGCCGAGATGCCCGCCAGTTTCTGGACCGAGCCCCTGATGTATCAGGGCGGCTCGGACGGCTTCCTGGCGCCCCGGGACCCCATCCCCCTGGCCGATGAGGCCTGGGGCTGCGACATGGAGGGCGAGATCGCGGTGATCACCGGCGACGTGCCTCAAGGCGCGAGCCGCGAGGAGGCGCTCGCCGCCGTCCGGCTGGTGATGCTGGCCAACGATGTGTCGCTGCGCAACCTGATCCCGGACGAGTTGGCCAAGAACTTCGGCTTCTTCCAGTCCAAGCCGGCGTCATCCTTCTCCCCCGTGGCGGTGACCCCCGACAGCCTGGGCGACGCCTGGGCCGACGGCCGTCTGAAGGGCGCCCTGGAGGTGGAGTTGAACGGCAAACCGCTGGGTGAGGCCGACGCCGGCGTCGACATGACCTTCGACTTCGGGACCCTGATCGCCCACGCCGCCAAAACTCGGGCGCTGAGCGCCGGGACGATCATCGGCTCCGGCACCGTCTCGAATCGTGGGCCTGACGGAGGTCCAGGGAAATCGGTGGCTGAGGGTGGTGTCGGCTATTCCTGCCTCGCGGAGCTGCGGACCGTCGAAACCCTGTCCGGCGGCGCGCCAAAGACCCCGTTCCTCAAGGCTGGAGACTGCGTTCGCATTGAAATGCGCGACGCCCGTCGCCACTCCATCTTCGGCGCCATCGAACAGGAGGTCGCGGCCAGATGACCGTTCAGTCCCAGCCCACGGATGTCGCGCCCGCCCCGGGGCTGAAGCTGGACGCCTACCTGCCCTACCGGCTGTCGGTGGCCTCCAACGCAGTCTCTGGCCTGATCGCCCGGGCCTACGAGGATCGCTTTGGGCTGACCATCCCGCAGTGGCGGCTGATCTGCGTGCTGGCGGAGGATGGCGGCCTGACCCAGGGCGCCATCGTCTCACGCACGGGCATGGACAAGGTGACGGTCAGCCGGGCGGCCCAGGGCCTGTTCAAGCGCCGGCTGCTGGAACGGTCGGATCACCACGCCGACGGGCGGTCGCACGTCGTGGCCCTGACCCTGGAGGGCTCGCGTCTCCATGCGGAGATCGCCCCCCTGGCCCTGGCCTATGAGGCAGCCCTGATCTCGGGGCTGGCGCCTGACGAGGTGTCGCTGCTCAAGCGGCTGTTGAACCGCCTGCAGACGGCGGCCAACGCGCTCGCCGGTGATGCGGGTCCGGCGCTTAGTGCGCCGTCTCCGGCATCCGGACGCCCCAACGGTGGGAGCCCTCGCCGAACCGCAGGGTGAAGCCGAAGGTCTCGCGCTTCTCGGTGTCGTTCCAGGCCGCCTCGAAGCTGGTGATGACCGTGGTCTCCAGCTCCTCGGGGATGTTGCGGACGTCGACGCCGGAGTCGCGAGCCATCTGCATGATGACCTCGCGCCGGTGCGCCTCGCCGCCGAACTGCATCAGGGTCTGCCGGATGCGCTCGGCCACGGCCTCGGCGCTGGTCTTGGGGCGCGGCTTCCGCCGCCGTTCGGTTTGGATCTTTTCCATGATCAGCCTCCCACTTCAGGAGGGTGCGCTCGGGGCCTTTATCGCGTCGTTAAAGCTCACGCTTAACTTGTGTTTGCGAAGTTCTACCCGCCGCCCAGCGCCACGGTGAGCTGGTAGACGATCAGGGCGGCGATATAGGCCAGGGCGATCATGTAGACGAACATGACCGTCGGCCAGAGCCAGCTGTTGGTCTCACGCTTCACCACCCCCAGCGTCGCCACGCACTGCGGGGCGAACACATACCAGGCGAGGAACGACAGGCCCGAGGCGAGGGACCATTGCTCCGCCAGCCGGGCCGAAAGCCCGCCGATATTGGTCTCGGCGTCGCCCACCGCATAGACGGTGCCGAGGGCCGCGACCGCGACCTCGCGGGCCGCCATGCCGGGGACCAGCGCCACCGACATCTGCCAGTTGAACCCGATGGGCGCCAGCAGGGGCTGGATGAAGTGGCCGATCGTGCCGGCGAAGCTGTAGTCGATGGCCGGGCCGGTGGCGCCCGCCGGCGGATAGGGGAAGGTCGACAGGAACCAGACCAGCACCATCAGCGGCAGGATGATGCGGCCCGCCCGGCTCATGAAGATCTGACCACGCTGCAGCAGATTGCGCGCGACGTTGGCGGGGTCGGGCTTCTTGTAGGTGGGCAGCTCCATCATGAAGGGCTCGCTCATCCCCCGCCACAGGAAGCGCCGCACCACGAAGGAGACCCCCAGGGCCGAGACGATGCCCGCCGCATAGAGGCCGAACATCACCAGGCCCTGGAGGCTGAAGACCCCGCCCACCACCTTGGCCGGGATCACCGCGCCGATGATCAGGGTGTAGACCGGAATGCGCGCCGAGCAGGTCATCAGCGGCGCCACCATGATCGTGGTCAGCCGGTCGCGCTTGCTGTCGATCACCCGCGTCGACATGACCCCGGGGATGGCGCAGGCGAAGGAGGACAGCAGGGGGATGAAGGCCCGCCCATGCAGGCCCGCCCCGCCCATGATCTTGTCCATCAGGAAGGCGGCCCGGGCCATGTAGCCGGAGTCCTCCAGCATGATGATGAACAGGAACAGGATCAGGATCTGCGGCAGGAAGACCAGCACGCTGCCGACCCCGGCGATGACGCCGTCGATGATCAGGCTGCGGACCAGTCCGTCCGGCAAGGCCAGGGCCACCAGCTCACCCAGGGCCCCCATGCCCAGGTCGATCAGGTCCATCAGGGGCGTAGCCCAGGTGAACACCGCCTGGAACATCAGCAGCAGGATGGCCAGCAGGATGGCCAGGCCCCAGACGGGATGCAGCAGCACGCCGTCGACCTTGCCGGTCAGGGTGTCGGGACGCTCGGGCGGCAGGACGTGGGCCTTCATGAGGCGCTGGGCCTCGCGGTGCGCGTCACGGATCTCGCCGGCGTCGGGCGCGCGCCACTCGCGGGCGCCGATGGCCGCGGCTTCCAGGGTGGTGGCGTCGATCTGGGCCACCAACTCATCGATGCCGCGCTTGCGGGTCGCCACCGTGGTGACGATCGGCGCGCCGATGTCGCGGGCCAGTCCCTCGAGATCGATCCGCAGGCCCTGGCGCTGGGCGATGTCGAACATGTTGAGGGCCAGCACCAGCGGCCGGCCCACCTGCTTCAGCTCCAGGATCAGGCGCAGCACGAGGCGCAGGTTGGTGGCGTCGGCCACGCAGACGATGACGTCGGGCGGCGTCTCGCCCGCCAGCTGGCCCAGGACCGCGTCACGGGTGACCGCCTCGTCGGGGCTGCGCGCGCGCAGGGAATAGGTGCCCGGCAGGTCCAGCACGTGGATGGTGCGGCCCGAGGCGGTGATGACCGTCCCTTCCTTCCGCTCCACGGTGACGCCGGCATAGTTGGCCACCTTCTGGCGGCTGCCGGTCAGGGCGTTGAAGAGGGCGGTCTTGCCGGAATTGGGATTGCCGACCAGGGCGACCCGGGCCGGCGACAGGGCGACGTCGGTCATGAACGGTCCAGCAGGATGATGACGTCGCCAGCGTCGCGGCGGCGCAGGGCGACGCGCATGTCGTCCAGGCGCACGGCGATGGGGTCGTGGCCGATGGCGCCCTCGTGGATCACCTCGACGCGGGCGCCTTCCACGAAACCAAACTCCAGCAGGCGGCGCTGCAGCTCCTCGATATCGACGCCATGATCCTTGCCGTCGTCGTCGGCGCGGACCTCGATGATCACGCCGCGATCGCCGACCGAGGCGTCGCTCAGCCGCACGGTGATCCCCACCTCGGGGATGGCCCCGGCGATCTCTACGCGGTCGATCGACAGATTGTTCATGCGGACGCCCTCACTCGTTGCGAGTGATTATCATTCGGACGACGGCGCGTCGAGAGTGTGGCCTTGATTGCGGCGAAGCGCCTCGTCGGAACCTGGCGACGGGTCAGGAATTGGCTGCTCCAGGAGCTGGAGGAACCGATTTGGACCTGGTCATCGTCAAGCGCGCCCTGGGCGCCGTCAGTCTCGGCCTGGGCCTGGCGGCCGTCGCCGCGCCCCGGCAGTTCGCCAAGTTCGTGGGGCTGGCCTCCGACGAGGAGACGGTCGCCGCCTTCGGCGCCCGCGAGATCGCCGCCGGCGCCGGACTGCTGTCGCCCGTCCGTCCGGGTCCCTGGCTGTGGCTGCGGGTCGGCGGCGACGCCATGGACCTGCTGACCCTCAGCAAGGCGACCGGCCGCGAGAACCCCCGGCGCCACGCCGCCATGGCCGCCGCCGCCGTGGTGGGCGCCATCGTGGTTCTGGACATCGTGCTGGCCGCTCACGCGGCCCTGCATCGGGACGAGGACGAGGCCGCGGCCAAGTAGGTCAATCGCCGCTTGCGGCGGCAGGTCCCGCCGCTACATTGCCGGCCGCTCCTGGGGCCCCAGTGGCGAAATGGTAGACGCGGCAGACTCAAAATCTGTTGCCGAGAGGCGTGTTGGTTCGAGTCCGACCTGGGGCACCATTAACCCGTCCGCCGATGTGTGGGGATGGGTAGAAAATCAAGGAAAATCAGTTATATTTGGCGACTTGAGGGTCGCCCATGAGCGCCCATGTCCGCCGACATTCGTGGATACATAGGGGTCAAGATGGGGGTCTCCCTCTGATGGGAAATCGGAGATACCCCCAAATGGCACTTTCGGACGCTGCGATCCGCGCCGCCAAGCCCCGCGCCAAGGCCTTCAAGCTGTTCGATGAGGGCGGTCTGTTTGTCCTGGTCAGTCCGTCGGGCGGCAAACTCTGGCGGCTCAAGTACCGCCACCTGGGCAAGAAGCAGCTTCTCTCGCTAGGCCGATACTCGGATGTCGGCCTTAAGGACGCCAGGGACCGGCGTGACCAAGCGCGCAAGCTGATCGCCTCGGGCGCCAACCCGGCATTCGAGAAGAAGCGAGCCGCCATCGCCGCATCGGTTGGCGCGGCCAATACCTTCAAAGCGGTCGCCGACGAGTTCATCGACAAGCGCGCCAGGGAGGACCTCAAAGAGATCACTACCGGGAAGGCGAAATGGCTGTTGGCGCAGCTGGAGCCGGCCCTTGGCAGTCGGCCAATCGCCGAGATCGAACCCTATGAGCTGTTGGCCGTGTGTGTCCCGCTTTCTTGGCCTCCCTCCACCGGACCTTCGCCCGATCACCCCTCGCACTACCCTAGTGTGCGCTCGAGCGGTCTTACGCGGACCCAGGGATGCGGCGCCTTGCCAAATGGTTAATGAAGCCCTTACGGTCACGCTCCGCCCCTTGAAGGCCGTGGTTTTCCAAGGTCCGCAGCCGGCGCGAACACGGTCTCGCTTCCATCTGGGGGTTACCTTGAAGTACATAATGATCGCTGGCGTGGGTGCGCTTCTGATGTCCGCCGGTAACGCTGGCGCGCAAGACCGCTACGGCTATGACCGGCCGCAGATGGTCCGGGATTGCCCCGATGAGTCCTATCACCGTCCCCAGGATGGGTGTCTCTGCGACAAGGAAGCCGTCTTCTACCGCCCGACCGGGCCGTGGACCGACATCCGTGTCCAGAGCCCTGGCGTCCGCGTCTATGGCCGTCCGGTCTATGTCGCCTCGGGCCGTATCGATATCCAAGGCCCGCCGGTCTATGTCGACGCGCCACCGGTGCGCATCGCCGCGCCGCAGATCTATCTGCATCGGCCCCAGGTCTATGTCCGCCCGTCGGAAGTCACTGTGGAGCCGCCGCAAATCCACTATTCGGGTTGCGAGGACGGCACGACCTGCCCGCCGGCGAGTGGTGGGCCGCGCCGCTAGACAGATCCGTCTTCGAACGTGACCTAGGTCGGGCGAGAGCCCGGCCTATTGTCATGTCAGGGTGTGCAGAACGCCCGGGCTTCGCGCGCCAGGGTCATGTCGCCCGCCACCAGGGCGGTCTTCACCGCCTCAGGGCATTTGTCCTCGCTCAGCAGATGGGTGACCTGGGTCCTCAGGGCGGCGCTGGCGGTGGCCGCGGCCTTCAGCCGGCGAGCTTCGCGGCGATCCTTGGGCAGGCAGAAGGACATCCAGCCGGCATCGGCGCAGTTGGCGATGAGCCGCGCCTGGCGGCCGGCCTCGATCTTGTCCGGCTGCGCAGGCGAGGCGGCGGCTGTCGGCGGCAGGGGCCTCGGAGTCAGGACGACCTGGGGCGGTGGGGCGTTGGCCGTGCCCAGCAGGGTGACGGCGGGAATGGTGTAGGTGCAGACCCAGCCGTTGGGGGTCATCTCGCAGGACTGCAGTGTCGCGTGCTCGCCTTCCGGAGGCGCGGCCCCCGCGAGGGCGAGCAGTAGCGCGATCATGGCCATCTCCGTCCGCCTCACCCCTCTGGATTTACTATAGCCGAAGGCGGCCCTGACCCAAAGGTCCAGCCGGCCTAGACTGTCGCCATATAGATAGAGCGGGCGACGAACAGGGCGGCTAGGGCGAAGAGCAGCCAGTCGGCCGTCTCGAACCGCCGGGCCGCCAGCTTCAGCACTGCATAGGCTGCCACCCCGAACGCCAGGCCGTTGGCGATGGAGAAGGTCAGGGGAATGATGATCAGGGTCAGGAAGGCCGGGATGGCGATCCCCGGATCGTCCCAGTGAGGTGGCGCCGGAAATTCGGACAGTTAGCTAAGGTAGGTTCAACCTCTGGAGGACGGACGCTATGGCTGCGTAGCCGCCGATTGCATCCTCAAGCCGCTCTCGCTTACCTGTCTCGTACCTGCCTGAGGTGCACAGCTTGCTCGGTTGTCAGACGACCCACAACAGCGATGTCGGGCCAGAGCGCCAAGGTCCGGTTTCCACGGTTAGCGGCCATTGGGCTTTGGTCGAAAAGCGACGCAGCGGCGGTCTCATACGTGGGTGTCGCCCAAGCTTACGCACTCACTGGAACCACCTGTCGCGTTCAGACGTTTGTTTCCTTCTAGTCGGGGGAGTGGGGATGGAGAGCCGCGAGTTCACGGTGCAGGACGAGCTTCGGTGCTTGAAGCTCATCAATGATACTGGCGCGCTGATTGCCTCGGAGTTGGATCTCGAAAAGCTCGTTCAGGCGGTGGTCGACGCGGGGGTAGAGATTGTAAGCGCCGAATTCGGTGCGTTTTTCTACAATACAATCGGGCAAGAGGGCGAAGCGCTTGTCCTCTATGCGTTGTCCGGGGCCGAACGTGAGGCTTTCTCCAGCTTCCCACACCCCCGCGCCACGGCCGTCTTCGCCCCAACCTTCAACGGTGAGCGCATCATCCGCTCGCCCGATATTACGCAAGACCCACGATACGGCCAGTCTGGCCCCTATCACGGGATGCCCGCCGGCCATTTGCCAGTACGCAGCTACCTAGCTGTTCCGGTGATATCCCGCTCGGGTGCAGTCCTTGGCGGACTCTTCTTCGGCCACGGTGAGGTGGGGCGCTTCGGTCCCGATCATGAGCGGATCATTGGCGGCATCGCCAACCATGCTGCCACCGCCTTGGACAACTCGCGGCTCTATGCCGAGGCTCGGAATGAAATCCGCCTGCGTGAGGCTGCGGAAGCCAACCTGAAGGAAAGCGACCGGCGTCTGAACGCCGTCCTCGATAACGCCACCGTCGCCGTCTTCCTCATGAACGACCGCCAGCAGTGCGTTTACATGAACGCCGCAGCGGAACGGCTAACGGGCTACACTTTGGCTGAGATGGCAGATCGCGCCTTGCACGACGTAATCCACCACACTCGACCGGATGGATCGCACTATCCGCTCGAAGAGTGCCCCATTGATCGGGCGTTTCCAACACGCAGACAAGAACAGGGCGAAGATATCTTCGTCCACAAGGACGGTAGCTTCTACCCCGTCGCCTTCACCGCCAGCCCGGTTCACGACGACGAAAAGGAGGTCATCGGAACCGTGATCGAGGTTCGCGATGTCTCGCAAGAAAAGCGCAACGAAGAGGCCCGAACGCTTTTGATGCGTGAGGTCGATCACCGGGCCAGAAACGCCTTGGCGGTCGTGCAATCGCTCGTACACCTCACGCACGGACAGGACTTAACAGACTACAAAGACGTCCTGATGGGGCGAGTGAGCGCGCTTGCACGTGCGCAGACGTCGCTCTCGGAGCGGCAATGGGAGGGCGCGAGTCTCGGCGACCTAGTTGAAGCTGAAGTCGGTGGGCTTTGCCCAAACGAGTATTTCTGCTTCTCGGGGCCAGAAGTCGAACTGCTGCCCGAACATGTGCAGCCAATGGCAATGATCCTCCACGAGCTTGCCACTAATGCCACTAAACACGGCGCGTGCAGCGTCCCCTCTGGAGCGATCCGGGTGGAGTGGTCGCGGCAAGGTGAGGGCCTAAAACTAGTCTGGTCGGAGAGTGGCGGCCCTCCGGTGAAAGAACCGGATCGCAAGGGCTTTGGCTCCCGCCTTATCGTCGATCTTGGCCGCCAGATGGGGCGACCTTGGCGAAGCGTTGGGAGCGAAGCGGTCTCCTTGTAGAAATCGCCCTACCGCGTGTAGTTGGATGGGCTCGGCGAGCTGCCGTGTGACTGGCTGCACGCTGAGACCTAATGTCCAGGAAGGGTCGCCAGCTTCCGTGGGCCCCTGGCCCTCAACCGGTCATTTGGGAATCGTACCGAGACCAGACGTTCCCAACGGCTCAGAACGGTGGATTGTGTTGAAAAGTCCGCGAGCCGTTCATCAGGGCCAAATTTGAGCAACAGGCACGCTCAATTAGTGCTCGGATTTGTAATATCGCTCTACGAGTTTGATGGCTTTTGGGTTGAACTGCCCCCACCCTCGAGCCCTGGAGCCCTGGGGACTTTTTCAACACAATCGGTGGAAAGCGGTCCTCGGCTTAACGACCGAAGTCGGACGCTCCGACCTACACGCGGCGCAAGAGATGTCTGCCTCGCCTAAGGCGCAGTCCCGGAAATCTGCGGAGCGGAATTGGACGGGGACTGGCCCCACCCATCGATCCTATCCCGCAAGAATGGTGGCCGACTGCCCTAGCCGGGCGCGCGCAGGATAGCGATGGCCGGCGCGCCGGTGGCTGGGTCGGTCAGTTGTGGTGTGCGGGTGATCGACTCCAGGTCCTTCGATAGTCGCTCAAGGTCTGTGCCGAGCGACGAAGGCGGCTCGGCCTCGACCTCCCGACGCAGGGCCTCCAGCTGGCCGACCCCGCAGTCGAGGCCTTCCACGGCTTGCGCCTCGCCGCGCAGGATGGCCTCGCAGCGGTCCAGTGCCTTCTTGGGCTGGGCCATGGCGATGCGGGCCCCGGAGTCGGACGGCACGTTCGCCACCTCCAGGGTCCCGCGCTGAGGGGTGAGGTTCTCCACCCGCACCGAGTTGCGCGTCACCGCCCCGCCGACCTGGTTGACCAGGATGTCAGGGTTCGGCGGCCCGGCGCGTGTTGGGCCGGCCCGCAGGATCAGGGTCGCGGCGGCAATGAGGATCAGGGCGCGCATCCCGCCTCTCAGCGCGCCGTGACGATGGTCTGCACGCTGGCCTGCGTCACCGAGACGTTGGTCACGCCGGTCAGCGTGATCCCGCCCGCCACGGTGGAGGACCCGTCCTGAACGATGGCGTAGGCGAGCCCAGAACCGGTCTGGGTCAGCGAGGCGGTGTTCGTGTTCCCCGTCTGGGCGATGGAGCCGATTAGGTTCGACCCGGTCTGGGTGAGGTCCGCGGAGTTGGCCTCGCCGGTCTGTTCGAGTTGGCCGAGGTTGCCCGAGCCGTTCTGGTAGAGGCTGGCGAAGTTACCGGTGAGGCCCGACGATAGGCCGTCCTGGAGTATCGCGGCGGTGTTGGCGTTGCCGTCCTGGCCGACCTCGGCATAGGCGCCGTCCGAGCCCTGCTGGATCGACGCGTCGTTAAGCGAGCCATCCTGGGCGATGACCGCGCCGTAGCCGCTGGCGGGGCCCGCGCCGGTCAGCCGCGCCAGGAACCCGGCGGGCAGCAGCGATCCGGAGCCCAGCGTGGTGGCGCCGTTCGCCTGGGACTGGCCGATGGAGGCCTGGTTGCGGTCGCCGTCCTGGCCGATGTAGGCGACCTGGTCCACGCCGCCTGTCTGGACGATGCTCGCGACATTGGGCTCGGCGGAGCCGATCTGCAGGATGTTGGCGGTGGCGTCGTCGCCGCCCTGGTCGACGCAGGCCGCGCCACTCGCCTGGTTGGTCTGATCGATCGTGGCCTGGGCGTTGCCGCCATCCTGGGCGATTGCGGCGAGGTTGCCGGCCCCGCTCATGCAGGCCGCCACGGCGGGTGTTGTGCAGGCCAGCAGGATCGCGGCGCCGGCGACGAAGGCGAAGCTTCTGAGGACGTAGATGCCGATCAACTTGTGCGTCTCCCTTTCCTGAAGCCTGCCGGGGCGGCGGCCCCCGCACCGCCCCGGCCCCGCCGACCGTCTTACTGTCTGACGGTCGCGGTGTTGTTGTCACCGGCCTGGGTGATCGTGCTGGCCCCGCCCACCGTGCTCTGGATCAGGGTCGCGACATTGACGCGCCCCGACTGGCTGATGGTGCTGGTGCTCAAGTTGTTCCCGCCCTGCGTCACCGAGATGGTGTTGAAGTCGCCGTCCTGGTCGATGTCGCTGACGTTGCCGTCGACGTTTTGCTGCAGGACGGTGACCGAACCGAAGGCGCCTGTGCCGGTGATGGCGCTGGTGTTCCCGTCGCTCGACTGGGTGACGGAGGTGGTGACCGAATTCCCGGTTCGGTCATAGGTGGAGATGTTGTCGGTCCCGGACTGGATCATGGTCGTACTCGAGGAGTTGCCGGTCTGGCTGATGCTTGCCAGTGAGCGGGATCCCGACTGGTCGATGATGACGGTGTTGCTGTTCCCCGTCTGGGTGACCGTGGCATCCGCACCGGCGAGCGACACGGCCTGGCTCTGAGAGATGGTCGCGCCGTTTCCGACCCCGGTCTGGGTGACCGCCGCGTTCTGGGCCTCGGCGCCGCTATTGCCGCTCTGGTCGAGGGTAACCGTATTGGCGCCGACGCCCGTGGAGACCTGGGTGATGCTGGAGATCGCCAAAATCCCGGCCTGGGTGACATTGGTCACGTTGTTGCCGGTGGCACCGCCCGACTGGTTGACCGTCGCCGAGGCGCGGGTCGAGCCGGAGAGCTGGTCGATGGTCGAGTGGTTGATCAGGCCGCCGGCCTGGGTGACGCTGGCCACGCCGTGAGTTGCCGAGAGGTTCGTCCCCGACTGGGTGATGGACGACGTGCCCCGCGTGCCATCCGTTTGGTCGACGGTGGCGTCATTGTAGGCGCCCGGCTGGGTGACGGTCGAGGTATTGGCCGCCGGCGCCGCGGTGGCGCCGAAGCTAAGCGCGAGAGCCGAGGTGGCGCCCAGCATGAGGTGTCGAAGGGTCATGGTGCGATCTCTCTTAGGGCGTGAGACGGGACGACCGAGGCCGCCCCGTCCGCCGATGCGGCTACTGGCTCACCGTCGCGGTGTTGTACGAACCGGCCTGGGTGACCGTGCTCGTGCCGCCGACCGTGCTCTGGGTGATCGTGGCGACGTTGAAGTTGCCGCCCTGGGTGATCGTGCTGGTGCTAGCCGTGCTGGCATTCTGGATAACGTCGGCGATGTTGTCGCTGCCGTCCTGGCCGATGTTGCTGATGTTGCCGTCGCGGAGTTCCTGCAGCACAGTGATGGTGTTGAACGAGCCCGCGCCGGTGATCACGCTGGAGTTGCCGGCGCTGTACTGGTTGATGGTCATCGTGTCGCCACTGCCCGTGCGGACAGACGTGGCGATGTTGTTGTCGCCCCTCTGGGTGACCGTATAGGTCGAGCCGTCGCCGGTCTGGCTGACGGTCGCCAGCGAGCCGCTGCCGGACTGGACGATGGTGGCGATGTTGGTCGCGCCCACCTGAGTGACCGAGGCGTCTTCGCCGGCCAGGGAAAGCACCTGGCTCTGTTCGATGGTGACGGTATTGGCGTCGCCGGTCTGGGACACCAGGGCGTTCTGGTCCTGCACGCCGTTGTTGGCGCTCTGGCCGATGTCGACCTGGTTCGTGCCGGCCCCGCTGGACACC
>JAZKFM010000138.1:23770-24722 GCA_040386415.1 Pseudomonadota bacterium
TTGGGCGTTGTCCTGTAGAATGCTTGACGTGTTGGCGCCGGACCCGGACTGACCGACCGTCGCCGAGCCCCTCAGTGAGGTCTCGAGCTGGTTGATGGTCGAGGTGTTAGCCGCCAATCCAGCCTGGCTGACGGTCGCCACGCCGTGAGCGGTCGAGACGTTGACGCCCGACTGGGTGATCGTCGAGGTCCCTTGCGCGCCGCCGGTCTGGGTGACGGTGGCGTCGTTGTGGTCGCCGGGCTGGGTGACGGTCGAGGTGTTGGCCGCCAGAGCCGCAGAGGCGCCGAAGCCGAGCGCCAGGGCCGAGGCGGCCCCGAGCGCGAGATGCTTGAGGTTCATGGTTCTAACTCTCCTTTAGGGTTGGTCTTGGCCGGGCGTCAGTAGCCCGGCCGTTGGATGGATCCCGCCGCCATACGGACGCCGGCGTGGGCACGGAGTTTTACGAGACAGTCGCGGCCTTGGGTTTTCAGGGCGTCGCAGAACGCCTGGGCGGCGGGCTTGTCGGAGAAGCCCTCGACCGAGGCGCGATAGAAGGTCTGCCCGTCCCGCTCGACGCGCTCGACGCGCCGGGCCTTCCCGGCCACGAAGGCCGGGAACCTTGCGGCGATGTTGGTCCAGCCTGAGTCAGCCAGGGCGGCCGAGGAATAGGCGCCGATTTGCACCGCCGCGCGGCCTGGCTCCTGCGCCTTGACGGGCTTGGGTACGGCCGGCGCGGGCATGACCGCAACGACGATGGGTTCGGGAGCCGGAGCCACCGGAGTCCTCGCGGTAGCCAACGGGGCCATTACCGGAGCGGGCCTGACGAAGGTGACCGGAGTCAGCTCGGCTGTCTGCATCTGCGGCGACGGCGCGGAGCGCGGCGCTTCCGGGGCCTGGGGCGGCGCAGCCGGCGCGACGCCCGGGAGGGGGCGGCTCACCGGGATCGGCTTGACCGTGGCCCTGGCCTGGGCGC
>JAZKFM010000139.1:0-3110 GCA_040386415.1 Pseudomonadota bacterium
CGCGGCGTTCGTCGCCACGGGCGCACTCACCACCACGGCGGTCGTGGCCAAGGAGAGGTCCAAGACCACCTTCTTCATCACCAGCATCGGCCCCGGCAAGGGCGGCGACCTGGGGGGCCTGAAGGGCGCCGACGCCTGGTGCCAGAAGCTGGCGACCGAGGCCGGGATCGGCGACCACGCCTGGCGCGCCTACCTCTCGGCCACCGACGCCAAGGGCAAGGCGATCCACGCCCGCGACCGCATCGGCAAAGGCCCGTGGTTCAACGCCAAGGGCGTGCAGATCGCCTCCAGCCTGGATGACCTGCACAGCGAAGGGGCGCTCACCAGCAAGGCCAATTCCCTCGACGAGAAGGGAAACCCCGTCAAAGGACGCGGCGACAGCCCCAACCAGCACGACATCATGACCGGCTCGCTGACCGACGGTCGCCTGGCGCCGCCGGTGGCCTCCCCCCTGCCCGCCAACGCGCCGGCCGGAACCCCGGCTCCGGTCGCCCCGCCGAACCTGACCTGCAACAACTGGACCTCGTCGGGCGAGAGCCGGACCATGGTCGGCCACCACGACCGCATCGGCGGCGGCCAGAACCCCACCTCCTGGAACGCCGCCCACCAGACCCGCAGCTGTTCCCAGCCTGACCTGGTGTCGACGGGCGGCGCGGGCCTCTTCTACTGCTTCGCGATCAAGTAGCTGGCAGGCCCGCCAGGAATGCGCGCAGGTCCTTGGCTGACTGGTCGGGGATCTGCTCCATCGGCACGTGGCCGACGCCGGGATAGGTGATCAGCTTGGCGCCGGGGATGGCGCTGGCCAGCCCCCGACCGGCGGCGACGTCGATCACCGTGTCGGCCTCGCCGTGCATCACCAGGGTGGGCGTCTTGATGGTGGAGAACACCGACCGGTCAATCCGCCGCTGCGGCCCATCGCGGCCGGAGGTCAGGATGGCGCGGTGGCCGGGCGCCAGGGCCAGCTCCACATAGCGGTCCACCACGGCCGGGGTGACAACACTCTCGTCGACATAGGCCGACTTCAGCCCCCGCGTGGCCAGCGGCCGGGGATTGATGTTGCGCAGCAGGGCGCGGCCCGCCGGATTGCCCAGCAGCTTGAACACCACCGGCGGCCTCTCATTGCCCTTGTCCTCGCGCGGCCAGCCGGCGGCGTCCACCAGCACCAGCCCGTTCAGCCGCTGCGGATGGGCGAGCGCATAGGCCCAGGACACTCCGCCCCCCATGGAGTTTCCGACGATCACGAACCGGTCGGCCTTCAGGCGTCGCGTCAGCTCGTCCACCACCGCCACATTGGTCGCCTGGGCCGCGGTATAGCCTTCCGGCGCGCGCGTCAGGCCGTGGCCGGGCAGGTCAAGGCTGATGACCCGGTAGTCGGGCGCCAGCCGCGCCACCCACGGCTCCCAGGTGTGCAGCGAGGCCGCGAACCCATGCACCAGCACCACGGCCGGCCCGTCGGCCTTGCCCTGGTCGCGGTAATGGACACGCAGGTCCCCGGGCAGGTCCATGTACTGGGACGCCGGCCCGCCATACTTGGCCTCCAGCGTCGCATAGGGAATGTCCTTGGCGGTCAACGCGCATCCGGCCAGGACCACGCCCGCGCCCAGCACCGCCAGCAGCCCGATCACCCACTTCATGCCCGTTCCCCCGTTTCCGGCAGCAGGCCAGATTGACCCTTCGTCAGGCAAGAGCGCGTCAGGGCTAGGTGGACCCCGGCTAACTCGTCCGACGCGCTCGTCTTTTGGGATTGGAGGCGCGTATTCGAGCCTTTAGCCGCACTTCACCTCTTTCACGATGCCGGTCTGGGCGTCGTAGAAGAAGTTCAACCGCCGGGGGCTGAAGTCCTGGGTCACCGGGCAGGTGGTGCAGGCCACCCGCTGCAGGGCCGGCAGCACCGGGATCGGGATCTCGCTGCGCGGGCGCCCGACATACTTCTGCGCCTCGGCCGCCCCGCACTGGTCGGTGGGCGGCGGCGGCGGCGGCGGCGGACGATAGACCGGCGGCGGCGGCGGGGCCGGCGCGTCGCTGGCGCAGCCGCTCATCATCAGCAGCACAGCCGCGCCCGCCAGGATCCTGATCTTCATGCCTGTTTCTCCCAACCGCGAGCCTGCTGCTTCCAGTACGACGCCGGCAGGCCCTTGGCCTTCACCGACTTCCATTGGCGGCGCGCCGTGGCCAGGGCCTCCTCGTCGCCGCCGTCGAACAAGACCACGCACCGGGTGTAGTCGCCAAGCTCGCCCGGTTCGGCGCCGTCCACCAGGAACAGGGCGTCGGCCGCATTCAGGTTCTCGTCGCCGGTGGTGAGCAGGATCGGCTGCCGGGCCGCGCCCGGCTCGTCGGCCGGCGCATGGGGCAGGAAGCTCTCGTCGCGATAGGCCCACAGCCAGCCGTCCAGGTGCTCCACCCGCTGCGGCCCGGTGGCGCGCACGATGGCCTTCCAGCCCCGCGCCAGGGTCTTTTCCAGCAGCTCGGGCAGGGCCTGGTCCAGGCCCGTCCGCTCCAGGTGGTAGAACCAGACCTCGCAGGGGTCAGCCATGGTCGCCCCGCACCAGGTTCACCAGGGCGCTCGCCACCTCGTCGGCATGGGTCATCATGGCCAGATGATGCCGCGCCAGCCGCAGGGTGGGAATACCCTGCTCGCGGGCGACCCGGGCTTCGTCCTCATAGGCCTTGGAGAGCCTCAGATAGGCCCAGCTGATGTCGTCAGGCAGGTCCAGGTCCGGCGCGGTCTCTTCCAGATAGGCCAGGGGGGTGGGTGTCAGCTCGGACACGAAGGTCTCCCGCAGATCGCCCTCCGGCAGGGTCGCCGCCAGGGCGCCCGGCGGGAACCACTGGTCCCAGGCCGGAACCTCGCCGTCCGTCACCTTCGCCCGCAGCGAGTCGCCTAAGCTCGGAGAGGCGGTCTCGAACCATGTCCGTCCCGGATGCGGCAGGATCGCGTCAACGAAGATCACCTGGCTCACCCCGCCCTGCGCCGCAGCGACGACGGACGCCGCCAGCGACCCCGCGCCGGAGTGGACCACCAGCACCACAGGATGCATCTGGGCGATCTGCTCGGCCACCCTGGCCGCCAGGGCCGGATAGTAGGGCGCCTCCGCCGCGCCCCAGGCTAG
>JAZKFM010000139.1:3120-12168 GCA_040386415.1 Pseudomonadota bacterium
AGGCCGACCACGTCGACCACACCTCGTTCTTCCGCAGCCTGGGCGCCGCGGCCCAGATTCCCCTTGCGGCGAAGTCACCCGCCACCGCCCGCCAGCAGCTCGCGCCCACCAGCGGGCTATGCAGCAGCGCGAACCGCACGGCGGAAAATCAGCCTTCGTACTTGTCCGCCACCATGCGGTTCAGCAGCCGCACGCCGAAGCCGGTCGCGCCGTCGGGGATGGTGGGGATCGTGGACGGCTTCTTCCAGGCGGTGCCGGCGATGTCCAGGTGGGCCCACGGCACGCCGTTGACGAAGCGCTGGATGAACATGGCCGCGGTGATGGAGCCGCCGGCCCGGCCGCCGGTGTTCTTCATGTCGGCGATCATCGAGTCGATGTTCTTGTCGTAGTGGGGCGGCAGCGGCATGCGCCACAGGGGCTCGGCCTCGCCCTCGGAGGCGGCCATCAGGTTGGCGCTCAGCTCGTCGTTGTTGCTGAACAGGCCCCCGACGTCGTCGCCGAGCGCCACGATGATCGCCCCGGTCAGGGTGGCGAGATCCACCATGAACTTGGGTTTGAACCGCTGCTGGCAGTACCAGATGGCGTCGGCCAGCACGAGGCGGCCTTCGGCGTCGGTGTTGATGATCTCGATGGTCTGGCCCGACATGGAGGTCACCACGTCGCCCGGCCGCTGGGCGTTGCCGTCCGGCATGTTCTCCACCAGGCCCAGGATGCCCACGGCGTTGACCTTGGCCTTGCGCGCCGCCAGCACGTGCATGAGCCCCGACACCGCGGCCGCGCCGCCCATGTCGGTCTTCATGTGCTCCATGTTTTCGGCGCCCTTGATACTGATGCCGCCGGTGTCGAAGCAGACCCCCTTGCCGATGAAGGCGACGGGCTGGGCGTTCTTGTCGGCCGCGCCGTTCCACTTGAGGATGGCGAGCTGGCTCTCGCGCACGCTCCCCTGCCCGACCCCCAGCAGCGAGCCCATGCCGAGCTTGGCCATCTCGGCCTCCCCCAGGATCTCGACCTCCAGGCCCAGCTCCTCCAGCTGCTTCACGCGCTTGGCGAACTCGGCGGGATAGAGGACGTTCGGCGGCTCGGACACCAGGTCCCGGGCGAAGGCGATGGCGTCGGCCAGGGCCGCCAGGTCGGCGAAGGCGCCGATCGCGCCGTCCACGTCGCTGGTGACGATCTCGGCCCGGGTGATCGAGGGCTTCTTCTCGGGGGCTTCCTTGGTGCGGTACTGGTCGAACCGGTAGGTGGCCAGGCGCACGCCGAAGGCGGCCTTGGCGGCCTGGGCCGCATCACCGGCCATCTGAATACGCAGCGTGGTCAGGCCCGAGGTCTTCAGGGCGCCATAGGCGCTCGCCGCGGCGTTCTCCGCGCCCATGCCGTCGAACCCGTCGGCCTTGCCGGCGCCCACCAGCAGCACCCGGGCGGCGGCCGAACCTGCCGGCGCGATCAGGTCCAGGGTCTGGCCCTTGGCGCCCGTGAAGCGGCTGCCCGCCAGCGCGGGCACGAAGGCTCCGCCCTGGACGGTGGCGGCCTCGCCCTCGAACACGACGATCGCGAGGGCGCTCTTTTCACCAAGCGCGGCGTCGGCCGCGACGAACTGGATATCCATGGAATTCTCTCAACTTAGCGACCCGGCGCAGCGCGCGCCCTGAACCCATCCCAGCCTGACCGTTCGTGCGGCGGTTGTGTGGCGGGGCGACGCATGGTTTAGAGCAGCTTCCCGATGCGGGCGCGGCAAATATCTCGGCCCGCCCTATATTTCTTGCCGATGCGCCTGATCGATCGATACCTGCTCCGTCAGCTCTTGGGGCCGACCGTCCTGGCGACGGCGGCGCTGACGGCGGTCGCCCTGCTGTCCACCAGCCTCTCGCAGCTCGACATCATCGTCAGCCAGCGCCAAAGCGCGCTCGTCTTCCTGCAGGTGACCCTGCTGGCCATGCCCCAGCTGATCAACATGGTCATGCCCATCGCCCTGCTGGTGGCCGCCCTGGTGGCGCTCAACCGCCTCCACGTGGAGCAGGAGATCGTCGTCTGCTTCGCCGGCGGCATGAGCCGCTGGCGGGTCATCGCCCCGGCCCTGCGGCTGGCCGCCGTCGTCACCCTCATCGCGCTGTTCATGAACCTCTGGGTCCAGCCGGCGGCGTCGCGGCAGATGCGCGAAACCCTGTTCCAGGTGCGCACCGACCTGGCCTCGACCCTGGTGCGCGAGGGCGAGTTCACCGAGCCCGCCCCCGGCCTGACGGTCTACGCCCAGTCGGTGGACAACGGCGGCCTGATCCACAACCTGTTCATCCACCAGACCAAGGACGACGGCGGGGCCACCACCTACACCGCCGACGAGGGCCGGGTGGTCAAGCGCGGCGACAAGCCTGTCCTGCTGATGCGCAAGGGCTCGAACCAGGAGTTCAGCCGCACCGGCGTGCTCAACTTCCTGTCCTTCGACGAGTACGTCTTCGACCTCTCCGCCTTCCTGGCGAGCGACGAGCTGATCCACTACAAGCCGTCGGACCGCTATCTGCACGAGCTGTTCTTCCCCGACCTGGAGCAGATCTGGGAGAAGCAGAACCGCGACAAGATGCTGGCGGAGGGCAACGCCCGCCTGACCACGCCCCTGTACAACCTCACCTTCATGAGCTTTGCGCTCCTGGCCATCATCGGCGGCGGCTTCTCACGCATGGGCTATGGCCGGCGCATCGCGGTCATCGGCGCCGCGGCGGTCGGCGTCCGCATCCTGGGCTTCATCATCCAGGCCGCCAGCGAGTCCGAGCCCTGGGTCAATGTCCTGCAATTTGTCGTGCCCCTGGGGGCCATGGGCCTGGCCCTGCGGGGCATCTTCAAACAGCCGGTCAGCCGCTACATCGACATGCGCAAGCGTCCCGCCCCCATCTCCGGGCTGAAGACCGCATGATCGGGACCGGCCGCCTCGAACGCTACGTCCTGCTGCGCACCTTCACCGGGGTCGGCGCGGCGCTCGCCGTCATCTCGGCGGTGATCCTGCTGGTGCAGTTCGTCGACCTGTCGCGCTCGGTGGGCGTCCGCGCCGACGTCGGCGTGGCCCAGCTCTTCGCCCTCACCCTGCTCAAGGCGCCGGCCCTTATCCTGCTGCTGCTGCCCTTCGTCTTCCTGGCCGGCGGCATCAGCGCCTATGTCGGTCTCAACCGCTCCAGCGAGCTCGTCGCCATGCGGGCCGCGGGGATCTCGGCCTGGCGCTTCGTCCTGCCCTCGGCGGCTGCGGCCTTCGTCGTTGGGGTCTTCGCGGTCATCGCCTTCAACCCCCTGGCCTCGGCCCTCAGCGCCCGCTTCGAGGCCGACCGCGCCGGCCTGATGGAAAACTACCTGACCGACGCCCCCAAGGAGGTCTGGCTGCGCCAGGGTGACGACCGCAACCAGATCGTCATCCACGCCAAATCGCGCGACGCGGTCGCCGGACGGGTGCGGCTGAAGGGGGTCTCGCTCTTCGTCTACCAGAAGAACAAGGACGGCCTGCCCGAGTTCAAGCGCCGGCTGGAGGCCGCCGAGGCCGAGCTGCTGCCGGGCTTCTGGAAACTCACTGACGTGCGCGAGGCCACGGCGGGCGAAAGCTCGGTCCGATCGGACTCGCTGTCGATCCGCTCCACCCTGGATTCCGAATCGGCCATGGAGCGGTTCGCCTCCCCGGACGCCATCGCCTTCTGGCGCCTGCCCGCCGCCATCAACCAGACCGAACAGGCCGGCTTCTCCGCCGATGGCTATCGGCTGCGCTTCCAGCAGCTCCTGGCCACGCCCCTGCTGTTCGCCGCCATGTCGGTGCTGGCCGCGGCCTTTTCCCTCAGGCTGGCCCGTCTGGGCGGGCTCGGCGGGCTCGCCGGCGCCGGGGTGGCCATCGGTTTCATCTTCTTTTTCTTCAACGAATTCTCCGGCGCCCTGGCCGATGCGGAGATCATTCCGCTCTACGCCGCCGCGTGGGCGCCGCCCTTGGTCGCCCTGCTGTCCGGGCTGACCTTGCTCTGCTACACCGAAGACGGTTGAATCGTTGGCGTTCCCCGCTATCCATCCGCCAACAGTCGCCCGGAGGGGGTTTCCTAGCTTCATGAGTCGTGGTCGCCGTCCCGTCTCCGTTAAGCGCGGCCTGCTGGCCAGTGTGGCGGTCATCGTCGTGGCGATGGCGGCGCAGGCCCATGCCCAATCGCCGGCCAAGGCCTCGGCCGATGGCCTGGAGCCGGGTCAGCTCTACATGGAGGCCGACCTCGTCATCCGTGACGACAAGAACAAGATCACCACCGCCCGCGGCCAGGCCGAGGTTCGCTACGAGGGCCGCACCCTGCGCGCCGACGAGCTGGTCTATGACGAGACCCGCGGCGTCGTCACCGCCAAGGGCCAGGTCCAGATCATCAACGAGGACGGCAGCGTCGAGTACGCCGATGAGCTGACCCTCGATGATCAGATGAAGGCCGGCGTCGCCACGGGCTTCGCCGCGCGCATGGCGCCTGGCATCAAGATGGCGGCCGCCTCGGCGGTCAAACGCAGCGACCGCGTCAACGAGCTGAACCGCGCCATCTATACGCCCTGTGAAATCTGCACGCCGGAGGGCTCACCCAAGACTCCGACCTGGTCGATCAAGGCCGACAAGGTGGTCCAGG
Source organism: Pseudomonadota bacterium (assembly GCA_040386415.1). Taxonomy (GTDB): domain Bacteria; phylum Pseudomonadota; class Alphaproteobacteria; order Caulobacterales; family Caulobacteraceae; genus Phenylobacterium. Next base: position 7,737 of record JAZKFM010000139.1, read on the forward strand.
ACCGCGACCGGCAGCTGATCTACTACCGCAACGCCGTGGTCCGCGTGTTCGGCGCCCCGGTGCTGTACCTGCCGCTGTTCTGGCACCCCGATCCCCAGGCGGTCCGCAAGTCCGGCTTCCTGCCGCCCAAGCTCGGCATCTCCAACCGTCGGGGTCTCAGCTACGAGCAGCCCTACCTCCAGGTTCTCTCGCCGTCTTCAGATATCACGCTAAGCCCCCAGATTAACACGAAGGTTAATCCGTTCTTCAACGGGCACTACCGCAAGCGGTTCTACTCCGGAGCGGTCGACGCGCGGTTCGGCTACACCTACGACACCGACTTCGACGGCAAGGGTAACGGCTTTGGTGACTCCACCAGCCGCAGCTACATCCTGGCGGCGGGCCAGTTCGCGATCAACGAGAAGTGGGATTGGGGCTTCACCGCCGAGCGCACCTCCGACGAGTTGCTGTTCGACAAGTACGAGGTCGGTGACGTCTACGCGACGCGCGGCCCCTACCTGGCCGACGACCGCCGCCTGATCTCCCAGGTCTACGCCACCCGCCAGAACCAGCGTTCCTATTTCTCGGCCGCGGCCTTGTCTTTCCAGGGTTTGCGCCCTGGCGACAACGACCGCACCTTCCCCATCGTCGGCCCGCTGATCGAGGCCCGATGGGAGCCGCAAGCCAATATCGCCGGCGGCCGTCTGCGCCTGCTGGGGTCGGCCGTGGCCCTCACCCGCGACCAGTCTCCCGTCGGGGCTCCGCCCCTGCGCCTCGCGGGCCTAGACAGCCGCCGGGTCACCGGCGAGGCCGACTGGCGCGCCACCTACACCGCCGCGGCGGGCATCCGGATATCGCCCTTCCTGAACATCCGCGGCGACGCCTACAGCCTCGATGACCTGAACGGGGTGGGCGACACCTCCAAGACCCTGTCCCGCGGCCTCCTGGTGGCGGGGGCCGACATCTCCTGGCCGTTCGTGCGCCGGTTCTCGGAGTCCACCGTGATCCTGGAACCGATCGTCCAGGTCGCGGCGTCTCCCGACGCCCGGCAGGTGGTCGTGGGGGCCTCGGCCACCGGCGCGCCGATCTATCTGAACGAAGACTCCGTCGCCTTCCAGTTCGACGAGACCAACCTCTTCCGGGCCAACAAATTCCCGGGCTACGACCTCTATGAGGACGGTTTGCGCGTGAACGCCGGCGGCCGGGCCTCGGTATTCTTAGATGACGGACGCCGCGCCAGCCTGCTGGTGGGCCGCAGCTTCCGCAATGAGAGCAACGACGTCTTCTCGCCCCAGAGCGGCCTGCGCCAGACCAAGTCCGACTGGATCGTCTCGGCCGACGCGCAACCCATCAAGGGCCTCTCATTTTTCGCCCGTACACGGTTGGATTCAGAAGACTTTTCGGTCCAGCGCGCGGAGGCGGGCGCCAACCTGTCGATGAAGCGCGCCAACGGCTACTTCCGCTACCTGCGTGACCGCGCCGACGCCAACGGGACCAAGGTCGAGAACCTGGACATGGGCGGCGATCTCTACCTCACCGAACACTGGGGCATCACCGCCTACGGCAACCGCGACCTGGTCCAGGACGCATGGGTGATCCGCGACCTCGGCATCACCTATCGCGACGACTGCACCCGCGTGGACATCATCTATCGGCGCGAAGACACTGTAATCGGACGACTAGGTCCGACGGAGTCTCTCGCCATACGCCTCACCCTCGCCACATTGGGCGGACCGTTGTATGCGAACTGAAAATCGCCACCGAATTGGCCCTTCGCATAGACCTGCCCATGGCCATCGCCTCCAAGGAAACCTTCCACCCATGATGCGTGCGCGTAATGTCACGGGCCGTTCGGCGCGCGGCGCCGCCCTGGCGATCGCCCTGGCCACCACGGCCCTGCCGCAGACCCTCTGGGCCCAGGACGCCGCGCCTGCGGAGGCGCCCGTCGCCCCGGTGGCTCCGGCCGGGATCAACGAGTCCGTGGCCGCCGTCGTCAACGACGACATCATCTCGACCTACGACCTGGCCCAGCGCATGCGCCTGCTGATCGCCACCTCAGGCGTGCAGCCGACCCAGCAGAACCTGCCCCAGTTCCAGCGCGAGGCCCTGGTGGGCCTGGTGGACGAGCGCCTGCAGCTGCAGGAGCTGCGCCGGGTCGAACGCGACCAGAAGATGGAGATCGTCGCCACCGAGGACGAGGTCACCGAGGAACTGGCCGAGATGGCCAAGGGCAACAACATGTCGATGGAGCAGTTCCTCGGCAATCTGAAGGCCCAGGGCATCGGCGAGGAGACCCTGCGCCAGGAGGTCCGCGCCAACACCAGCTGGCAGCGCTGGATCCGCGGCCGCTACGGCTCGCGCCTTCGCATCGGCGACGATCAGGTCAAGGCCGTGCAGCAGCGCCTGGCCGCCGCGGCCTCCAAGCCCCAGTACCAGATCAGCGAGGTCTTCATCGACGCCAACCGGGTCGGCGGCATGGATACCGCCATGACCGGCGCCGGCCAGTTGATCACCCAGATGCAGCAGGGCGCGCCCTTCCCCGCCGTGGCCCGCCAGTTCTCCGCCGCCGCCACCGCCGCGGCGGGCGGCGACGCCGGCTGGATCACCGCCGGCGAGATGGCGCCCGAGATCGACGCCGCCCTGGAGCAGATGCGCCCCGGCCAGCTCTCGCGCCCGATCCAGGTCAAGGACGGCGTCTACATCATCTATCTCCGTGAGAAGCGCGCGGGCGCCGGCGGCATGATGGTCAACCTCAAGCAGGCCGCCGTCGGCCTGACCCAGACCGCTGACCAGGCCGCCGTGGACGCCGCCACCGCCAAGCTGACGGCCCTGCGCGCCACGATCACCGGCTGTGGCGACCTGGAGGCCAAGGCCGCCGCCGTTCCGGGCGTCGTGGCCGGCGACCTCGGCGAGGCCGAGATCAAGGACCTGGCGCCCGCCTTCCGCGACGCCGCCGAAAGCCTGGCCGCCGGCCAGCTCTCTCAGCCGATCCGCACCAGCGCCGGCCTGCACCTGCTGGCCGTCTGCGCCAAGCGCGCCAGCGGCCAGGACGGCCAGTCCAGGGAGCAGATCGAGAACCGCCTGTTCGGGCAGCAACTGTCCATGATCGCGCGGCGTTACATGCGTGACCTCAGGAACTCGGCGACAATCGAGACCAAGTGAAGACCGGACCACTCGCGCTCACTCTTGGTGACCCTGCCGGCATAGGCCCGGAGATCATCGTCAAGGCGTGGGCGCAGCTGCGGCACACTGGCCCCGCCTTCGTGGTAGTCGGAGACTGCCAATCGGTGGCTTCGGCCTCGGGGTCTGGCGGCTCCATCATCAAGCGGGTCATCGCGCCGGGCGACGCGGCCAAGGTCTTCGCCGACAGCATTCCCGTCCTCGACATCCCCCTGCGCGCGCCGGTGGTCTCGGGCCAGCCGACCTCGGCCGCCGCCAAGTCGGTGATCCAGTGGATCGAAACCGCCGTGGGTCTCGCCCTCTCGGGCCAGGTCTCCGGCGTCGTCACCGCCCCTATCGCCAAGGCCCCGCTCTATGAGGCGGGCTTCGCTTTCCCGGGCCATACCGAGTTCCTCGGCGAGCTCACCCAGTCCACCCGCTTCGACGGCGCCCGCGGGCCCGTCATGATGCTGGCGGTGCCGGGCCTGCGCACCACCCTGGTGACCGTCCACGAGCCCCTCTCGCGGGTCGCCTCGGCCCTCAGTATCGAGAAAGTGGTCAATGCGGGCCTGGTGACCGCCCAGGCCCTGCGCCGGGACTTCGGCGTCGAGGTCCCCCGCCTGGCCGTCGCCGGCCTCAACCCGCATGCGGGCGAGAGCGGCACCATCGGCCGCGAGGAGCACGAGATCATCGCCCCGGCGATCCGCGCCCTGCGCGACCTCGGCGTCGACGCCACCGGCCCGGTCCCCGCCGACAGCCTGTTCCCCGAAGAGATGCGCGCCCGTTACGACGCCGCGCTCTGCATGTATCACGATCAGGCGCTTATCCCTGTGAAAATGCTGGACTTCTGGGGCGGTGTTAATGTGACGCTGGGCCTGCCCATCGTGCGGACTTCCCCCGACCACGGCACCGCCTTCGACATCGCCGGACGGGGCCTGGCCCGCGCCGACAGCCTGGTCGCCGCCATCCGCATGGCCGACGAGATCGCCACCCGCCGCGCCGCCTAGATGGACCTCGAACACCTTCCGCCCCTGCGCGACGTCCTCGACGCCCATGGCCTCATGGCCAAGAAGAGCTTCGGCCAACACTTCCTGCTTGATCTCAACATCACCCGCAAGATCGCCCGCCTGGCCGGCGTCGGCCAAGGCGACCACGTCATCGAGGTCGGCCCCGGCCCCGGCGGCCTGACGCGGGCACTGCTGGAGACCGGCGCCCAGGTGACCGCGGTGGAGAAGGATCCCCGCTTCCTGCCCCTACTCCAGGAACTCAGCGACGCCGCGAACGGCTCCCTGAC
>JAZKFM010000140.1:0-4711 GCA_040386415.1 Pseudomonadota bacterium
CGCTTGGCGGCGTAGCGGGCGCGGACCTTGGAGGGGTTGGCGGCGGGTGCCATAGAATCGTTGCTCCGACAGAGACTTAAGCCCGACCTTAGAGCGCCGTGGCGGGTCGGAAAAGCAGCGTCGCGCGACCCCTGGGCGAGGCGGCCGGGCGGGCGGCCCGCGAAAACGTGACGATCTTGTCGGCTTGCCGTGGCCTGGTTCGTCCTGGGTAAGCGCCTCGAGACGCCCGGCGACCGCCGGGGGGGCCGGAAGAGGGAGGGCCTTCCATGACCACCACAGACACCCCGAAAGCCATGCTTTGGACCGGCCGCGTGCTCAGCGGCCTGTTCGTCGCCTTCATGCTGATGGATCTGACGATGAAGCTGCTGGACCTGCCCGTGGTGGCGGAGACCTCGCGGCAGCTGGGCCTGCCCACCGACCAGGCGCGGCTGCTGGGGACGATCCTGCTGGTCTGCGTGGCGCTGTACCTCTATCCCCGCACCTCGGTGCTGGGGGCGATCCTGGTGACGGCCTATATGGGCGGGGCGGTCGCGACCCACCTGCGGGTCGAAAGCCCGCTGTTCAGCCACATCCTGTTCGGCGTCTATCTGGCCCTGATGGCCTGGGGCGGCCTCTGGCTGCGCGACGCGCGGCTGCGGTCCCTGTTCCCCTGGCGGCGGCCCTAGCGCCGCAGACCGGCGACCTTGATCGGGTCCGCCGAGGCGAGCTTTCGGGTGTCGGATTCGGAGCCCTCGGCCTCGCTACGGCTGACGAGCTGGTCGATATGGGCCTTCTTGGCGCGGAAGGCGGCCAGTTGGGCGCCGGCCAGGACAGTGCCGGTGGGCACCTTGGCCCCGATCGGGCTGACGCGTCGCCCCTTCATCCAGGTCTCATAGTGCAGGTGCGGACCGGTCGAGGCGCCGGTGGAGCCCACATAGGCCACCAGTTGACCTTGGCGCACCCGCTGGCCCGGCTTCAGGCCTTTGGCGTAGCGCGACAGGTGGGCGTAACCGGTTTCCCAGCCGCCCGCGTGGCGGATGCGCAGCCAGTTGCCGTAGCCGCCCCAGCGTCGGGCCTCCACCACGACGCCGTCGCCGGCGGCCAGCACCGGGGTGCCGGAGCCCGCGCCGAAGTCGATGCCCTGGTGCATGCGGTTGAAGCCCAGGATCGGGTGGCGGCGCATGCCGAAGGTTGAGGTCATCCGCGCGCCGTCCACCGGGGTGCGCAGGAGGAAGCCCTTGATGTTCTTGCCCGCGTCATCGAGGTACTCGACGTCGCCGTCGGGCATCTCGAAGCGGTAGAAGCGGATGCCCTTGATCTCGGCATATTCCAGGTCGCCGGTCTCGACGGTGCGGCCGCTCTCGGTGACCTTGCGGTCGAAGACCAGTTCGAACTTGTCGCCCGGCTTGATGTCGCGGTCGAAGTCCACCTTGTGGGAGAACAGCTTCACCATCTGGGCGGTGATCGACGAGGTGGCCCCGAGGCGCGAGGCGCTCTCGTACAGGGAGCCGGTGATGGCCCCCTGGGCGACCGTGGTCTCGTCGCGGATCTTCTCTTCCACCTCCCGCAGGCGCAGGGCGCCGTCGAAGGTGCGCGAGACGGTGACCGCGGTGGCGGGACCCGTGCGCAGGGACAGGCCGATCAGGCGCGCGGGCCCACGCTCGCCGCGCGGCTTGGCGATGGCGGCGTCGAAGGCGAGACCCGCCTTGATGTGGACGGTGTCCATGGCCTCGCCCAAGGTCTGGACAGCCTGGCGGGCGTCGTCGGGGGCGACGCCGGCCCGCAGGACGGCGGCCTCGAAGGTCTCACCCGGCTGAATCTTGACGGCGATGTTCTCGGGCCGGGTGAAGCCGGGTTGCGCTTCGGCCTGGGTGAAGGCGGTGTGCTGCAGGGCGGAGATGGCGGCGGGGTCGAGCGGGGGCGGCGTCGGTGCGGTGGCTTCGGCGGCGGTCAGCTTCCAGCCCAGGGCCAGGGCGGCGAAACCGGCGACACCAACCAGCAGGCGCGGTGCAAGACGCAGGGTCGGACGTCTCGGATCGAACTCGTGCATCGTGCCCCCGTTACTAATATCGCTCTAGCCAAGCTTTACCTTGGCAAGTTCAAAATGGCGCATCTGGCGGCTAAGCCAGCAAAACGCAGGCCGGGCCATCGTGACCCCCCTTGGTTAACCGTATGTGACCCCGCCGTGGACTGGTCTATTTGTCACGCAGCGCGTTCATCCAACGGGATTGCGGCGACATCTCGTCACCCGGGTTGCTTAAGCACGCCTCCTCTACAGAAGACTAAGCACGAGTTCCGCCGGACGGCATAGGGCGGCCCCCTTTGACGTTACGACAATAGGCCGATTCACCAGGATCGGCTCCAGGATCATGGCGGCGAACAGGGCTTCGTCCGAGGCGGCCGGATCGCTCAGCCCCAGCTCATCGGCCCGGGTGCCGTTGACCCGCAGGATGTCGTGGGCTCCGACCCCCATGGCCTCGGTCAAGTCGTGGAGCTGATCCCGGGTCCAGCCGACCTTCACATACTCCACGACGGTCGGGTCCAGACCCTTCTCGCGGAGCAGCGCCAGGGTGTTGCGCGAGGTGCCGCAGGCGGGGTTGTGATAGATGGTGATGTCGCTCATCGGCTTCCTTTAGCCTCTCCGCCTTACCAGGTGAACCGCTGCTCGCCCGTGACGATGGTGGAACCCGAGATCGAGTTCCCCGACACCTTCGGCGGCATCTTGGGCAGGGGCTTGCCGTCAGCCGGCCAGGCCTCGGTGGTGGCGGTGTAGCGGGTGTCTATGACCCCGGGGCCCTTGGCGCGGAAGCCCACCGCCACGCCCTCGGCCGCGCCTTGCCAATAGATGCGGTTCCACTGGCCAGGCTGGGTCAGCAGCTTGACCGGGCGGCCGTTGATCGTGGCGTCGGTCAGCTTGCCGGTTGGGCGGATCTCCAGGGTCAGAGTCCGGGCGCCGGCCGGCGGCACGATCCTCACCTCGAGGGACCCGTCGATCACGCGGTTGAGCGTGACCGCGGGGGGCAGGGGGTTCACGGGCTTGGCCCAGGCCGACAGGATGTCGCCCGGGGAGCCCCGCCAGCCGCCCGGCGCGTCATCCTTCACGATGTGGCCGCCGTCGGCCTTCAGGACCGCGCGCGCCCAGTCCGGCGGATTGGGGGCCAGGCTGAAGCGCTTGGCCTGACCGGTGGCGCCCTGGACGACATAGGCCACGATGGCGGGCTGGGGATGGCGGGCGCTCCACGGCGGAATGACCCGGACGAGACCGACCACCGCGAAGCCCACCGCCAGCACGACCAGGGCCACGGTGCGTGGGCGGGTCTCCTCCGGCTCGGCCTGTATCAGCGGCCAGAGCAGCAGGGCGCTCAGCCAGACGAACAGCGCCTGGACCTCCACCATGTCGATGCCGATGAAGACCCCGTGCGCGTAGCTCAGCACCCACTGCAGGTCCACCGCCGCCAGGACGGCGACGAGGATCGGCGCGGCGATGGACCGCCAGGTCCCCATGCCGCTGACGGCGCCGGCCAGGGCGCCGAAGGCCAGCGGCCAGGCGATCAGGAAGGCGGCGGTAGGGGCCATGATCTGCAGCGCGAGGGCGGCGAGGAAGGCCAGGCCAAGCACCCCGGTCCAGGTCCCGGCGACGCCCGCCGGCCGTCCGAAGGCCAGCAGGGCCACCACGGCCCCGGCTCCGCCGATCCCCAGGCCGATGAGGTTCCAGTCCGAGACCGCGGTGCACAGGACGCCGGCCAGCAGGGCCAGGCCTGCGGCCGCCAGGCGCATGCGTCCCCGGCCTACCGCCGCGGCGGTGTAGAGCAGGGCTCCGATGCCCACCACCAGCAGGGCCAGCTCCCACAGGTGGACATTGGCCAGCAGCTTGGCCTGGTCGTAGAAGCCGAAGCCGGCTCCGGTAACCCGGCGCGCCAGCATGAACAGGGTGGCTGAGGTCAGCAGCAGATAGATCGCCGCCCCGGCGCCCTTGGCGACGTCGGCCCAGGCGAAGGCGTCCGCCCGACGAGCCCGCCAGACGCCCAGCGCCGTCAGGGCGAGCGCCGCGGCCAGCACCCCCCAGCCCGCCAGGGGCGGGTAGGCCAGCAGATAGGAGCCAAGCGTATTGGAATAGACCTTGTCGGGCGCCTTGCCGGGCAGGGCGGGGGCGAAGGCGGCTTCGCGGGCCGTGGCCAGCGCCTCGTCGCCCAGGTGCTGCAGGCTGCCCTGGCTGAGGTTTTCGGGCGTCGAGACCGGCGAGTGATAGTCGAACTGCCGGGCGATGAAGGCGTAGTTCAATCCGGCGATCCCGGCCTTTCGGGGCACGGTGAAGTCGGTGTCGTTGGGAAGCTGCTTGTAGAGATAGACGGTCAGCGAGCTGGAGGCGGGCGACGGCGCCACCTTGCGGAACATGTCCACCACCGCGCCGTTGGCCGCCGCGGTCTCGAACATGTTGGCCGGGCCGCCGCCGCCGCGGGCCTCCATGTTGATGACAAAGCCGATGCGGCCGGCCAGGGGATGGCTCTGGAAGAAGCCCGTGGCCCCGACCAGGCCCGCCTCCTCGCCGTCGGTGAGCAGCAGGATCACGTCGCGGGCCGGCGTCCCCTGCGCCTTGAGGATGCGCATGATCTCCAGGCCGGCCGCCACGCCGGCGGCGTCGTCGGCGGCGCCGGGGGAGCCCGGGACGCTGTCATAGTGGGCCATCAGGGCCAGGGCCGGGGCGCTGCGGTCCTTGCCGGGCAGGACGCCG
>JAZKFM010000140.1:4721-5426 GCA_040386415.1 Pseudomonadota bacterium
TCCTGGAAGGCGTCGATGCGCTGCACCTGCGGGGAGAGGCCCAGCTGGGTCATGCGGCTGACCAGGTAGTTGCGCACCGCGTAGTTGGCGGGCGAGCCGGTGGGGTGAGGGACCTTGGCGATCACCCGGTTGTCGACCATGGCGCGGCCGGCGGAGAAGACGTTGGCCGGCGCGTCCAGTCCGAGCGGCCTGGGAGTCATGTTCGCCACGGCCGCCGCGATCAGGGCGACGGCCACGACGACGGCCACCAGGACATCTTTTCTCAACATGAACGCTCCCCCAGCGACAGGCCGCGGACGTTAGCGGTTTGCCCCCCTGGGGCGCAAACCCCGGCACGTGTGAGGCGCAAACAGAAACGCCCGCCGGTGAGGGCGGGCGCTCTGCCGAATTCCTGGACGTGGATCGCTAGAGCCCTTTCCGATCTGACTGTTCCAGTCAGATCGGATAAAAAGGGCTCTAATTCAAAAAGTTAGAGCATTTTTCGATCCGATAACCGTTTTACACTTATCGGAAAATGCTCTTGCGGTCTTCAGGCCGCGACGGCGGTCTCTTGAGGGTCGCGCAGCACATAGCCACGACCCCAAACGGTTTCGATGTGGTGCTTGCCGTCGGCGGCCGCGGCCAGCTTCTTGCGCAGCTTGCAGATGAACACGTCGATGATCTTCAGCTCGGGCTCGTCCATGCCGCCGTAGAGGTGGTTGAGGA
>JAZKFM010000141.1:0-10456 GCA_040386415.1 Pseudomonadota bacterium
AGTAGGCCACCAGCACCACGGCCGGGAAGAAGGTCAGGTAGGGAAAGCCCGGCGGAAACCAGTGCGCCAGCCCGAAGCGCAAGGCGAAGGCGACACCCCAGGCGAGGACAGCCAGCAGGTAGCCTCGCCACGCGGGGCGTCGGAAGAAATCTTGAGGCATGCGGTTCCCGGCAGGCGCGCGGCGCGCGACTGCTACCTCTACCTATCGAAGCGGCCCCCAGAAAGTCCATTCCGGCAGCCCCCCGTGATCAGGCGCGACTCTGGACGAAGGCTTAGAGGCCGGGAAGCGGACGGGCTTAGGGTCCTAGAAGGGTGGGGAGCAGCCGTTGGGAGCTATGGCCAATCCGCGCGAGGTGCGCCCGATGCTCGATCCCCTCCGTTCGAGGTTCCGGACACTGATGTCTGATGTGAGTTCGGCCGACGAGCAGGCCGGGATGCCCGGCCGATATTCGACCTCATAGGCGCTTATCAGTACCGGGGCGAAAGCGGCCCCGCATAAGCGGGGCCGCAAGGCAACTTATGAAAGAAACCAGTCGTTTGGGCTCACGATCAGACTATTTACAAGATTTTGCGGAGTAGTGACCGTGTCCAAAAGAGTAATTTCTGCCCAGTTTCCCTCGTAAATCGTCCCGACAAGAGCCTGTATTCTAGCGAAGCTGTCTTCAGGTTCTACTGAAATAGCAGTATAACCGGCGCCACCGATAGTACCTGATTCTGGATAAAGAATCCAATCTCCCTCGGGTGTCGCAAAATTCTCAAATACTATTTTGTCATCTGCGGGATCAAATCCGGTTATCGAGGCGCGAAGAACGCCGGATTGAGAAAAATCGAATACAAAATAGTCTTTCCCAGATGTCGCGTGATATTGAAATTCGCCGCCTTCTTCAGGCATAATAACTTGAACGACATTGGTGGTTGGTGGCAACAGATTAGCAGGCACGTGCGCTTTCGCTGTGTCCGACATGTGATCAAGCGCTTTTGCTGGTAGAGCTTGGGGTTTCGGCATCGATACAATCCTTAGGTTTCCAATTTTACGGTCGACCCAAAGTCCCAGCTCAACAACGCGGCAACGACGTACCTTGCACGTTCGAGTTGAAACCTGATCCCGCCATCAGGTCGTCAGGAAACTTTATTTAGGGATTGAGGCGCCGTCATCTGGACACTTTTGGGACGCTTTTGGCTAAATCAGGGGGCGTCGCTATCTGGTCAGGCGCTCGTCCCCGCTCCGTGTTACCGCGCAAACGCGTCACGGCACGGATTGGCGTTACAGAGAACACAAGCTAAAGGCGGGCGAGCTTCCCGGACGCCTGAGGGTGATTTGACGAGCCGACGCCGATGACTTCACCTCTGCATGAACGGACCGGGTTCGCTGACGCCATGCGCCACTCGACGAGTGCGCCCCTGGCTCTGCTGGACCGGGATCCAGGCTTCTATCGCTGCATCGGCGATATACCGACCTATGCATTGAGCGTCCTTGCGATGCATCTGCACGCCCAGGACCAACTGCATCATCGTGGGCTGAGAAAGGCGGCTGCAGGCCTGTTCAGCGCAGGGCGCGCATCGGCCGTTCTGGCGCGGATGCAGAGGGCGGGACTGATCGAGCCTCTGGATCCGTTTGAGAGTGGACGACACAGGCGTTACGGCCCGCAGCCGGCGATGGTTGAAGCGCTTCGCGCGGCCTACCTCATCGAACTCACCAGTCTGTCTATGATCGAACCCCGCGTCGTTGACATCGTCGCGCGCTGGGACGATCCGGCCGTCTTCAATCGGATCATCTCCTTCCTGGCCACAATGCATCTGGCCGGACCGACGCTCGACAAGGATTTGGTCGAGCCGCTGGCGGGTGTCGGGCGGCGATCGATGGGGCTTTTTCTCGCCTACGCGTTGGCGGAAGCCGCATTCAACGCGGGCCTGCCGCGCGCTGAGGGAACGATTGACATCAACAGGTCCGATGTGTCGCGACGACTGGGCGTGTCGCGCACCCATAGCCGACGGATCATGACATTGTTGAAGACGGCAGGCTTGATCGCCGACACCCAGACTGCTGATCGACTGACCCTCACGCCAGCCTTCGCCGTCGCCTACGAGATCTATTTTGCGGGCATGTTCAGCATGCTGATGGCGGCGATCATTCCGCCCGAACAGTGATGAAGAACTTCGCCTCCGCCGATCAAGCAATCTGACCCGCTAAAGAGCTTTCCCATCGGTCCCGGATCGATGGGTGGAAGGACTATATTGCCCCTAGTCCCCTTCCGCTCGACCGCCATTAGCCTGCAGATCCAGCAGCAGCGTCGGCAGAATCCGCCCATCGTTGTCCGTGACCCGCGCCAACCGCCCGGCAGTCAAAATTTCTGTTTGAATGTGGCCGACCATGTCCGGGATGGGTCGATCCCGGTCATTCGCTAACCTCGTCGAGCCGCGAGCCGCGAGCCCGACCTAGGCCTTCGGCCGGCTCCAGGCCAGCGCCGCCCAGCCGGCCATGAAGGCCAGGCCCCCCAGGGGCGTGATGGCGCCCAGCCAGCGGGGCGCGCCCAGGCCCATGGCCCACAGCGAACCCGAGAACAGCACCAGGCCCGCCAGGAACAGCGGCGGCGCGAGGGCCGCGCCTCTGCCGGACCTCTGGGCGGCGGCGAACACCGCCAGCATGTGGACGAAGCCGTAGAGGGCGCCGGTCTTCAGCCACTCCTGGGCCTTCGGATCGGTGATCCCGTGGGCGGCGAAGGCGCCGAAGCCGACGCAGAGGAAGCCGCCGACAGCGGCCAGACGAAACCAGGGACCCATGCGTGTCACCCCCAGACCGCGGGACGGCGGCCCTTCCAGGGGGCTTCCTTCTCAAGTTGCGCGGCCAGGCGGAAGAGGGTGGCTTCGTCGGCGTAGCGGGAACTGAACATCATGCCGATCGGCAGGCCCCTGGAATCCATTTCCAGCGGCAGCGAGATGGACGGCTGGCCGGAGAAGTTCATCGGCGGGGTGAAGGGGAAGACCTTGCCCTGGCGGCGGTTGACCTCCTTGGGCTCCAGATTGACCGGGTCGATGAAGCCGACCTCCGGCACCGGCGTCCCCAGCACCGGACAGAGATAGACGTCCCAGTCCTCGAAGAAGGCCAGGGTGAAGCGGTTCAGGGCGCGCAGGTCCTGCAGGGCGCGGAAGGCCTGGGCGCCGGTCACCCGGCGGCCACCCTTCAGCGAGGCCCAGGTCAGGGGCTCCAGCTCGTCCTGTTCCGGCTCACGGCCCACCTGGTCGATGAGCCGCTCCATGCCGCCGGCGAAGTTGGCGCCGCTCACCGGGCCGCGCGCAGCGTAGAGGGCGCGGTAGTCGATGCCCAGGCCCTTCTCCACCACCTCGTGCCCCAGGCTCTTCAGCAGGGTGGCCGTGCGTTCCAGGGCGGCCTGAATCTCCGGATCGATGGGACGGCCATTGGCGGTCTCGCTGGACCAGGCGATGCGCAGCCTGCCGGGGGAGGTCTCGATCTCCTCAGCGTAGGGCCGGGCCTTCGGCGGCAGGGCGTAGGGGGAGCCCGGCTCGGGAATGCCTGTGGCGTCGAGCATGATGGCGCTGTCGCGCACCGTCCGCGTCACCACATGGTCCACCACGAACCCGGCGGCATAGTCATAGGCGTCGGGCAGGTTGGGCACCCGGTCGCGATTGACCTTCAGCCCCACCAGGCCGCAGCAGGCCGCCGGGATGCGGATGGAGCCCAGGCCGTCGCTGGCGTGGGCCATGGGCACGATGCCGGCCGCCACCGCCGAGGCCGCGCCGCCCGAGGAGCCGCCGGAGATGTGGGCGGGGTTCCAGGGGTTGCGGCAGGGGCCGAGCAGGGCGCTCTCCGTCGTGCCGGTGATGCCGTATTCGGGGGTGTTGGTCTTGCCGAGCGGGATGACGCCGGCCTCGCGGTAGCGGCGGGTCAGGCCGCCGTCCTCGGTGTCGACGATGTGGCTTGCGAACTTGCTGCCCGAGGTGCGGGGCCAGCCGGCCACCGGCATGCCCAGGTCCTTGATCAGGAACGGCACGCCCTTGAACGGACCGTCGGGCAGGGGGCCACTGGCGCGCTCGCGGGCCTCGTCATAGGCGGTGTGGACCACCGCGTTCAGGGTCCCGTTGTGCCGTTCAATCCGCTCGATGGCGGCGTCCACCAGCTCCAGGGGCGTGACCTCGCCCTTGGCCACCATCTGGCCCAGGGCCACGCCGTCGTGCTCGGAATAGTCGGGGATCGGCATGGCTCTACCTGTGGCTCGCGGTGAGGAAGCTCATCTTGGCGACGGGCTCGAGGCTCGGGCCCTGCGACTTCAGGACGGCGAAGGAGGCCTCGGCGGCGTCCAGGGCGGCGTCGATGTCGCCCTCGGTCATCGCCGCGCACAGGAACATGTTGTGCCACGGGTGAACGTAGACGCCCCGGTTCAGCATCTCGCTGGACCAGCAGAAGCCCTTGCGCAGGTCCGGGTCGTCGTCGAACAGGAACAGTGGCATCTGCACGGGACCCGAAACCCGGAAGCCGAAGCCCGCCGCGCCTGCGCGCTCCCGCAGCCCATCGGCCAGCCGGTCCCCCAGGCTCTGCAACCGTTCAAGGTAATCGGTGTCACGCACCAGGCGCAGGGTCTCCAGGGCCGCGGCCATCGGCGCGGCCTGGAACCAGAACGAGCCGGTGACATAGATCTGGGAGGCGGCCTTCTTCGCCTTGTCGGACCCCAGCATCATCGAGATCGGGTGGCCGTTGGCCAGGCACTTGCCCCAGGTGGAGAGGTCCGGCTGCACCCCGATCCGCGACCAGGACAGGTCGCGCGACAGCCGCAGGCCCGCGCGCACCTCATCGACGATGAGCAGGGCGCCGGTCCGGTCGCAGATCTCCCGGGCCTTGCGGGCATAGGCGAGGTCGGGGTCGGCCTGGTCGATGAAGGCGTCGTGCTTGAAGGGGGCGGCGAAGATGCCGGCCAGGTCGTCGCCGGCCTGGGCGGCGGCGGCTTCCAGGCTGGCGACGTCATTGTAGTCGCAGAAGATCTGGTGGGCCTGGTCGCTGGGAACGGTGCCGGCCGGGCGGTTGACGCACCAGGTCGCCGCGCCGTGATAGGCGCCCTTGGCGCGGATGATGGTCTTGCGCCGGGTGTGCTGGCGGGCGGTGGAGAGCGCCATGGAGGTGGCGTCCGTGCCGTTCTTGCAGAAGATCGCCCAGTCGGCGTGGGTCACCAGGGCTGTGATCTCCTCGGCCAGCCGCACCATCAGCTCGGTGGGGCCGGTCAGGGTGTCGCCGAGGCCGAGTTGGCGCACATAGGCCGCGTCGATCTCCGGATGGGCGTAGCCGAACAGGTTGGGCCCGTAGGCGCACATGAAGTCCAGATACCGGTTACCGTCGACGTCCCAGAGGTGCGCGCCCTCGGCCTTGGCGAAGAACTGCGGATAATCGTCGGGCAGCAGGCCCACCGACTGGTGGCCGTACATGCCGCCCGGGATCACGGCGGCGGCGCGTTCGCGCAGGGCGCGGTCTCGGCTGTTGGGTCGGCTCATCGGTGTCCCTCAGTTCGCCAATTGCCATGGCTTGATCAGACCTTACGCTCCGTTCCGGACTCGGCAACCGGGAGCGGACCATGAAGACGATGATCTTGGCCCTGCTGGGCGTCATGATGGCGACCGGCGCGCAGGCGGCGAGCAAGAGCTTTCAGGACTGGACGGTGGTCTGCGACAACACCCGCGAGTGCTCGGCCTTCGGCTTCGCGGAGGAGGGTTCCGAGGATCGGCCCTTCATCCACGTCCAGCGGTCGGCCGCCGCCGGCGCCGCGCCGGTGATCCGGCTGGTTCTGGTGGGCGAATCCGTCGCCCCGACCCCCTGGGCCGTGCGGGTGGACGGCACACCGGTTCCCGGCGTCGCGCCGAAGGCCGAAGGCGACGCCGACGTGGTGCTGACCCCAGCCCAGACCACCGCCCTGCTGGCGGCGGTCCGCAACGGCCAGAAGCTCAGCTTCGCGCCGGGACGTAGCGACATCCTGCTGACCGGGGTCTCGGCGGCCCTGCGCTGGATGGACGATCAGCAGCAGCGCGCCGGGACCGTGACCGCCCTGGTGGCCAGGGGCCCCAAGCCCGCCTCGGCGGTCCCCGCGCCGCCGCCCGTTCCTCTGGTCCGGCCAGGACCGGCGGTGTCCCAGGCGGGCCTGCCCGACAAACTTCCCGCCGGCATGCGCGCCCAGCTCGGCGAGGACTGCGACGCCCAGGAACGGCGCGATTTCACGCCGATCATCGCGCGACTGTCGCCGACCGTCGTCCTGTACGGGGAGCTCTGCTTCTTGGGCGCCTACAACGAGATCTACGCCTTCATGCTGGCCGACGATCAGGGAACCCATATCCGCCAGGCCCAGATCCCCAACCTCGACGGCTCGTACACAAACCTGCTGATGAACGTCGACTTCGACGTCGAGACCCAGACCCTGAGCAACTTCGACAAGGGCCGCGGCATCGCCGACTGCGGCGGCGTGAACAGCTGGATCTGGGACGGCAAGGCGTTCCGCATCAGCGATCAGACCGAGATGCCGGCCTGCCGGGGGCTCTCGGCCGAGGAGTGGCCGGTGCTGTACCGCTCGCGGCGTAAGTGAGCGGCTAGAACAGCCCCATCAGGGTGGAGAAGAAGGCCATGATCGCGGCGAGGATCGCCTTGGACAAGACGCCCAGGACCACGATGCTGACCGCCGCCATCACCCAGCCGATGATCGCCGCATAGCCGTCCCGTTCCGCCGTGCCGATGGCGAAGGCGGCGATGGCCAGGGAGGGCAGCATGTTGCCGAAGGGGATCGGCAGGAAGACGATGATGGAGAGCGAGAAGCAGATCGCCCCCATCAGGCGGTCGGCGAAGCGGTTGTACATGAAGGTCAGGCGCGGCTTCAGCCGGCGCTCCAGCCGCTCCAGGTGCGGCATCAGTTTTTCCGACAGGTTGCGGAAGTCCGACATGCTCATGGTCCGCGCCAGCAGCGCCTTCGGCAGCCACAGGGTGCGGCGCCCCAGCATCCACTGGGCGGTGATGAAGGCCAGGGGCGCGCCGAGAATGGCCGAGACGCCGGGCGGCATGGGCAGGACCAGGGGGGCGGCGAACACGAACATCAGGGCCCCGAAGGCGCGGTCGCCGAAGGTCTCCAGGATGTCGGCCACCGATACCTTGCGCGTCTTGCGCTGCCCGATCAGGACAAGCAGTTCGGAGACACTGGCGGCATGGGCTTTTTCGGTCATCGCAGCCCTGCGGCTACCATGCTTGGGCGTTGCTGCGGAAGGCCTGCTGCGATCACTTCGCACTACCGATTGCGCCTGGGAGAAATCGGCGTCCGACTCGGGCTAGCAGGGAAGAACGATGTCGAGCCCCGTGCGCCTTGGTCTGTTCTACGGAGCCATCTTCATCGGGGGCGGCGCGGCCTCGCCCTATATCCCGGTCTGGTTCGACCATCGCGGGCTGAGCGGCGCTGAAATCGGCCTGATCCTGTCGGCGCCGCTGCTGGCCCGAACCGTCACCGCGCCGCTGCTGGCCATGTGGGCCGACAGCTTCTCCCTGCGCCGGACCCCGCTGATCCTGATGGGCCTGGCCATGGCGGCGGGTTACGCCCTGATGGTCGCGCCCCTGGGCTTCGCCTGGTGGTTCGGCCTGTGGTTCATCGCTTCGACGATGTACGCGACCGTCGGTCCCCTGACCGACGTGGTGGTCCTGGCCAGGTCCCAGAAGGACGGGTTCAACTACGGCTGGCCGCGGGGCATCGGCTCGGTGGCCTTCATCATCGCCAATATCGGCATGGGCCTGATCCTGGCGCGGGGCTCGCCGGAGCTGGTGCTGGTCTGGATCACGGTGTCGGGCCTGCTGGTGGCCTTCGGCGCGCGCTACTGGCTGCCGCCCGATCCGGTCCGGGTCGGCGGCGGGACCGCGGCCCTGGCCGAGCGGATGGCGGGTCTGCGGGAGCTGTTCCGCGACCGGGACTTCATGCTGGTGGTGATCTCGGCGGGCCTGATCCAGTCGGCCCACGCCTTCTACTACTCCTTCTCCACCCTGGCCTGGCGCGACCAGGGCATCCCGGAGGCCATGACCGGCCTCCTGTGGGGCGTGGGGGTCGCGGTGGAGGTGATCTTCCTGTGGTTCATGGAGCCCTGGCGGCGCCGGTTCGGCGCGCGAAACCTGCTGGTGCTGGGCGGAGTCGCCGCCGTGGTGCGCTGGGGCGCGCTGGCCATGTCTCCGCCCCTCTGGATGGTGTTCCCGATCCAGGCCCTGCACACCTTCACCTACGCGGCCACCTTCATCGGGTCGCTGCAGCTGGTGGATCAGCTCTCCAAGCCAAGCAACGCCTCGGCGGCCCAGACCATCAACTCCGCCCTTTCCGGGGGGGTGCTGAGCGGGGTGGCGACCATCGTCTCCGGGGCGCTGTTCGACCGCATCGGGGCGCACGGCTATTTCGTGATGGCCGCCATGTCCCTGGCCGGGCTGGCGGGCGCGGTCAGGCTGTACGGTGTCCGGCGGTTGGACGGCTGAGACCCGGCCTCGGCTTCGGCCTTACGCCACGACAGGGTTGCGGGCCGCCCCGATGGGGCGACTATGGCCGCAAAACAAAAGCGGGAGGAACGCCGTGCGCGCGTTGAAAGTGACGGCCCCCTGGGGCGCCGACCAGATCCGGGTCGTCGAAAAACCCGATCCGACGCCGGGGCCGGGCCAGGTCCTGGTGCGCATGCGGGCGGTGTCGCTGAACTATCGCGACATGTTGATGATCAACGGCATGTACAGCCGCGGGTCCGGCCAGGCCGGGACCATCACCCCCTTCTCGGACGGTTGCGGCGTGGTGGAGGCCGTCGGGCCGGGCGTCACCCGCGTGGCGGTGGGCGACCGCATCGCCACCCTGTTCTTCCAGAACTGGCAGTCGGGGCGCCCGACAGTTGAGAAACTGTCCTCGTCCCTCGGCTTCCCGATCCCCGGCGCGGGGTCAGAACTGCAGCTGTTCAGCCAGGAGGGCGTCTCCAAGGTCCCGGCCTATCTGAGCGATCATCAGGTGGCGACCTTGCCCTGCGCGGCGCTCACGGCCTGGCGCGGCCTGTTCGAGGACGCGCGACTGGAGCCCGGCGACACGGTGGTGCTGCAGGGCACCGGCGGGGTCTCGATCTTCGGCCTGCAGTTCGCCCACGCGGCGGGCTACCGGACCTTCATCACCTCGTCCTCCGACGAGAAGCTGGCACGGGCCAAGGCGCTCGGCGCCGACCACCTGCACAACTACCGAACCGATCCGGAGTGGGGGAAGGCCGTGCGCGCGGTGACCGGCGGGGTCGGCGCCGACTTCATCATGGAGGTCGGTGGCGGCGGCACCATCCACCAGAGCCTGAGGGCGATCCGCATCAACGGCCACATCGCCGTCATCGGCGTGGTGGCCGGGGCGGGGGAGGGGCTCAACCCCGGCGCCCTGATCAGCAATTCGGCGCGGCTGCAGGGCCTGTCGGTGGGCTCGCGCGAGATGTTCGAGGCCATGTGCCGGGCGTTGGAGCTGCATCGCATCCAGCCCGTCGTCGACAAGGTGTTCCCGTTCACCGAGGTGGGCGCGGCCTTCGCCGCCATGGCCGCCGGCGAGCATTTCGGAAAGATCGTTCTCACCTTCTGAGAGGAGGCGTTCATGCGTACCAAAGGCATCAATCACCTGGCGCTGGTCTGCCGCGACATGGGCGAGACCGTGAAGTTCTACCGCGACGTGCTGGGCATGCCGCTGATCAAGACCATCGCCTTGCCGGATGGCGGACAGCACTTCTTCTTCGACTGTGGTGGCGGGGCCAGCGTGGCCTTCTTCTGGTGGCCGGAGGTTCCGGCGGCGGCGCCGGGGATCGCCTCGGTGGCCAAGTTCCCGCAGGCGCCCAAGTCGGCCATCGGCTCCATGAACCACGTGGCCTTCGACATGGAGGCCGACGACCTGCAGGCCAGCATCAAGCGGCTGCAGGCGGCGGGCGTCGAGGTCCTGCCCATGGTGGTGAACCACGACGACAGCGCCGCGGGGGTGGCGGCCGAACTGCATCCGGGCGTCTTTGTGCGCTCGGTCTACTTCACCGATCCCAACGGCATCATGCTGGAGTTCGCGGCCTGGACGAAGGGCTTCGGGCCGCAGGACGTGGCCCATGAGCCGGCCGGCGCGGCGGCGGAAGTCTGATGCCGCGCCTGAAACAGGTCCCGCGCGCGGAGGCGACCTCCGAGGTCGTCACCCGGACCTACGACCTGCTGTTTGGCGACCGCGATCCGGTGGCTGAGCCGGGGACCGCGACCGGAACCAGGGGCGACTGGTGGACGGTGTTCGCCAACAGCCCCGACATCCTGAAGCACGCCAACCAGGGCTTCGCCCTCTACCGCACGCCCGATCGCAAGCTCGACCCGGTCCTGCGGGAACTGGCCCAGACCCGGGCCGGCTGGGCGCGCGGCAGTCAGTTCGTCTTCTCCCAGCACTGCAAGTCGCTGCGCGGCCTGAAGGTCAGCGAG
>JAZKFM010000142.1:0-12120 GCA_040386415.1 Pseudomonadota bacterium
GGTCGAGCAGATCGCCTTCGCCGACCAGATCGTGCTGAACAAGACCGACCTGGTGACCGAGGCCGAGCTGAAGGCCGTGGAGGCCGCGATCCGCCGGATCAATCCCCTGGCCCCCATTCACCGGGCCCAGCGCTCCAATGTGCCGCTGGACGCCATCCTGGGCCGTGGCGGCTTCGACCTGGCCCGCATCACCGACATCGCCCCCGAGTTCCTGAACCCCGCGCATGGCGAGGAAGGCCATGTGCATGATGAGGACTGCGACCATGATCACGATCATCACGATCACGACCATTCTCACCACGATCACGGCCACGCTCATGCGCATGAGGACCATGCGGCCGCGGCCGGCATCCGCGGGATCTCGCTGACCCTGCGCAAGCCGATCCACGGCCAGAGGGTCACCAACTGGCTGAACCAGCTGCTGGCCGACCAGGGCCCCGACATCCTGCGGGCCAAGGGCATCCTGGACGTGGCGGGCGATGAGCGCCGACTGGTGTTCCAGGCGGTGCACATGATCCTGGAGGGCGACTTCCAGCGCGGTTGGAAACCCGAGGAGGACCGCTTCAGCCGGATGGTCTTCATCGGCCGCAACCTGGACGAAGCCGCGCTGCGAGCCGGCTTCGAGGCCTGCGCGGCCTAACATCTCCCTCCCCTTCATGGGGAGGGGCAGGCCGCGTTAGCGGCCGGGGTGGGGGAGTATGGCCAATATTCCCCACCTGCCCGGCGTTCCGCCTTCCACCCTCCCCATGAAGGGGAGGAGCAGAAACGAAAAAGCCCGCCCGGGTTTCCCTGGGCGGGCGTTTCCTTGTCTTGGAGACGAGGACTAGATGTCTTCGTTGATCAGGGCGACCTGGAAGTAGCCGTTACCCTGGAGGGCGTTCATCACCTCCATGAACTGGCCGTAGCGCACCGTGCGGTCGGCGCGGATATAGACGCGCTCTTCGGTGGGGTTGGGCTTGTTCAGGATGCGGGCGAGGTCCGCCGGCAGCGTGTCGAGGGTGGTGGGCTGGTCGCCGATGTAGAGGCCGGCCACCTGGATGTTGATCAGGGTCGGCTCTTCCACCTTCGTGCCCGGGGGCGGCGGGATCGCCGGCGGCAGGTCGAGCTTGATCGACACCGTCGCGGCGGGGATCGACACCATGAAGATGATGAGGAGCACCAGCATCACGTCCACGAAGGGCGTGACGTTGATGTCGCTGTTTTGGCCGAGGTCGAACTTGCCGCCGCCCCCGCCGCCCAGCTTCGCACCCATATGCAATTCCTTCCCTAGGGGCGCGTATGACGTCGCGCCCATCCACAGTCCGGACACCCTTCGCCAATCAAATCGGGATTGTAAAGCCCGAACCGCTGTCCGCCCGCAGCCAAGTCAAAGCGCTGCCTGAGATGCTCTCGCGCCGGGCGAAATTTCCAGGCGCCCGATGTCTCGCCAAGACCCGTGTTAGGCGGCTAAGAGGCGCGCATGAACACCTCCTATGACGCCTATGTCACCGCCGCCCTCTTCGACCGCCACGGCAAGGCGGCCTTCGCCCTCGGCGACGGCACGGTCCGCTTCGAGGACGGGGCGATCGCCGCCGCCCACAAGGGCGTGGCGCTTTCGGCCTGCCTGCACCCCAGCGGCGAGGGCGTGCTGACCGGCGGCGACGACGGGGTCGTGGCCTGGTCGCGGGGCGCCGACGTCACCGAGATCGCCAAGATCCCCGGGCGCTGGATCGAGTCGGTGGCCGCATCGGCCGAATCGAAACTGATCGCCTTCGCCGCCGGCAAGGAGCTGCACGTCCGCGACTCCGCCGACGCGGCCTTTTCCCGGGTGTTCCTCCACGAGAAGTCGGTGGCCGACGTGGCCTTCGACCCCAAGGGGCGGCGTATCGCCACCGCCACCTATAACGGCGCCTGGCTCTGGTACGCCCGGATCGCCGAGCAGAAGCCCATGGTGCTGAAGTGGGCCGGCAGCCACGTGGCCCTGGCCTTCAGCCCCGACGGCAAGTTCCTGATGAGCTCGATGCAGGAGAACCAGCTGCACGGCTGGCGGGTCGCCGACGAGAAGAACCTGAAGATGGGCGGCTATCCGGCCAAGGTGAAGAGCCTGACCTTCCTCTACAAAGGCCAGATGCTGGCCACCTCCGGCGCCAACGGCGCGGTCATCTGGCCGTTCACAGGCTCGGCCGGCCCCCTGGGCAAGCAGGCGGCCGAGGTGGGCTTCGACGAGAGCTCCATGGTCAATCGCGTGGCCGCCACACCGGTGGGCAACCGCCTGGCCGCCGGCCTCTACGACGGCCGGGTATGGGTCTGCGACCTCACCAACCAGGCCATCGACATGCTGAAGGCCGAGAAGGGCCCGCCGATCTCGGCGCTCGCCATGACCCCGGACGGCAAGCGCGTCGCCTGGGGCGATGAAGAGGGCGGGGCGGGGGTGTTTGAGGTCGGTTAGCTCTCGGCTTCCCCACGCATGTGGGGGACGTGTCACAAGGCTCGTGCAGCGAGACGCGTGACCATGGGGGTGAGAATCTGAAGCGTACAGGATTGCAGGCTCGCACCCCCATCGACCCTCCAGCCAAGCGGCTGTCGGGCCACTTCCCCCATGAATGGGGGAAGCTAGGTCAGTCGAACCCCCTCAGCTCCCCCCACGTCTCAAAGGGGTCGCGGGCCGAGCGCAGGGTGTTGATGGGGGCCGCCTCGTCGCGCCAGCCCAGGGCCATGCCGGAGAACAGCATGTGGTCTTCGGGCAGACCCACCAGGTCGCCCACCGTCTTCGGATAGCGGGCCCAGTACTCCTGGGCGCAGGTGTCGAGGCCACGCTCGACGGCCAGCAGCATGACGGTCTGCATGTACATGCCGAGGTCCGACCACTGGGGCGGACCCAGCTTGCGGTCGAGGCAGAAGAACAGGCCGACGGGGGCGCCGAACAGCTCCCCGTTCCGGGCCAGCTGGCGCAGGCGGGCGGGCTTGTCTTCGCGGGGGATGCCGATGGAGGCGTAGAGGTCCTCGCCGTTCTGGAACCGCCGGGTGCGGAAGGGGTCCCACAGGCTCGGCGGATAGACGTCGTATTCCGGGGTCTCGCCGAAGGGGTTGGCGGCGACCTTGGCCTTCAGTTCGCTGAGCGCCTCGCCGGCCAGGGCGTAGACCCGCCAGGGCTGCAGGTTGCCGCCGGAGGGCGCGCGGGCCGCCAGCTCCAGGATCTCGCGGATCACCCCCGCGGGGGGCGTTTCCGGCTTGAAGGCGCGAATGGAGATTCGCCTGGCGACGGCATCGGTGACGTTCATCTGCGCTCCTGCGGTGCGGCGGCTTGACCCGTTCCGCAGCGTCGCTAGCACTGACACCCTAGGTCAAGACAAGGGCCCCTGAACTTGAGCGACACGAACCCCGGTTCCGACAAGGACGACGGCCTGCGCCTCACGCCGCAGGCGTCGGGCGGCTGGGAGGACCTGGCAAAGTCCTGGGACGATATCTCGCTCAACGAGAAGCCCCGCTCGGTGAACGACCGTGGCGACGCCCCGCCGATCGAGATCCCGCGGGACGTGTCGCGGAAGCGCAGCGTCTGGGGCCGGGTCGGCCGCACGGTGGTCAGCCTGCTGCTGATCTTCGGCCTGATCGGGCCAGTGCTGGTGACCGCCGCCTATCGGTTCGTTCCGCCGCCCATAACCTATCTGATGGTGGAGCGGGTGTTCGAAGGGCGTGGCTTCAATCGCCAATGGCGCTCCCTGGACGAGATATCCCCGCGCCTGGTGCGCTCGGTGATCGCGGCGGAGGACGCCAAGTTCTGCAGCCACCGCGGCTTCGACTTCGGCGCCATGCAGAAGGCCCTGGCCCACAACGAACGCTCCAAGCGCACGCGGGGCGGGTCCACCATCAGCCAGCAGACCGCCAAGAACATCTTCCTGTGGCCGGACCGCTCCTATGTCCGCAAGGGCCTGGAGGCCTATTTCACCGTCCTGATCGAGGGACTGTGGGGCAAGCGGCGGATCATGGAGGTCTATCTCAACAGCGTGGAGTGGGGCCCCGGCGTCTATGGCGCGGAGGCTGCGGCCCAGAAGAACTTCGGGGTCAGCGCCGATCGGCTGACGCCCGCCCAGGCCGCGCGGCTGGCGGCGATCCTGCCCAGCCCGCTGAAATGGCGCGCCGCCAAGCCGGGCCCCTATGTCAAACGCCGCTCGGGCCGCATCGACAAGGCCGCCGGGACCATCCGCCGCGAAGGGATGGCGAGCTGCGTCCTGGGTTGACGGAACAAAATTAAGCCCCCAACTCCTCTCTTAAGCGAAACAAATTCGCAAAAGGGAGACTTCGATGCGCGTAGGTGTGCCCCGCGAAATCAAGGCGGACGAGTATCGCGTGGGGCTGACCCCCACGGCTGTCCGCGAATATGTCGTCCATGGACATGAGGTGCTGGTGGAAGCCGGGGCCGGCCAGGGCGCCGGATACGCCGACGAGGCCTATGCGCGGGCGGGGGCCAGCATCGCCCCGGACGCCGAGGCCGTCTTCGCCGGCAGCCAGCTGATCATCAAGGTCAAGGAACCCCAGGCCGCCGAGTGGGCGCGGCTGACCCCCGAGCACATCCTGTTCACGTACCTGCACCTGGCGCCGGACCCCGCCCAGACCGAGGGCCTGCTGGCCTCGGGGGCGGCGGCGATCGCCTATGAGACGGTGACCGACGCCAACGGCGGCCTGCCGCTGCTGGCGCCCATGTCGGAAGTGGCGGGCCGCATCGCGGTGTTCTCGGCCGGCGAGACCCTGCTGAAGCACAATGGCGGCATGGGTCTGCTGCTGTCAGGGGTGCCCGGCGTGCCCCCGGCGCGGATCTGCGTCCTGGGCGGCGGTGTCGTCGGCATGAACGCCGCCCGCATGGCCGCGGGTCTCGGCGCCGAGGTGGTGGTGGTGGAGCGCTCCATCCCTCGGATGCGGGTGCTGGACGACATGTTCCTGGGGCGCATCCTGACCCGATATTCCACCCTGGACGCGGTGGAGGAGGAGGTGCTGAAGGCCGATGTGGTGATCGGCGCGGTGCTCACCGCAGGCGCCGCGGCCCCGACCCTGGTGCGCCGCGAGCACCTCTCGCGCATGAAACCAGGCTCGGTGCTGGTGGACGTGTCCATCGACCAGGGCGGCTGTTTCGAAACCTCCAAGCCCACAACCCACGTCCATCCCACCTACACGATCGACGGCGTGGTGCATTACTGCGTGGCCAATATGCCCGGCGCGGCGCCCAGGACGTCATCGGAGGCGCTCGGCCACGCGACCCTGCCCTTCGGCCTGGCGCTGGCCGACAAGGGGCTGGACGCCCTGGCGGCCAACCGGCACCTGGCCAAGGGGCTGAACGTGCTGAAGGGCCAGATCACCCACCCGGCGGTGGCGCAGGCGCTCGGCAAGCCGTTCAGCGATCCGTACGGGGCTTGGGCGGCCTAACTCGCGCCGCCTGCAACTCGCTGTCATCCCGGAAAGCGCGCAGCGCTTGTCCCGGACCCATATGCGCGGGGTGTGCAGGATGGATCGGTGCTTCTGGGTCCCGGTCTTCCGCTACGCGAAAACCGGGATGACACTTTAGGGCAGGGCTACGCCGCCCAGCGGGCCAGATCCTGGCGCCCCTGAAGCACACCCAGGACATCCTCCAGCCCGAACGCGGGATCGTCCGCGTGCAGGGCGCCATAGACCCCGTTGGCGAAGGCCATGTCGGCCGGGGTCTTCACCCGCCAGTCGAGGGCCGACCAGTCGCGCCGGGCCAGGCAATGGGCCTGGGGATAGCGTTCGGGCCGGGCGCGGATCTGGGCCAGGGGTGAGGTGGCCGCGGCGGTGGCCTCATCGGCCTGCGCGGCGGCATGGGCCAGGGCGGCGGCGGTGACCACCTCGACCTCCAGCCCCTTCGGGAAGGTGCGCTGGACGCGGTTGGAGGCGTAGGCCGCGCCGGTGGCGAGCGCCAGGCGGATGGTTTCGTCGATGACGCCCGGGTCCACGAAGGGTGAGTCGCCCTTGATGCGCACCACATGGCTGACCGGACCGGCGGCCTCGACGCAGCGCATGAAGCGGCGCGAGAGGTTCTCCGAGGCGCCGCGGAACACGGTCTGGCCACGGGCGACCAGGAAGCTGGCCATGGGATCGTCCACCGCCTCGTCGCTGGTGGCGACCACCAGCTTGGACAGGCAGCGGGCCTGTCGGATGCGCTCCACCTGTCGCAGGATCATCGGCTCGCCGCGCAGGGAGGCCATGGCCTTGCCGGGCAGTCGGGGCGAGGTCATCCGGGCTTGCAGGATCGCGAGGATCATTGGGCGCTGGCTCCTTTTGAGCCTTGGCGCTGGGGCGGCTCTTAGGCGGCCGCCCAGGCGCGGGGGTCGAGGGCGACCGGGTCGTCGATCGCCATGTCGTCCCAGTCGAGGTCGGGCGGCGGGCTGGAGGCCGCGGCGATCACCGCGTTCAGCTCGGCCGCGGTGGTGACGCCCACCAGGACGGCGGCGGCTTCGGGACGGGACAGGGCGAAGCCAAGCGCCGCCTGCAGCGGATCGGACCGGCCCTCGGCGATCAGCCGGCGGGCCCGGGAAATCCGGCTGGCGGCTTCCTTCAGGTGGTTGGGGGCCCGGTCGGCGGGCAGGAACAGCAGGCCCGACAGGAAGATCGAGCGCAGGTGCACCTCGATGCCGATGCCGGTCAGGGCCGCCAGCGTGCCGTCGATCAGCAGGCGCTGGTCGAGGAGGGAGGCCGGGGCCTGGATGATGTCGGGACGGAACCGTCGGGCCACGCCCAGGGGATCGTCGGAGGCGAAGACCGAGACGCCGATCTTCCGGGTCAGGCCCTCGTCCTTCAGCGCCTTCAGCCGGTCCCAGAGGGCCAGGCCGTGGGGGCCGAACAGGTCGGTCGCCGAAGGCACCAGAATGGCGTCCACATGGTCGACGCCCAGGCGGCGCAGGGAGGCGCGGACCTCGGCCTCGACGAAGTCGGGACCGCGGTCGGGGCGGACGGTGGAGATCGAGACCTTGAAGGGGTTGGGCCGGGGCATGATGTCGCCCAGGACGGTCTCGACCTGAGGAGACCAGCCGGCGACGTCGAAGCAGGCCAGCTGCGTCCGCGCGGCGATATCCAGGATATCGCGCACCTCGGCCTGGGGCGGACGGCCGCGCAGGCTCGCCTGCTCGAGGGCGAACTGGGCGGAACCGAGACCGAGCTTGGAAAGCGGAGACGTCATGAACAACGCTGGTTGCGAACGTTAGGAGCCCCCATTTAGGGGCCAAGGCCTAAAGAAGCGGTGTCTGGAACCTTTCACGGGGGTTAAGCTGAGCACGATGAGAGAGCCCCTTCCCGAGTGGCCATTGTTCGGCATGGCCGAGGATGTGCGCCCCGCCTTGCGCCAGGCCACGCAACGAAATCAACCGCTTGCCCTGGCCACCCTGGTCTCGGTGGAGGGCGGCGGGCCGCGACCGGTGGGAACCCAGATGGTCTTCGCCGACGGCATCGTCTGTGGATATTTTTCCGGCGGTTGCGTGGAGAGCGATATCGCCGATCACGCGGCCTCCTGCCTTGAGCACGGGGCGCCCCGGCGCCTGGTCTATGGCGAGGGCAGCCCCTGGCCGGACATTCAACTTCTGTGCGGCGCGCGGATCGAAATCTTCCTGGAGCGGGTCCCGGCCGGCGATCTGGCGATGGCCCAGCTGCTGGCCGCCGAGGCCGAGCGCCGCCCCGCCGTCTGGATCAGCGACGGGGTGACGCGACTTTGCGTGGAGCCGGACACCGAGACCGCCTGGGAGGGCGCGATCCTGCGCCGCTACGACCCGACCCCGCGCCTGGTGGTGTTCGGCTCCGACCCCACCGCGCTCGCCATCAGCCAGCTGGGCGCCCAGAGCGGGTTCGAGACGACGCTGGTCCGCCCCAAGGGGCCGGAGGCCGGCCCGCCCATCGCCGGGATCGCCTACCTGCGCTCTGAACCGGAGGCGGCGCTGGCCGCCATCGGGACCGACGCCTGGACCGCCATCGCCATCGCCACCCACAATCTGGAGACCGACCGCACGGCGCTGGCCGCCGCCCTGCCGTCCGCCGCCGGCTATGTCGGCCTGCTGGGGGCCCGCAAGCGCCTGCCTGAGCGCCTGGCGCCTCTGCGCGCCGCGGGCGTTCCGGAGAACGTCCTGCTGCGCGTCCACGCCCCCATCGGCCTGGACATCGGCGGCAAGGCCCCCTGGGAGGTGGCGGTCTCGGTGATCGGCGAGATCATGGCCCTGCGCCACGCCCGCGCGCCTGCGACGCCCCGCGAGCCGGTGTCCAAGCGCGACAAGGCCGACGCCTGATTCTGAGGCGCCTCGTCGGGTCGATGGCCGGTGACGGACCAGGGTGCTTGGCGACGACGCGATCCCCCGTCATGCAGAGGGAATGAAACGCCTCGTCCCGCCTGACTTCGTCGTGCCCCTGCGGCTGGAGACCCCGGACTTCGTCCTGCGGCCCCTGCTGATCACCGACGTGGTCAAGGACTACGATGCGGTGATGACCAGCGCCGCCGAGCTTCGAACCGTCTTCGCGCGCGAGACCCGCTGGCCCGAGGGGCTGACCTTCGAGGACGATCTCATCGACCTCGGCTGGCACCACAAGGAGTTCAAGATCCGCCGCTCCTTCGCCTACACGGTGATGGCGCCCGACGAGTCCCTCTGCCTGGGCTGCGCCTATATCGAACCGACCGAACTGGCCGGCTATGACGCCGAGGCCTTCTGTTGGGCCCGCACCAGCCACGCGCAGCTGGATCAGCCGCTTTATCAGGTCTTCAAATCCTGGTTGCAGACCGACTGGCCGTTCAAGTCGGTGGCCTATCCCGGTCGATCCCTCACCTGGGACGAGGTGGAATCCCTTAGGTCTTAACGGAAACGCCCGCTCCGGCAGGCGCCTTAAGCCTAACCTGACGCCCCCCGGTTGCACGCGATTGGCTCCGACGCGGTCACCCGTAGGTTGCGCCCCATCGGCATCAGGCCGGTGCAGGAGGGGTCATGTTTCTTACGGGTGGGTCTGGCAAGGACAAGCTGACGGGCGGCGCGGGCGCCGACACCTTGTATGGCCTCGGAGGCGACGACTCCCTCTCGGGCCTGGCCGGCGAGGACGTCCTGACCGGTGGGGCCGGCAATGACACCCTCTCCGGCGGGCCAATGACGACTACCTCATGGGCGATGCAGGCAATGACCGCATCGACGGCGGCACGGGATTTGACTGGGCCGGCTACGAGGACGCGACCTCCGCGGTGAAGGTCGACCTGGCCCTGACCACCGCCCAGAACACCCTGGGCGCCGGGACCGACCAGCTGGTCTCCATCGAATATGTCCACGGGTCGGCCTATGCCGACACCCTGATGGGCACATCGGGCGCCAACTACATCTTCGGCGGCGACGGCGCCGACCAGCTGTTCGGCCGCGGCGGCGACGACTTCCTGGCTGGTGGCGCGGGCGAAGACACCGTCGATGGTGGGATCGGGATCGACACGGTCAGCTTTGACGACGGGGTCGAGGGTGGAGCCTTGGTCAGTCTTGCTAGGGGCACCGCCACCGGCCACACAGGCGACCGCTTGGCCGCCATGCAGGTTGATCGCCTCGTTTCCATCGAAAACGTGTACGGCAGCGCATACAGCGACAACATCAGTGGTGACAGAGGCTCCAATTACATTTTCGGCGGCGCTGGAGACGACCTTTTGTGGGCTGACGGTGCGGGACTTGCGCCCACCACACGGCCCAGCGGTCTAGACGTCCTGGAAGGCGGCGACGGTGACGACTGGCTCGCCCCCGGCCAAGCAACGCACCTGATCGCAAACGGTGGCGACGGCGTTGACTTGGTCTTCTATTACAACGGTGGCGACGGCTCGCAATCGCCCGGGATCAAGGTCGATCTTTCCGAGGCCGGTCCGCAGAATATCGACGCGAGCCACGTGGTGACTCTGTCCTCAGTGGAGGGCGTCTACGCTACCGATTCCAACGACACCCTCGCGGCAAGCGCTGACAAGAACTTGCTCGCTGGGGTCGAGGGCGCTGATCTGTATATTTTCCGGAGCTTGGCTGAGCTTGGAAACGGAGAGGGCGCCGACGAAATCCAAGACTCGTTCTCCGACGACGACAAGATCGATCTCTCGGCGATTGACGCGGATACGACAACTCCGGGCGACCAGGCCTTCCAACACTTCAGCTTGGTACGGGGCGGCGGCGCTTCGAACCCGCCCCAAACGCTCACAGGCCAAGCCGGAGAGATCATCCAGAACTACATCCCAGGCACCGGCTCCAGCTATCTCCTACAGTTCGACGTGGATGGCGACGCCCAGGCGGATGGGGCGCTGTGGGTGCTCGGCGTAGGCGCAAGCGACGCAAACTTCATCCTCTAGCCGGTCACCCCGCCCGGTCCAGCAGCAGCACCTCGACTAGGTCGCCTGTTGCTGAGGCCGGAGCGCCGGGCGGGCGCTTGAGCAGGGCGTCGGCGGCGGCGAAGACGCTGACCAGGGAGGAGTCCTGGTCGCGATAGGGCTGGGCGGTGATGGCGCCGTCCGCATAGGTCAGCTTGGCGCGCATCCAGTGTTCGCGGGGGCCGTTGGCCGCCAACGGTTCGGCCAGGCGGGCGGTGGCCATGCGCGGGGCGTGGGCTGTTCCGGAATAGGCGGCGATCAGGGGCTTGAGGAACAGCTCGGCGCAGACGAAGGCCGAGGCCGGGTTGCCGGGCAGGCCCAGCAGGCGGCGGCCGTCGGCCAGGACGCCGAAGAAGGTCGGCTTGCCGGGGCGCACTGCGACGCTCTCGACCCGGTACTCCATGCCCAAAGCCTCGGCGGCGGCGCGGACCAGGTCGTGGTCGCCCACCGAGGCGCCGCCCACCGTGACGATGAGGTCGGCTTCGGCGGCCCGCATGGCCTCGATCACGGCTTCAAGCTGGTCGCGGATGCCGCTGAGCTTGGTGGCCTGCGCCCCCCAGGCTTCGCACATGACTTTTAGGGCCGGCGAGCCGGAGTCGTAGATCTGGAACGGTCCCGGCTGAGCCGGCGCCTCGACGATCTCCTCGCCGGTGGAGAGGATGGCGATGCGGGGCTTGGCGTGGACGATGACCTCGGCGCGCCCGGCCGAGGCGGCCAGGGACAGGCGCCAGGGGTCGATGCGGGTCCCCTTGGTGAGCAGGACGTCGCCGGCCCGGAAATCCTTGCCGGCGTCGCGGATATTGTCGCCGGGCTTGGCGGCGGGGACGGTGACCTGGTCGCCGTCGCGCGTCGCGTTCTCCTGGATCACCACGCTGTCGGCGCCGCCCGGCAGGGCCGCGCCGGTGAAGATACGGATCGCCTGGCCGGACGCCAGCACGCCCTCATAGCCATGGCCCGCCGCGCTCTCACCGACGATGGCGAGCGCGCCCGGCGTGTCGGCGGACCGCACCGCCCAGCCGTCCATGGCGGAATTGGTGAAGGGGGGCTGGGCGCGGACGGCGGCGATGTCTTCGGCGAGCACGCGGCCGTTGGCGGTCTGCAGGGGGATGGTCTCAGGCGGCAGGGCGGCGGCTTCGGCCACCATGGCGGACCGCGCCGCCTCGACGCTCAGCAGTTTCACGGGCGCTTCCAGTCGCCGGACTTGCCGCCGGACTTCTCCATCAGGCGCACGGCCTCGATGGTCATGGCCTTATCGGCGGCCTTCAGCATGTCATAGACCGTGAGGCAGGCCACGGAGACGGCGGTGAGCGCCTCCATCTCCACCCCGGTCTGGCCGCTGGTGCGGACCCGGGCGGTGACGGCCAGGCCGCCTTCGCCAGGCTCGACCCGGACCTCGACCTTGGACAGCGCCAGGGGATGGCAGAGCGGGATCAGGTCCGACGTCTTCTTGGCCGCCATGATCCCGGCGATCTCGGCGGTGGCGCGGACATCGCCCTTCTTGGCGTCGCCGGACAGGGCCAGCGCCAGGGTTTCGGCGCTCATGCGCACGAAGCCTTCGGCCAGCGCCTCGCGGGCGGTCACCGCCTTGGCCGAGACGTCCACCATGTTGGCGCGGCCGGTCTCGTCGATGTGGGTCAGGCGGCTCATTTCTCGAGCAGGCGCGGCATCAGCTCGACCATGTTGCAGGGGCCATGGCGGCTGTCGAGCTGGGCTGCGATCACCTTGTCCCAGCCGTCCTTCACCGCGCCGTTGGAGCCGGGCAGGCAGAAGACGAAGACCCCGCC
>JAZKFM010000143.1:0-7012 GCA_040386415.1 Pseudomonadota bacterium
TCATCGCCTCGAAGGCCGCCTGCTCGCTGTCGGCCTCGTCGAAGCCGCGCCCGATGGCGATCACCTGCCGCTCCTGGTGGTCGAAGGCCAGGACGCTGGAATAGAGGCCCACCGCCAGGTCGGGCCAGTCGGGACTGCGGGCCAGGCCGAGCGACTCCACCCGATCCCCCAGCTCATAGGCCGCCAACCCCGCCAGTCCCCCTTGGAACGGCGGCCCGTCCCGGGCGGTCTCGCCGGGCGGACCCAGCAGGTCGGCCAGCGCCTGGAAGGGATCGCGCGGATCATCGGCGCTCAGGGTCAGAACCGCGTCGGGCCGCCTGGCCAGATAGGACCACCGCGCCCGCGCGCCCTGCCCGCCGGACAGAAAGGCGATGGCCCACGGCTCACCGGCGAAGGCCGACAGGACCTGCAACGGCTCGCGCCAGGACGTCCGGAGCTGGGCTGCGACACGCATGGGGCGGGCCTTACCCGCGTGGAGGATCGAAGGGAAGGAGTCGGTGAGGCGCGTGCACCTTGGCTGGGGGTTGATGGCCCGTTCGTCGTCCAACCCCGCGCCAAAGTAAAGACCACCTCGCGACCGAGAGACCCCCTCACCCTACCCTCTCCCCCAAGGGGGAGATGGGAGATCAACGGCAAGCCACACTTACTGGAACAAACCACGAACTTATGCGACTATCCCTCCTCTCCCCCTATGCGGGGGAGAGGGTAGGGTGAGGGGGCCGATGACCCGAGACGCGCCGACCGAGCGGGCCCGCGAACTCCGCGCCACCCAGACGCAAGCCGAGACCATACTGTGGCGCTCCCTCCGCAACCGTCGCTTGGGCGGGTGGAAGTGGCGCAGACAATATCCCATCGGCCGCTACATCACCGACTTCACCTGCCTCGACGCAAGCCTGATCGTCGAGCTCGACGGCGGCCAGCACTTAGAGGCCGTGATCTACGACGACCGCCGCACGGCCTTCCTCGAAAGCCAGGGCTTCCGGGTGCTCCGCTTCTGGAACCACGAAATCTTCCAACACAGCGCCGACGTCTGCGACGTCATCCTGCGTCACTGCGACGGCGAGACCCCCTCACCCTACCCTCTCCCCCAAGGGGGAGAGGAGAGATCAACCGCAAGCCTCGAGACATCCCCTCCTCTCCCCCTATGCGGGGGAGAGGGTAGGGTGAGGGGGCCGTCCAGCTTGTACCAGCTCAGCCCAGCTTCCCGTCCGCCGCGCCCACTGCCGCGGCCGCGTCAGCCTTGAACCCCTGGGCGTTCAGCGCCTCGCAGAGCGCCGTCAGACAGAGCCGCACATGCCAGGCCGTGGCCGAGGCGCCCATGAGCCCGATCCGCCAGATCTTGCCCTTCAACGGCCCGAGGCCGGCGCCGATCTCCAGGTCCCACTTGGCCAGCACATAGGCCCGCACGGCGGCCTCATCGACGCCCTCGGGGACGATGACGGCGTTCAGCTGCGGCAGCCGATGGGCGGGCTCCACCAGGAACTTCAGGCCCGCGGCCTCGATCCCGGCGGCCAGGGCCTCGTGGCTGCGCGCGTGGCGCACCAGCACGGCCTGCTGGCCCTCCTCGAACAGAGCCACCAGGCTCTCATGCAGGCCATACAGCGCATTGATCGGCGCCGTGTGGTGATAGGTGCGGCCGCCTTCGCCGCCCCAGTAGGACATCAGCAGATTGAAATCGAGCAGCCAGTTGCGGACCTTGGTCGTGCGGCCCGAGATCGCACCTTGCGCCCGCGGCGACAGGCAGATCGGCGACAGGCCGGGGGGCGCCGAGAGGCACTTCTGGGTGCCGGAATAGATCACGTCGGCGT
Organism: Pseudomonadota bacterium; assembly: GCA_040386415.1. Classification (GTDB taxonomy): domain Bacteria; phylum Pseudomonadota; class Alphaproteobacteria; order Caulobacterales; family Caulobacteraceae; genus Phenylobacterium. The sequence continues at coordinate 1,809 of JAZKFM010000143.1, forward strand.
CCCAGGCCGCCGCATCCACCGTGATGCCCCCCAGGGAGGTGACGCAGTCCACCACCGAGAGGGCGCCGTACTTCCGCGCCAGCGCGCAGAGCGCGGCGGCGTCGCTCTTGGCGCCGGTAGAGGTTTCGGCATGGACGAAGGCCAGCACCTTCACGGGCGCCCCGGCCATCGCGGCCTCGACCTTTGCCGGGTCCACGGGCTGGCCCCATTCGAACTCGACCTTGATCACCTCGGCGCCGGCCCGGTCGGCCATGTCGGCCATGCGGCCGCCAAAGGCGCCGTTGATGGCCACCACCGTCCGGTCGCCCGGTTCAAGCAGGTTCATGATGGCGGCTTCCATCCCCGCCGTCCCCGGCGCCGGCAGCGGCACGCAGGCGTAGCCCTCGGCGTTGAAAAGCCGCGACAGACCCGCCTTGATCTCCTCCATCAGGTTCTGGAACTCGGGGTCCAGGTGACCGATGGTCGGCCGCGCCAGGGCCGCCAGCACGCGCGGGCTGACGTCGGAGGGGCCGGGCCCCATCAGGATGCGGCGCGGCGGCTGGAAGCTCTGCATGAGGTGTCCCCGAACAAAATGGCCGGGGACGATTACGGCGCGAGGGCCTTCAGCGCAACGTCAGCGCAGAATCCGCGCCTCGATCTTGCCGCGCAGGACGCTGTCGACCTCCAGCACCTCCTCGAGATAGCGATTGATGCCGCCGTGGCTCTCGGAGATCACCGCCAGGCCATGGTCGAGATAGTCGGGATGCACGCTGGCGGCCTGGCGCAGGGCCTCGTCGTCCACCAGCTTGCCGGTGAGGTTGAGAATATAGGTGCGCAGGAAGTCGGTCCGCGCCGCCATCCGCGCCTCGTTGTTGGTCATCAGGTAGTCGGCGAGCGTGTCGTCGCGGTGGACGCCGGCGATGTGGTGGGTGAGCGCGCAGACGAGGCCCGTGCGGTCCTTGCCCGCCGCGCAGTGCACCACCAGGGCGCCGTCGCCCTCGGCCAGCGCCCGGAAATAGCGGCGGAACAGGTCCACGTGGCGCGGCTGGTGCGGCGCCTCGCGGTAGAAGCCCAGGCTGTCCTGGCGAAACCATTCGGCGTCCACCCGCTCGGCCGCGGAGATCGCCTCGACCCAGTCGACCTCCACGCCCTCGATGTCGTTCTCGATCACCTCGCCGGCGAAGCCCGGCCAGCGGCGCGACGGCTCCCGGTCCCGCTCACGGCGGCGGCGCAGATCGACGATGGTGGTGATGCCCAGCTCGGCCATCCTCGCCAGGTCGGCGTCGGTGGCCTGGCCGTGATTGGCCGAGCGATAGACGACGCCGGCCTTCATGCCGCGCCCGCAGGCGGTGTCGTAACCGCCCAGGTCGCGGAAGTTCTCGATGCCTTCGAAGTCGATGTGCCGGGTCATGGAATTTGTCTAACGCCGCGACCCGGCGGAAGGCAATCTTGCGCGGCGCCGATCAGTCCTCGACGGGGATCGTGTCCGGGTCCAGGCCCAGCGCCCGCACCCGGGCCTCCCAGCGCTCGGTGGCCGTGTCGTAGTAGTCGAAGATGCAGGGATAGCAGCCGCGCCGGCAGCACTCCATCGGATCGGGCTTGGTCGGGCGCTTGGGAACGTCGGTCATCGTCGGTTGAGTACTGGCACATGTTGGTCAGTTAGCGGGCCGGATTTTCCTTGCCGGGCAAGGCTTGGCGGCCGCCCGCCGTCAAACCCGTTTTCTTCCATCCGCGGCCACCGACATGTTCAGCGGAACGGCGGCTCGTCGAAGCTCCGCAGCTTGCGCGAATGCAGGCTGGTGCCCTCCTTGCGCAGCAGCGCCATGGTGGCGATCCCGATCTGCAGGTGCTGGCCGATGGCCCGCTCATAGAAGGCGTTGGCCTGACCGGGCAGCTTGATCTCCCCGTGCAGGGGTTTGTCGGAGACGCAGAGCAGGGTCCCGTAGGGGACCCGGAAGCGGTAGCCCTGGGCCGCTATGGTGGCGCTCTCCATGTCGATGGCCACGGCGCGGGACTGGTTGAACCGCAAGGCGCTAACCGAGTAGCGGAGCTCCCAGTTGCGGTCGTCGGTGGTGACCACGGTGCCGGTCCGCAGCCGCTTCTTCAGCACCTCCCCGGTCTCCCCGGTGACCAGCTCGGCGGCCTTGCCCAGCGCCACCTGCACCTCGGCGATGGGGGGGATCGGGATGGCCGGCGGCAGGACGTCGTCCAGCACGTGGTCGTCGCGCAGATAGGCGTGGGCCAGCACATAGTCGCCGATGGTCTGGCTGCCCCTCAAGCCCCCGCAGTGGCCGATCATCAGCCAGGCCTGGGGCCGCAGCACCGCCAGGTGGTCGGTGATGGTCTTGGCGTTGGAGGGCCCGACCCCGATGTTCACCAGGGTGATCCCCGCCCGGCCCTCCGCTATCAGGTGGTAGGCGGGCATCTGGTGACGCCGCCAGGATCCGTCGGCGATCTGCTGCTCGGGGTTCTCGCTCTGCGCCGTCACCACCACCCGGCCCGAGGCCGACAGCTGGGTGAAGGGGCTGCCCGGCGCCTTCAGCTGCTCGCAGCCCCAGCGGACGAACTCATCCACATAGCGGTGGTAGTTGGTGAACAAGATGTACTGCTGCACGTGCTCGGCCGGCGCCCCGGTATAGTGGGTCAGCCGCGCCAGGGAGAAGTCGGTCCGCAGCCCGTCGAACAGGGCCAGCGGCCGGGCCTCCTCCAGAGCCGGGCTCCAGAAGCCGTCGGCGATCTCGTCGCCGATCTGGGAGAGCTCGGTGGTGGGGAAATGCCGGGCGATGTCGGCCGAGCCGATGTCGGCCATGGCGATGTCCACGGCCCCGTCCAGCACATAGGGGAACGGCATCTCCTGGGTGGAGCGGCCCACGCTGATCTCGACCTTGAAGTCGGTCAGCAGCAGGGTGATCTGCTCCAGCAGGTAGTCGCCGAACAGGTCCGGACGGGTCACCGTCACCGCATAGTGGCCCGGCGCCGACAGCCGGGCATAGGCGCGGCTGAGCCTGGGGAAGGTCTCGCCGTGGGGCCAGGTGAGGCGCAGCTCGGGATAGACGAAGGCGCCGGCCGCCCGGACCGCCGGGTCGGGGGGCGGGCCCCCGGCCAGGAAGGTCTTCAACGCGTCTCGCAGGGCGGTGACGGTCTGCTGGTACTCGGCGCTCAGCTTGGCGACGATGTCCGCCGCCTGGGTCTCTGGGTTCATGGCGCACTTTAGCGCAAGAAGGCCAAGGTTTCGAGACAGGGCGAGCGTCGGGATGGACGCGAGGCCGCATCCCGGCGACAAAGGCCCGACAGGTTCGCTGCTAAGGGTTTGCCATGAATCGCTTGTTCACCGCCTTCATCGTCGGCGCCATGGTCCTGGGCGTCGCCGTCGGCTGGGGCGTGAACCAGTACGCGACCCCCGAGCAGGCCAAGGAGGTCGCCTCCAACCTCTCCATCATCACCGACGTCTTCCTGCGGCTGATCAAGATGATCATCGCCCCCTTGGTGTTCGCCACCCTGGTGGCCGGCATCGCCCACATGGAGGACGCCGCCACCGTCGGCCGGGTCGGCGCCAAGGCGATGGGCTGGTTCATCACCGCTTCGATCGTCTCGCTGACCATCGGCCTGGTCATGTCCCACCTGCTGCACCCGGGCGCGGGGCTCTCCCTGCCCAATCCGGACGCCGTGGCCGGCGCCACCGTGGACGTCTCGAAGTTCACCCTGCGCGACTTCATCACCCACCTGGTGCCCAAGTCGATCGTCGAGGCCATGGCCAACAACGAGATCCTGCAGATCGTCATCTTCTCGGTCTTCGTCGGCACCGCCGTGGCCGCCATCGACGACAAGGCGCCGGCCGTCCTGGCCCTGGTGGAACAGATCGCCACCATCATGCTGAAGGTCACCGGCTATGTGATGAAGACCGCGCCGCTGGCGATCTTCGCCGCCCTGGCCTCCACCATCGCGGTCCAGGGTCTGGAGATTCTGGGCACCTATGCGGCCTTCGTCGGCGGCTTCTACCTGTCCCTGGGCATCCTCTGGGCTCTGCTGGTGGGGGTGCTGATCCTGATCGTCGGCCCGCGCGGCATGAAGCTGGTGGCCGCGATCCGCCAGCCGGCCCTGCTGGCCTTCTCCACCGCCTCCTCGGAAGCCGCCTATCCCCGCACCCTGGAGGAGCTGCAGAAGTGGGGCGTGTCTCGCAAGGTGGCGAGCTTCGTTCTGCCCCTGGGCTACTCCTTCAACCTCGACGGCTCGATGATGTACTGCACCTTCGCGGTGCTGTTCATCGCCCAGGCCTACGGCATCGACCTGTCCATCGGCCAGCAGCTCACCATGCTGGCCCTGCTGATGGTGACCTCCAAGGGCATGGCCGGTGTGCCGCGCGCCTCCCTGGTGGTGATCGCCGCGACGCTCTCCTACTTCAACCTGCCCGAGGCCGGCCTCATCCTGATCCTGGCGGTGGACCACCTGCTGGACATGGGCCGCTCGGCCACCAACGTGGTGGGCAACTCGGTCGCCGCCGCCGTGGTCGCCAAGTGGGAGAACCAGGTCGAGCTCCCCGAGCCCGAGCCGGAACCCAAGGTCGCCTAGTCGACTCTCGTTAACGGTCGATTCCGGCCTTCTGAGTCAGAACTACGCCTGGGAGAGACCTCCCGGGGGCGGACCATGGCGAGCGAAAGCTCGACGCACGAGATCGAGCAGGAACGCCACGCACGCCGCGAGGCCGAGGCCCTGCTCGAGAGTCGCACGGCGGAACTGCGCCAGGCCGGCGAGGCCTTTCAACAGATGAGCTCGGCGCTCGGTGTGCGGGTCGCTGAGCTTGAGGCCGAGCGATCCCTGACCCTGCACCTGGCGCAGACCGACGCCCTGACCGGCCTGCTTAACCGAGGCGCCTTCACCTCGGCCCTGATCGAGCGGCTGGAGGACGCCCATGAGACCGAGACCCGCGTCGCCCTGTTCGTCTTGGATCTGGACCGCTTCAAGCACCTGAACGACACCCTGGGCCACCATGCCGGCGACCTGTTGCTGAATGAGATCGGCATGCGCCTACGGGCACAGGCCCAGCCCGGGGACCTGGTGGCGCGCCTTGGCGGCGACGAGTTCGCCCTGATCAGCGCCACGGCGGACGTCGCCGGCCTGGCCGAACAGATCACCGCCGCGCTGGCCCAGCCCTATTGGATCTACGGCCGCACCGTGGGTCGCCGAAGGTCTGATCGACACGATTTCCTGCAACGTCTCGCCCCGCG
>JAZKFM010000144.1:0-5899 GCA_040386415.1 Pseudomonadota bacterium
GAGCTTGACCTTGCTGAAGCGGGCGATCAGGGCCGGGCCGCCGGGCCGCTTGGACATGCGGATCACCGCCTCGGAGGTCACCAGGGCCGCGTCGGCCACCAGGGCCGAGGAGGCGGGCGAGGCGTCGGCCTCGAAGGGGATCAGCCGGCGCGCCGCCCGGGTCGCCCGGGCGCTGGCCTGGGCCAGGCGCTCCAGCAGCTGCTGGGGGCCGAGCGCCGGCAGCCGCAGGGCCGGACCGCCCCCGGCCAGGGCCGCGGCCGTGCCGCCGGGCCGGTCCTCGGTGAACAGGGTCAGGCCGCCCAGGCGGGTGGCGCGCAGCACCGGCTCGCCCAGGTCGTTCTTGTAGATGATGTCGCCGCGCGGCGCGGGCTGGGGCTTCAGCGCCCAGACCTCCGGGCTGTCCTGGAACTTCAGCAGCGGCCGGTTCTGGCTGCGGTCGAGGACGAAGACGTCGCCCTCCTGGCTGACATAGCGGGCCACGGGGGGCGACTGGTTGCGCCCCGCCGCCGGGTTCTGCCCAAACAGGCTCTCCCGCAGATTGTCGGCGGGCCCGGACCACGCCGGACCAGCCAGCCCCGCCACGGCCAGGGCCGTGACGAAGGCAAGCTTGAAGGCAGGCGCCGGGGTTTCGCTTCTCATCAGGGGGTTGTGATGCTCGACGACTGGGGCGCTTTTTGGACGCCAATAGGCCTAGGCTCAAGCTTCAAACGCCTTGATCCCCGGGGTGTGGCGCGGACGCCCTACCCCGCCATGTACTGCCCGCCGTTCAGCGACAGGGTCGAGCCGGTGACGTAGCCGGCGTGCTCTCCGGCCAGGAAGGCCACCATGTCGGCGATCTCCTCGCCCTTGCCCAGCCGGCCCACCGGGATCTGGCTGATGATCGAGGCCAGCACGTTCTCGGGCACCGCCTGCACCATCTCGGTGTCGATGTAGCCGGGCGCGATGGCGTTGACCGTCACCCCCTTGCGGGCGTTCTCCAGGGCGAGCGCCTTGGTGAAGCCGATGACGCCGGCCTTGGCGGCGGAGTAGTTGGTCTGGCCCATCTGGCCCTTCTGGCCGTTGATCGACGAGATGTTGATGATCCGGCCCCACTCGCGCTCGCGCATGCCCTCGATCACGTGGCGGGTCATGTTGAAGACTGAGTCCATGTTGACCCGGATGACCTCGGACCACTGCTCGGGCTTCATCTTGTGGAAGACCCCGTCGCGGGTAATGCCGGCGTTGTTGACCAGGACGTCGATGGGCCCCAGCTCGGCCATCACGACGTTCACCGCCCGCTCGCAGTCCTCGAAGTTCCCGACATTGCCCTTCACCACCATGACGCCCAGCTCCTTGGCGCAGGCGGCGGCGGCCTCCTCGTTCCCGGAGTAGCCGGCGGCGACCTTCATGCCGTCGGCCTTCAGGCGCTCACAGATCGCCCGGCCGATGCCCCGGGTCCCGCCCGTGACGAATGCGACTCTCGCCATTCCCGTATCTCCCTAAAACTCAAATGGCCGGCGCGCGGTTGATCCGGCGCTCGGTGGTAGCCGCTAGACTTGCTCGACGCACATGGCCACGCCCATCCCGCCGCCGACGCACAACGTCGCCAGGCCCTTCTTGGCTCCGGAGCGCTTCATCTCGTGCAGCAGGGTGGTCAGGATGCGGGCGCCCGAGGCGCCGATGGGGTGGCCGATGGCGATGGCCCCGCCGTTGACGTTCACCTTGGCCGGATCGAGACCCAGGTCGCGGACCACGCAGATCGACTGGGCGGCGAAGGCCTCGTTGGACTCGATGAGATCCAGGTCGCTGACCGACCAGCCGGCCTTTTCCAGCGCCTTACGGCTGGCGGGGATCGGGCCGGTGCCCATGATCTCGGGATCGACGCCGGCCGAGGCCCAGGACGCGATGCGGGCGAGCGGCTTGAGGCCGCGCTTCTTGGCTTCTTCGGCGCTCATCAGCACCAGGGCCGCGGCGCCGTCATTGAGGCCCGAGGCGTTGGCGGCGGTGACCGAACCTTCCTTGTTGAAGGCCGGGCGCAGGCCCGAAACGCTGTCGAGGGTCGCGCCGTGGCGGATGTACTCGTCCTGGTCGACGATGGTGTCGCCCTTGCGGCCCTTGATGGTGACCGGCGCGATCTCACCGGCGAACTTGCCAGCCTTCTGGGCGGCCTCGGCCTTGTTCTGGCTGGCGACGGCGAATTCGTCCTGCTCGCCCCGGGTGATCTGCCAGCGCGAGGCGATGTTCTCGGCGGTCTGGCCCATGTGGTAGCCGTGGAAGGCGTCCAGCAGGCCGTCCTTGATCATGGTGTCGACGAAGGTGGTGTCGCCCATCTTCGTGCCGGTGCGCAGCTGCGAGGCGTGCGGCGACTGGCTCATGCTCTCCTGGCCGCCGGCGATGACGATGCCGGCCGAGCCGTCGGCGATCTGCTGGGCGCCCAGCGCCACGGCGCGCAGGCCCGAGCCGCACAGCTGGTTGAGGCTCCAGGCCGGGCTCTCCTGCGGGATGCCGGCGTTGATGGAGGCCTGGCGGGCGGGCCCCTGGCCGGCGCCGGCCTGCAGCACCTGGCCCATGATCACCTCCTCGACGTCGGCGGCGGTGATGCCCGCGCGCTCGATGGCGGCCAGGATGGCGATCTTGCCCAGTTCATGCGCCGGAAGGGCGGCGAGCGCCCCGTTGAACGATCCGACCGGGGTGCGGGCGGCCGAGACGATGACGACGTCGGACATGGCGGGCTCCTTCAAGCGCTTGAACCTCTATCTATCGAGAACCGCTCCCGAATGAGCAAGGGGGTGAAATCGTTCGCCTTCCAACGCAGCGCGCTTTGCGAACGCGCTCGCATCCGCGATACTGCGACGCAAGATAGGGGCGCGCCTCGGGGGGCGGGTTCAAAGAAGGATTTGGGATGGCGGACGCTCAGGGTAACAGCGGCAAGTCCAACGAAGACCGCGTGGTCATCAAGAAGTACGCCAACCGGCGGCTCTACAACACCGCGTCGAGTTCCTATGTGACGCTCGAACACCTCTCCGACATGGTCAAGCAGGGCGTCCACTTCGTGGTCTATGACGCCAAGTCCAACGAGGACATCACCCGTTCGGTGCTGACCCAGATCATCGTCGAGGAGGAGGGGCGCGAGGGGCAGAATCTGCTGCCCATCCAGTTCCTGCGCCAGCTGATCGGCTTCTACGGCAATTCCATGCAGGCCTTCCTGCCGTCCTATCTGGAGCTTTCGCTCTCGACCTTCGCCGAGCAGCAGGAGCGGATGCGCACCCAGTTCTCGACCCTGGGCCAAGGCGCCGGCATCGGGGTCTATGACGACCAGATCCGCCAGAATCTGGCCCTGTTCGACCGGGCGATGAAGATGTTCTCGCCCTTCGCCTACACTCGCACCGACGAGCCCACGGCGGCCCCGCGGCCGCCCGAACCCGCGCCGGTTCCGGCGGCCGACCCCGCCCTGGACGAGATGAAACGGCGCATGGAGGAGATGCAGGCCCAGATCGAGAAACTGATCTCGAAGACCTGACGCGCCAGTTTTTTAACGAAGGCGAGGCCAGGATCGGGTCGCCATGACCTCGCCCATCGACCCCATTCGCAGAGCCGCCCAGGCCCGCCGGGCCCAACGGGCGCGGACGGAAGACTCCGAAGATATCCGCGACAACGAGGATCGCAGCGTCCCGGCGATCGTCCCCGGCGAGCCGGTGCGCCCGATTCCCGACCGTTCGGCCGAGGGCGCCAGCGTGTTCAGCGCCCAGCTCATGGGCCAGGACGGGCAGAGGCGCGGTCTGCGCGGCGGACCCGAGACGCTGGGCGCGGCAAGAAGTGTCTATGGCGCCACCGAATGGTCCGGCAAGGCTGACCGCCGCACCCGCAAGGGCTCCATCGGCAAGACCGAGATCTAGCGCCTAAGCCGCGCCAGCTCCGCCTCCAGCGCCGCCACCCGCCGTTCCAGCGCCGTGATCCGCGCGTCAGCCCCGCCGCCGGGGACGGGCGTCGACACCCCCGCCTGCCGGGCGATCTCCGCCGCAGCTACGCCCAGCAGTTCAGCGAAGGCCGCCACCTCGCCCGCCGACAGCTCGCGCTGATCCTTGAACACCAGGGTGAGATCGGCCTCGCTCATCCCCGCGGCGGCGGCCATCACGCGCCGTGAGAGGCCACGTTCGGCCAGCTGAGCGTCGAACCAGCTCGCGTCGAAGAAGAGGGCCATCAGCCGCGACGGCTCTGGCGCCGGTCTTGCTTGAACGATTGGGTAACCATCCCAACGGGGCGCCCCATGTTCGCAATGATCCGCATGTTCGACGTCGCCGTCGTGGCCCTGATCTTCACGGCCCTCACCTAGTTCGGGTCAGATGGCGTCGGGGTTGAAGTCGACGTCGCGGCGGGCCGAGACGATGGTGACGATGAAGCCGGCGAGCACGTCCAGCAGCACCATAATCGTCAACAGGAAGAAGGTGGAGGTCGCGAAGGCCGGCGCCAGCAGGAACTCCACCAGGCAGACGATGAACAGGATCATCGACAGCGAGTGATTGACGATGGCGATCCGCCGGCTGGTGGTCGACTTCAGGAGCTCGATGAACAGCACCACCAGGGCCGCGGCCAGCAGCAGGTCGCCGAGACTCACCGGCCAGGCGGCCCGCGAGGTCATCTGGATGATGAAGAGTTCCTCGCTCATCCGCGTCGAGGCGTCGAAGGCCGAGAAGCCTCCGGTCAAGGTCAGCGCGATCAGATTGTAGACCAGCACCGGCAGCAGCAGCAGCGGAAACGCGGCGAACATCGCGGAAACCCCCTTGGCCGGCCCCCCGGCGAGACACCAGGGTTAGCCGACTTGGCGGCGACCGCAAAGACGGTTCACCTGGCTGGGGCGGTCAGACCTCGTCGGCCCCGCCCGGATTGCGCGACCGGGTCTGCAGCCACATCACCCCCAACAGGTCGGAGACCGAGGCCATCAGCCGGCCGAAGTTGGTGTATTTCGACGCGCCGGTCTGGCGGTGACGGTGGTTCACCGGGCGGAAATCCACTTGGTAGCCCTCCCGGATCATCAGGGCCGGGATGTAGCGGTGGATGTGATCGAAATAGGGCAGCCGCAGGAAGGCCTCGCGGCGAAAGGCCTTCAGCCCGCAACCGGTGTCATTGGCGGTGTCCTTCAGCATGCGCTTGCGCACGCCGTTGCCGAACTTGGACGCGATCTTCTTGGCCTGGCTGTCCTGGCGTTTGACCCGCTCGCCACCCACCAGGGCGAGGTCGGGCGGACCGGCGAGCAGGGCGTCCACCAGCTTGGGCCCGTCGGCGGGATCATTCTGCCCGTCGCCGTCCAGGGTGACGATGACGGCCCCGCGCGCGGCCAGGATCCCGGTGCGGATGGCGCGGCTCTGGCCGGAATTGGACCGGTGGGTCAGGACGCGGAGTTGGGGCAACTCGGCCTTCAGGGCGGTGAGGGCGGCCACCGTGCCGTCCCGCGAGCGGTCGTCGACGAGGATGATGTCGTCGACGACGTCGCGCGGCACCTCGGAGACGGTCCGCTCCAGCGTGGCGGCCGCGTTGTAGGCCGGCATGACGACGATGACTTTCTTTTCCCGCAGCATTGGCCAGGGGCGATGCCGAAGCCTTGGTCCGCGACATCGCCGACGATCTGGCGCAGAACGGAGACGCGCTGCTGCTCGGCGAGCGGCTCGAAATGGTGTTGGCGACGATGGCCTGCCACGGCTCGGTCCGGGCCGGGCGGGTGCTGTCGGTGGCCGAGATGAACGCCCTGCTGCGCGAGATGGAAGTCACACCCCGCTCCGGCCAGTGCAATCACGGCCGCCCGACCTGGGTGAAACTGGCAATGAACGACGTGGAGAAGCTGTTTGGGCGACGTTAGAATTGCTGCGCTGATCGTGCTGGCCGCGTTGGCGGCCTGTTCGCGTGAACCGACCGCTGAGGAGAA
>JAZKFM010000144.1:5909-6338 GCA_040386415.1 Pseudomonadota bacterium
GCACAGGACCTGCGCGACATTGCCGAGGTCGAGGCGGTGCAGAAGATCAAGCCGCCGCCGCAGCCGCTGTCGCCCGAGGCGATCCTGTTCCCCGACATCCAGGAACACGACCTGTTCGGCGCGGGCTGTGCCTTCGCGCCACAGGGCAGCATGGGCGCGGTGATGCTGTCGCGCGACAAGGTTGCGTGGATGAAGCTGGAGGGGCGGCTGGTCCGCTTCGCCTCCGATCCGGGCAGCGCCAAAATGCCGCTCGGCACCTGGTCGCGCTACGCCGGAAAGGAATGGGCGCTCGCGCTGACCCGCAGCGAGGGCGATGGCGAGGCCAGCGGCAGCGAGAGCCGCCAGTGGCAGGGGCACCTGATCGTCACCGACGCGTTCGGCCAGACGGTGTTCGATTCGGCCGGGCTGGTGCAGTGCGGGTGATCGATC
>JAZKFM010000145.1:0-1771 GCA_040386415.1 Pseudomonadota bacterium
CCAGCGCGGCATCAAGCACGGCGTGCGCAAGATCAACATCGACACCGACAACCGGATGGCCATCACCGCGGCGATCCGCAAGGTGTTCGTCGAGAAGCCCGGCGAATTCGACCCGCGCAGCTACCTGAAGCCCGCCAAGGAAGCCATGCGCAAGGTCTGCATCCAGCGCTTCGAGGAGTTCGGCACGGCCGGCCACGCCTCCAGCATCAAGGCGATCCCGCTGTCGGACATGGCCAAGCGCTACGCCTCGGGCGAGCTGGCCCCGAAGCTCGGCTTCACCCGCCAGGCCGCCGAATAGGCTGCTTGGCTACCCCCGGGCCTTCGCGGCAAGGCCCGGGAAGTCGCTGAACACGCCGTCGACTCCGGCGGCGTAGAGAGCGGCGAACACCGCGGCCACGTCCCCATGGGCGGCCATGTCAGCCCCGCGGCGCAGCGTCTCGGGCAGGAAGCGGTTCTCGGCCCGCACGGTCCAGGGATGCACCGCCAGGCCCAGGGCGTGGGCGTCGGCCACCAGGGTGGTGGCGGGGGCCAGGGCGCCCTCCACCGTCGGGATCACCAGGGACCAGTCGGGACCCACACCGTCGGCATAGGTGGCGATGTCCTTCAGGCCCGCCGCCGTCACCAGCTCCCTGGCGTCGCCGCTCACCAGCCGCACGCGGCGGGCCGACGAGAGCTTGGCGAAGGCCTTGAGAGGGGCGGTCTCGAAGCATTGGACGAAGACCGGGGCGGTCCTGGAGTTCAGCCCATTGGCCTTCAGCGCCTCGGCCAAGCGGGGCTCGATCTGCAGGCCGACACTGGCCAGATAGGTCGGATGCTTCATCTCGGGATAGACGCCGATCACCCGGCCCGTCCGCTGGCTCTCGGCCTTGGCCAGGTCGATCACCTCCTGGAAGGTGGGAATGGCCTCGCGCCCGTCGAAGGCGGCGCTGGCGGGCCGGAGCTCGGGCAGACGCTCGCGGGTCCGCAGGGTCTTGAGCTCGGCCAGCGTGAAGTCCTCGGCGAACCAGCCCTCGATCGTTTCGCCGTCGATGATCTTCGAGGTCTTCCGCGCCGCGAACTCAGGCCGTGACGCCACGTCCGTCGTCCCGGCGATCTCGTTCTCGTGACGCACCACCAGCACGCCGTCCTTGGTGAGCACCAGGTCCGGCTCGATGAAATCAGCGCCCTGATTCACCGCCAGGCGATAGGCCGCGGGCGTGTGTTCGGGCCGTTCGCCGCTGGCGCCGCGATGGGCGATGACGATGGGCCGCCTGGGCGTGGCGGCCGTCAGGGGCGTGGCGGCGAGAGCGGCGGCGACTGTGGCGAAGGTCCGGCGGGTCAGGGTCATGGCTCCGATCTAGCCGGCGCCTGTGACGGTTGCGTCAAGCCGCCGCGGCGAGCCGCTGCCGGATCAGCGGATGCAGTTCGAGGTTGGCGGCGCAGACGCTGCCGGTGGTCAGCATGTCGTCTCCGCCCTCAACGGTTGTCACCTTGCCGCCGGCTTCGCTCACCAGCAGCAGGCCAGCCGCCAGGTCCCAGGGCTTGAGGTCGCGTTCCCAGTAGCCGTCGAAGCGGCCCGCCGCCACGAAGGCCAGGTCGAGGGCCGCGGCGCCGAAGCGGCGGACCCCGGCGACGCGCTGGCTGATCTGGTGCAGCTCCTTCAGGAAGGTGGCGTGCTGGCCGTGCCCCAGGAAGGGGATGCCGGTCGCCAGGACGCTCTCGGCCAGGTGCTGGCGGGCGGCGACGCGCAGGCGCTTGTCGTTGACGAAGCAGCCCTTGCCCTTCTCGGCCC
>JAZKFM010000145.1:1781-7659 GCA_040386415.1 Pseudomonadota bacterium
GCCCTCGATCAGGCCGCGTTCCTCGCCGAGGAAGCTGTAGCCGGGGCGGGCCTTCTGCAGCATCTCGAAGATGGTCTGCTCGGCCTTGAGGTCGGCGGCGGAGACGAAGTCGGCGGCGCCTTTCTTGGAGACCTGAAGCTCCAGCAGTTCGCCGAAGTCGCGGTTGAGGCCGCGGGCCGCCTTGCGGGCGGCGTCGGACATGACCTTGAGAAGAGCGGTTTGGGTGGACATCAGTCGGCCCTGCGCAGGTATTCGCCGGTCTCGGTGGAGACCAGGACGCGTTCGCCGGCCTCCATATAGGGCGGGATCAGGATGCGCATGCCGTTGTCCGCCTTGGCCGGCTTGTAGGAGGACGACGCCGTCTGGTTCTTCACCACGGCGTCGGCCTCGACGATGACAAGCACCACCTGCTCGGGCAGACTGATGCTGATGGGGCGTTCCTCGAACAGCTGCAGCTTGACCACCATGCCGTCCTGCAGGAAGCGGATCTGGTCGTCGCCGACGAAGTCCTTGGCCAGCTCGATCTGCTCGTAATTCTCCTGGTCCATGAAGACCAGCATGTCGCCCTGTTCGTAGAGGAAGGAATATTCCTTCTGGTCGAGGTGAATCTGCTCGACCGTGTCGGAGGTCCGGAAGCGTTCGTTCAGCTTGCGGCCGTCCTCAATGTTCTTCAGCTCGCACTGGGCGAAGGCGCCGCCCTTGCCGGGCTTCACGTGCACGACCTTCACGGCCACCCACAATCCCCCGTCATGCTGCAGGATATTTCCCGGCTTGATCGAGACGGCGTTGATTTTGGACATGGGGTTCTTTGCGAAATTTGAGGCGCGGAACCTAGTGGGACCGGGGCTTCAAGGCAAGGTGAGGCCTCAGGCGCGCTCCGCCAGACCCAGGGCGATCTCTGCATTGATGGCCTTCACGGCGGCGGCGGGGCCCTCAGGATGAGCCCAGACGCCGGCTGAGACCGCCAGGAAGTCGGCGCCGGCGGCGGCCAGGCCCCGCGCGGTCTCCGCCGTGATCCCGCCAATGGCGACGCAGGGGGTCTCCATCACCTCCTGCCAGATGGACAGGATCTCCGGCTCGGCCCTGGTGGCTGCGTCCTTGGTGGTGGTGGGGAAGAAGGCGCCGAAGGCGACATAGTCGGCCCCGGCCTCGGCGGCTTCCATGGCCAGGTGGCGGCTGTCGTGGCAGGTCACCCCGATCATGGCGTCCGGGCCCATGACCTTGCGGGCCTGGGCGAGCGGCATGTCGTCCTGGCCCACATGGACGCCGTCGCACTTCAGCCTGGCGGCCAGCACCGGATCGTCATTGAGGATCATGGCGGCGCCGCGCGACTGGATGATGGGGGCGAGTACGTCGACCGCGGCGGCGATTTCGGCTTCCGGCTGGTCCTTCAGCCGGATCTGCACCGCAGCGACGTCGCCGCCGTCCATCGCGGCGGCCAGCGTACGGCCGAAAGCGGCCAGGTCATCGATGCGGGGCGGGGTGATCAGATAGAGGCGGCAGGACGGGGTCATGGCCTGCTTTTAGCCCATCCTTGGCCGGAGCCTAATAGGTCGGCAGGACCGCCTTCATCCCATAGGCGACGATGGCCACAGCGAAGGTGCTCGCCACCGCGATCCCGACGAACCAGGCCAGGCGCTTCCAGAGCGGCCCAGGTGGCGCGCCCGGCTCAGGCGGGGGCTCAATGATAGCCGGCATCGGCGGTGACCTTGCCTCGGAAGACCCAGTAGACCCAGGCCGAATAGGCCAGGATCGCCGGCAGCACGAAGGCCGTGACCCAGAGCATGAAGGCCAGGGCGTTCTCCGCATTGGCCGCCTGCCGGAAGGTCATGCCGTAGGGAATGATATTGGGGAAGAAGCCGGCCGCAAGCCCGGCATAGCCCGACAGGAAGACCAGCAGGGCGCCGGCGAAGGGCCAGCCGTGGGAACGGCGCATCAGGCCCGCCGCCACGATGACCAGGCCCACAAGGCCCAGCAGGGGGATGGGGACCAGCGGCAGGAAGGCGGCGGGATCGAAGGCCTCGCCCGTGAAGCCCCAGCGCACAGCGATCCTCGGATGGACCAGCAGGGTGGCGAGGCTGACAGCCCCCAGCAGGACCGCCACCAGGGGGCCGGCGATCCAGGCCCAGCGGCGGGCCTTGCCGTGCAGCTCGGTCTCGGTGCGCCAGACCAGCCAGGTGGCGCCCAGCAGGGCGTATCCGGCCACGGTTCCCGCCGCCACCAGCACGGTATAGGGGGTCAGCCAGTCCCAGGGGCCGCCGGCGAAGGCCTCGTCCCGCAAGGTCACGCCCTGGATGAAGCCGCCCAGGACAAACCCCTGGGCCACCGCCGCGGTGATCGATCCGCCGGCGAAGGCCGCCGTCCAGAAGGCCCGGCCCCGCACCCGGCCCCGCGCCCGGAACTCGAAGGCCACGCCGCGCATCACCAGGCCCAGCAGCATCAACATGATCGGGCCGTAGAGGGCCGGCATGATCACCGCATAGGCCTTGGGGAAGGCCGCGAACAGGCCGCCGCCCCCCAGGACCAGCCAGGTCTCGTTGCCGTCCCAGACCGGGGCGATCGAGTCGATCATCACATCGCGCTCCGCCTCGGTGGCGAAGGGAAACAGGATGCCCACCCCCAAATCAAAGCCGTCCAACATCACGTAGAACAGCACCGCCGTAGCGATGATGCCGGCCCAGATCAGGGGCAAGTCGAGGCTCATCCCGGGTCCTCCGGCATGGCGGCGAGCGGCGTGCCCGGCGCCCGGTCTTCGTCCACCAGTTCATGCGATCCGGCCACCGGCCCCTCGGCGATCAGGCGCAGGATGTAGAGAACCCCGACGCTGAAGATGATGGCGTAGACGATCAGGAAGCCCAGCAGGGAGAGCGACACCTGACCCGCCAGCAGGGGCGAGGCGGCGTCCTCGGTTCGCAGCACCCCGTAGATGACCCAGGGCTGGCGGCCGACCTCGGCCACCACCCAGCCCGCGATCACCGCAACGAAGCCCGCCGGTCCCATGGCGACAGCGGCCATCAGATAGGGCCGGGATCGCTCCGGCGCGGACTTCCAGCAGAGCCAGGCGCCCCAGAGGCCAAGGACGATCATCGCGATTCCCAGGCCCACCATCACCCGGAACGCCCAGAAGACCACCGCCACCGGCGGCCGGTCGCGGGGCTCGAAGGACTTCAGGCCGCGAATCTCCGCATCGGTGCTGCCTCCGGTGATCAGGCTGCCCAGCTTGGGGATCGAGATTTCCCAACGGTTGCCCTCGATCGCGCGGTCGGGCCAGGCGGCGATGTGGAAGGGCTGCTCGTTCCGGGTGTCCCAGAAGGCCTCGATGGCCGCCAGCTTGGCCGGCTGCAGCTGCTCCACGCTCTTGCCGGAGAGATCGCCCACCAGCAGCTGGAGCGGCGCGACAATGGCGAACATGCCGATGGCCATTCGCAGGCTCATCTTCGATTCCGCCTCGTCGCCGACCTTCAGCAGCCGCCAGGCCGAGGCCGCGCCGATGACCAGGGCCGTGGTCAGATAGGCCGCGAGCGTCATGTGGGCGAAGCGCGCGGGGAAGCTGGGGGAGAAGACCACGTTAAACCAGTCGGTGGCGATCAGGTCGCCATTGGGCAGGATGGAGAAGCCGGTGGGGTGCTGCATCCAGCTGTTGGCCGAGATGATCCAGAAGGCCGAGATCAGGGTCCCGACGGCCACCAGCACCGTGGCGGCGAAGTGCAGGCCGGGCCCGACCTTTTTCCAGCCGAACAGCATGATCCCCAGGAAGCTGGCCTCCAGGAAGAAGGCGGTCAGCACCTCGAAGGCGAACAGCGGCCCGATCACCGGCGCCGAAACCCTGGAGAACACGCTCCAGTTGGTCCCCAGCTCGTAGCTCAGCACCACGCCGGTCACGACGCCCATGCCAAACGAGATGGCGAAGATCTTCAGCCAGAACAGGTAGAGGGTCTTGAACACCTCGTTGCGGGTGCCCAGCCACAGCCCCTCAAGCACCGCCAGGTAACTGGCCAGTCCAATGGTGAAGCTTGGGAAGATGATGTGGAAGGCGATCGTGAAGGCGAACTGCAGCCGCGACAGCAATAGAGCGTCGACGTCCATGACGTTCAGGACCTCTCAAGCGCCGATCGCCGAGGTCGATCAGCGGTGGCACTCTCATCTCACCGAACGTGTGACGCCAAGCTCTGGCGTGAGCGACAAAGGGTCGCGGGCCCTCATGCAGCCCAGGCATACCGCATCATTTGCAAATGAGTTGCAACGGCGTTCGCATTTGCTACATAGGACTCATTGGTCGGAGGGAAGTCCCCCTTGTACGTCTGCAACTGTAACGGCATCCGCGAGCGCGAGGTTCGCGCCGCGATCGAAGGCGGCGCCCAGCGTCCGGCCGAAATCTTCCGCGCCTGCGGCTCCAAGCCCCAGTGCGCCCGCTGCGTCTGCGACATGAAGAAGATGGTCGAGGAACAGGGCGACGCCCTGCGCTACGCGGCCGAATAGGACCGCTTCAGCCCTGCGACTGCGAGGCTGAATCACTTGCAAACATAGGCTTTGACAGCATCCGCCGAGGGCGTGAGGTTGCGCGCCTGAACGGCGAAGGACGGAGGCTCACATGCAGGGCGACAAGGCGATCATCCAACTGCTCAACGCGGTCCTGACCAATGAGCTGACGGCGGTGAACCAGTACTTCCTGCATGCGCGGATGTACCAGAACTGGGGTCTCGCGAAGCTGGGCGCCATCACCTACGAAGAATCGATCGGCGAGATGAAACACGCCGACAAGCTGATCAAGCGCATCCTCTTCCTCGACGGCCTGCCCAACCTGCAGGACCTGCACAAGCTGCGGATCGGTGAGACCGTGCCGGAATGCATGACCTCCGACCTCGCCGTCGAGGTCGGAGGCCGGGCCGACCAGATCCGCGGCATCAAGCTGTGCGAGGAGGCTGCCGACTACGTCACCCGCCAGATCCTGCGCGAGATCCTCACCGACACCGAGGAGCACATCGACTTCCTCGAGACCCAGCTCAGCCTGGTGCGCCAGCTTGGCGAGCAGAACTACCTGCAGAGCGCCATGGGCGAACTCTCGGGCGGCGAGGGCCACTAACCGGCGACGCCGGGCCGCCGAGCAGGATCGACTCGCGGCCAATTGGAGCTAGGCTCCCCGGTAAAGCTCCGGGGGGACGGCATGGCTCAGGAAAAGACGCGCGGCGGCAACGGCATGGTGATCGCCGGGGCCTCGGTGGGCACCGTCTTCGAGTGGTACGACTTCTACCTCTACGGCTCGCTGGCCGGCTTCATCACCCTGCACTTCTTCTCGGGCGTGAACGAGACCACTGGCTATATCTTCGCCCTGCTGGCCTTCGCCGCCGGGTTCGCGGTCCGACCCTTCGGCGCCCTGGTGTTTGGCCGCCTGGGCGACCTCTGGGGTCGCAAGAACACCTTCCTGGTCACCATGCTGCTGATGGGGCTCTCGACCTTCGCCGTCGGCCTGCTGCCCGGCTATGACCAGATCGGCGTCGCCGCGCCGGTGCTGCTGATCATCATGCGCCTGATCCAGGGCCTGGCGCTCGGCGGCGAATATGGCGGCGCGGCCACCTATGTCGCCGAGCATGCGCCGCCCGGAAAGCGCGGCCTCTACACCAGCTGGATCCAGACCCTGGCGGGCCTCACCGCCGGCCAGGCGGTGGTCTGGTACACCGGCCAGTACTACGCCCTGTTCTTCCTGGAGAAGATGCTCAAGCTGGACGGGGCGCTCGCCAACACCCTGGTGGCCTTCGCGCTGATCCTGGGAGTGCCCTTCTTCGTGGTGTTCGGCTGGCTGTCGGACAAGATCGGCCGCAAACCGATCATCCTGCTGGGCTGCCTGCTGGCGGCCCTGACCTATTTCCCAATCTTCAAG
>JAZKFM010000146.1:0-19048 GCA_040386415.1 Pseudomonadota bacterium
ATGCGGCGCGAAGGCTTCGAGCTGTCCATCAGCCGCCCGCGGGTGGTGTTCAAGGTCGACGAGGAAACCGGCCAGCGGCTGGAGCCCATCGAAGACGTGATGATCGACGTGGACGACGAGTTCACCGGCATCGTCATCGAGAAGCTGTCGGCCCGGAAGGCCGAGCTGAAGGACATGGGCCCGTCGGGCGCGGGCAAGACCCGCATCAGCCTGATGTCGCCGTCGCGCTCGCTGATCGGCTACCAGGGCGAGTTTCTCACCGACACCCGCGGCTCGGGCGTGCTGAACCGGGTGTTCAGCCACTACGAGCCCTACAAGGGCGCCATCGACGCCGGCCGCAAGGGCGTGCTGGTCTCCAACTCCGACGGCGAGACGACGGACTTCGCCCTGTGGAACCTCGAGGACCGCGGCTTCATGTTCGTGGGCGGCGGCGAGAAGACCTACCAGGGTATGATCATCGGGGAGAACTCGCGCGCCGACGACCTGGACGTCAACCCGATGAAGGCCAAGGCGCTCAACAACATCCGCGCGTCCGGCAAGGACGAGGCCGTGCGCCTCACCCCGCCGCGCCGGATGACCCTCGAACAGGCCATCGCCTATATCGAGGAAGACGAACTGGTCGAGGTGACGCCGAAGTCGATCCGTCTGCGCAAGCAGGTGCTCAACCCCAGCCTCCGCAAGCGCCGCGCCAAGGACGAGTAGTCCCTAGGTGGCGCGCGACCCGGTAGAGCTTTCGGGGGCGGATCGCCAGGGCGAGCGGGAGCGGGCCTTTCGCCTGCTGGCCGGAACGGTCGCCGCCCTCTTCCTCGCCTTCGCCTCGCTGGGCGGGGTCTTCCTCTGGTACGACAGCGCCGCCAACTGGGTCAGTCACACCCATCAGGTGCGCTCGGGCATCAGCAATGTCCTGCAGGCCCTGACCGACGCGGAATCGGCTCAGCGCGCCTATGTGCTGACCGGCGACCGGGTCTTCGTCGACCAGGTCGTCCAGGCTCGGGCCAGGGCCCAGGACGAGCTCAAGGCCGTCACCGAGCTCACCGTCGACAATCCCGAGCAGCAGGAGCGCCTTGGGACCCTACGCGCACAGATGGCCGTCCGCCTGCAGGTCATAGACCAGACCTTGGCCGCCCGCGCCGCCGGAGCCCCGGTCGCCGCCATCCGCATCATCCGCGAGGGCCGGGACGTCGCGGCCATGGGCGAGATCCGCCGCCTGGTGGCGCAGCTCGACAGCGCCGAAGCCAGTCTCGAGGCCCAGCGAACCGACCGCGCGGCCACGGTCCGCATCCTGGTCCTGGGCGCTCTGGCAGCCTTCGCCGGCCTGCTGGCCTGGCTGTTCGTCAAGGCGATGCGCGATCTCAATCTGGACCGCGAGGTGGAGGCCGACACCGCCGAGCGCCTGCGCGCCCTGTTGGCCGACCGCACCCTGCTGCTCGACGAGGTGAACCATCGGGTGAAGAACTCGCTGCAGCAGATCGCCAGCGTCGTGCGCCTGCAGTCGCGCGCCGTCAGCCATCCCGAGGCCAAGGATGCCCTGGACAATACGCTGAGCCGCATCATGGCCGTGGGCCGGGTGCACGAGCAGCTCTACAAGGCCGGCGCGCAGATCGGGCGCTTCGACGCCGGGGCCTATACCGAGGCCCTCGCCCGGGAACTGGTTGAATCCATGGGCCGGGAGGACGTCGAACTCGCGACCCAGGTGCAATCGATCTCCCTGGATGTGCGGCAGGCGGCGCCCTTGGCGCTCATCCTGAACGAGTTGGTTACCAATGCCCTCAAATATGGTTGTCCGCAGGATCGAACGTGCCGCATACAGGTCTCGCTCGGAGCTGACGGGGACGATTGCCGGTTGAGCGTGTCCGATGACGGGAATGGCCTGCCCGAGGGCTTCTCCCCAAAGCAGACCAAGAGCTTGGGCATGAGAGCTATCGAGGCGCTGACCCGGCAACTGGGCGGACGTTTCGAAATTGAAGACGTGGATCGCGGCGCCAGTTTTGCAGTCGTGTTCCCGAGGAGTACCGTATGACCATGCGCATAATGGTTGTTGAAGACGACGCGCTCATCGCTCTCGACATCTGCGGCCTGCTGGAGGACCTCGGCCATGAGGTCGTCGCCGAGGCCGCCGACGCCGGCGCCGCCTGGGCGCTGGCCGAGGACAACAAGCCCGACCTGGCCCTGGTCGATATCCGCCTGGCCAAGAACACCGACGGTGGCAAGCTGGCCCAGAAGCTCTATGACCGGCTCGGCGTGCGCTCCCTGTTCGTCTCCGGCTCCATCACCGACGACTTCCGCACCGCCATGGCCGCGATCAATCCCGTCGGGTTCCTCGGCAAGCCGGTGACCCGCCGCACGCTCGGCGACGCCCTGGCGGGAGTCCACTAGGGCGCGCCGTGGCCCATCCGGTCTTCGCCAACCTCCCGACCACCGTGTTCGAGGAGATGTCGGGCCTGGCCCGGGAGCTGGGGGCCATCAATCTGGGCCAGGGCTTCCCCGACGACGCCGGCCCCCTGGCGATCCGCCAGAAGGCGGCCGACGAGGTGCTGAACGGCTACAACCAGTACCCGCCCATGGCCGGCCTGCCGCAGCTGCGCGAAGCCGTGGCCGGGCACTATCGGCGCTCGCAGGGCCTGGACCTGGACTGGAAGACCGAGGTCACCATCACCTCCGGCGCCACCGAGGCCCTGGCCGCGGCCTTCCTGGCTCTGGTGCAGCCCGGTGACGAGGTGGTGGTGTTCCAGCCGGTCTATGACGCCTACCTGCCGCTGATCCGCAGGGCCGGCGGCGTGCCGAAGCTGGTGCGGCTGGAGCCGCCGCACTGGCGGTTCGACCGGGCCATGCTGGAGGCCGCCTTCACCGACAAGACCCGGTTCGTGGTGCTGAACAACCCGATCAATCCGGCCGGCGTCGTCCTGCCCCGGGAGGACCTGGAGCTGCTGGCCGGCTTCTGCGTGGCCCATGACGTGACCGCCATCTGCGACGAGGTCTGGGAGCAGGTGGTGTTCGATGGGGCCGCCCACATCCCCTTGATGTCGCTGCCGAATATGCGCGAGCGCACGGTGAAGATCGGCTCGGCGGGCAAGATGTTCGGCCTCACCGGCTGGAAGGTGGGCTTCCTCTGCGCGGCGCCGGAGCTGACCCATGCGCTGGCCCGCGCCCACCAGTTCCTGACCTTCACCACGCCGCCCAACCTGCAGGCGGCCGTGGCCTTCGGGCTGGACAACCCCGGCGACTGGTTCACCGCCATGCCGGCCGGGCTACAGCGGTCGCGGGACCGGCTGGGGGCGGGCCTGAGCCGGGAAGGGTTCAAGGTGCTGGCCAGCCAGGGGACCTACTTCCTCAATGTCGACCTGGCAGCCTCCGGGGTCAGCGAGCCCGACCGGGCCTTCGCGCTGCGGGCGGTCAAGGCGGCCGGCGTCGCCGCCATCCCGGTCTCGGCGCTGTACGAGACTGACCCGGTGACCAGCATCCTGAGGCTCTGCTTCTCGAAGGGGGACGCGACCCTGGACTCAGGCGTCGAGCGGCTGGCCAGGGCGCGGGAGCTGTCGCGGAAGGCCACTTCGTAGCCAACATGATGGTGGGGAAAACGCCTTTCACCCGCCCTCACCACCATCCCCTACGGGGCCTGGGTTTGCGGGCCGACAGGCCAACCGTCATGTGCCGACATGTGACGGTCTATAGCGCCCGGGGGTGACGCCGAACTGGCGGCGGAAGGCGGTGATGAAGGCCGAGGGGCTGTCATAGCCGCAGTCCAGGGCCGCCCCCGTCACCGAGCTTCCGGCGCACAGGGCGGCGACCGCGTGGATCATGCGGGCCTTCTGACGCCATGCCTCCAGCGAGAGGCCGGTCTCGCGCGGGAAGATCCGCTGCAGGGTGCGCAGGGAGGCGCCGGCGGCCCGCGCCAGGTGGGTGAGGTCGGCGCGGTCGTCAGGCGCGGCCTGGACCTGTTCGGCCAGCGCCAGGGCGCGGGGGTCCATGGGCAGGGGCAGGGCCAGGTCCTCGCGCGGCGCCTGGGCGATCAGGTCGATCAGCACCCCGGCCAACCGACCATGCTCGGGGACAGCCGGATCCAGCATGCCGATACTGAGGATGTGCAGCACCAGCTCGCGCAGCAGCGGCCCCACCTCAAGGACGCAGGCCTCGGCCGGCAAGGGCCCCGCGATCTCCGGGGCGACATAGAGAGTGCGCATGGCCACGGCCCCGGCCATGCGGATCGAATGGGGGCGCCGGGGCGGCAGCCAGACCGCGCGGGTGGCCGGCGCCAGCCAGGCGCGGCCCTCCGTCGTCACCCGCATCACCCCGGTGCGCCCATAGACCAGCTGGCCCCAGGGATGGTCGTGGTCGGTGATGACCCAGCCGTCGGGATAGGTCGAGGCCAGGGACCGGACCAGCAAGCCGTCGCCGCTCACGTCGCGCGCTGGGCGTCGTACTGCATGGCGCCGATGATGTTGCCCTCAGGGTCCTGGAAGTAGATGAGGTCGCCGACGCCCTCGATCCGCACGCGGGGCATGAGAACCTTGCAGCCGGCGGCCTCGACGGCGGCCAGGGTGGCGCCGAGGTCCTCGACCCCGAAGGTGGTCTCCAGGGCGTTGGTGCGCACCCCAGGCGCCAGCTCCCGGCGGCCCTGCAGGGCGCCGATGAGGCCCTCGCCCACATCCCGGGTCTGGTAGAAGTCCGGCGGTCCCCAGGGGGTGAAGGTCCAGCCGAACACCGCCTCGTAGAAGCGTTTGGCGCGGGGCACGTCGTCGGCGTTGATGGCGAAATGGCGCAGCGTGGCGGTCATGGGGCTCTCCCTGTCTGTGGGGAGAGGATGACTCCGAATGGGATGGCGCGCTTGCGCGATTGTGCCGAGATGTGTCGCGGACGCGCCAAGGCGCGCTTTTTGATTCGGTGGACGGCCCGCGGTTGCGGGTCACGGTTCCAAGATGCTCCCCCTCTGGGGGAGCTGGCGCGAAGCGTCTGAGGGGGACTTTGACTCTTGTTTGAGGGCGGAAGGGGTCAACTACGTTGATCCCCCTCCGGCTCGCCGCTGCGCGGCGACCCACCTCCCCCACATCGGCGCGAAGCGCCTGGGGGAGGATCTAGGCCGCGCTCCCTGGTCCGCCGCTCCTAGGCGACTTCGGGGAGGTCCTCGTCAAAGACCTGCAGGTCCTTGGGGCGGGGCTGGGAGGCGTCGCCGGCCAGGCGGGCCAGGAGGTAGGCGACCGCCGCCACCATGTCGTCGACGCTGTAGGGCTTGGCGAGCGATCCCACCGCCACTGTGCGGGCGGAGACGGCGCGGTTCGGCTGGCCGCTGATGAACAGCACCGGCACGCCGATGGCCTTCAGTTCGACGGCGAGCGCGATGCCGTCATTGCGGCCGTAGAGCTTGATGTTCACCAGGGCGAGGTCCGGCTTGCACTCTCGGGCCGCCGCCATCGCCTCCTCGGGCCGGCTGGTGAGGTCCATGACCTGGTAGCCGGCGTCCTCCAGCCCGCTCTTGAGCGAGATGGCCGGAAGGATCTCGTCCTCGACGATCAGCAGGGTAAGGGACTTGTCCATGGGCGGGCTTTCTTCAAAGGCCCGCCGCGGCCTGGCCGTCGGCGGGAATCTCGGTTTGGTCGTCACCGACCAGGGCGATCTGGGTGTGGGTGACCGTGACCCGGGTTCCGGGGTGGGCGGGCGCGATCTCCACCACCGCCTCGAGCTGCCGCGCGAGGGCCTGGACGATGCTGGTCCCCAGGCCGGTGCGGCCCTGGCTGGGCTGGGCCGGAACGCCGGCGCCGTCGTCGGTGACCGAAAGGGTCCAGTTGGGGCCGCGCACCTGGCAGTCCACCACGATCGCGCCCGACCGGCCGTCCGGGAAGGCGTGCTTGAGGGCGTTGATCACCAGTTCGGTGACGATGAGGCCAAGGCTGACGGAGGTGCGCGCCGCCACCATGCCGCCCTCGCCGGTGACCCGCAGGGAAATCTGCTGGGGGTCGGCGATCATAGAGGCCGCGATGCTGTCGCACAGGGCGATGAAGTAGGTCTGGAGCTGGACGGTCTCGGCGGCGGACTCGCTGAGCTGGCGCTCCAGGGCGGCCACGGACATCACCCGGTTATGGGCGTCCTTGAGGTGGGCGCGGGTCTCGTCCGACGCGGTCTTGCGGGCGTTCTGCAGCAGGACGCTGGCGATGATCTGCAGGCTGTTGGCCACCCGGTGGCGGACCTCCGACAGCAGGACCAGGTTCGCCTCGAGGGCGTCGTCCTTCAGCCTCTGGTCGGCCAGGGCCTGGGTGGTGTCGGTGACCGACATCAGCAGGCGGCGGTTCTCCAGGTCGAGATAGACCAGCCGCTGGGCGTGGATCAGCAGATGACGGGGCGAACGGCCGGGGCGAACGAGATCCAGTTCAAAGGCGTCGATCGGGGCGGCGCCCCCGGCTGTCGCGTCCAGCAGGGCGCGCAGGCGCGGGATCGCCCACTCACCGGCGCCGAGGCCGGAGAGAGGGCCGCCCACCGCGCTGTCCACATCGATCTCGAACACCTGGCCGAAGGTCTGGCTGGCGGCGACGATGTTGAGGTCCCCGTCCAGCAACAGCAGGGGGGCCTGGGACGCCGCGACGATGGCCAGGGTGAGGCTGAGCGCGGCCTCTTCGGAATAGTGCGGGGTTTGGGCCGCCATGGGCGCCCTTCAAAACGACTGGAGGCTCGCGAAACGAGAGCCGTACCCAGATAGAATATCTCACAATTTCCGCCCGATAGCGCACGGCTTCTGTCGGGTCTAACACTCTAGCGCAGGATGCGTTGCATCACCTAGCGACTGCCGGAATCAGGGGCTCGCGGGCCTCCGGCGGAAGATGTCCACACCCTCGCGCCCGGTCTCCGCAAAGCCGAAGCGGGCGTAGAAGCGATTGGCTCCGCTGTCGCGCAGCACTGTGAGGCGGACGGCGTGGCGGCCTGCGTCGGCCTCCGCCAGCAGGGCGGCCATCACCGCCCCGCCGAGGCCCGCGCCCTGGAAGGCGGGGTCGAGGTAGAAGTGCTCGATCTCCCAATCGTCACCGCGCGGACCGAAGGCGACGCAGCCGGCCAGGGCCGCGCCGACCCGGATCAGGCGGGTGTGCTCGGGGCGGAAGCTCTCGATGAAGCGGGCCCGCGCCCGCTCCGGCGTGAAGCGGCCGACGCGCTCCAGGCTCTCGCGCAGGGCGGCGATCCGCAGGGCGACAAGGGTTTCGAGGTCGTCGGGGGCGGCGGGGTGGAAGGTGAAGGCTGTCAATTCCTCCCCCAGCGCGAAGCGCGGCTCGGGGGAGGTGGATCGCGGCGCACGCCGCGAGACGGAGGGGGTTTGGGCCGCTGTATCGGCACGATCCTAACCCCCTCCACCGCTACGCGGTCCGCTCCGGCGGCAAAACGCGATGCGTTTTGTGATCCGCCTTCGACCCCCGAAGGGGGAGGAATTAGATCGATCAGGAGGTCGAACCACCGTCGATGACCACGGTCTGGCCGGTCATCCAGGAGCCGGCCTTCGAGGCCAGGAACACTGCAGCGCCGGCGATGTCGTCGGGCTCGCCCAGGCGGCGCAGGGGGGTGCCGGAGCTAGCGCGGGCCTCACCGGCTGGGGTGTCCCACAGCGCCTTGGCGAAGTCGGTCTTCACCAGGCCGGGCGCGATGCAGTTGACCCGGATATTGTGGGGCGACAGCTCCTGGGCGAGGTTGCGCGCCAGCTGCATGTCGGCGGCCTTGGAGATGGCGTAGGCGCCGATCACCGAGGTGCCGCGCAGACCGCCGACGGACGAGATGATGATGATCGCCCCGTCCTTGTTGGCCTTCATCTCCTCACTGGTCATGTTGATCAGCCAGTTGTTGGCGATGATGTTGTTCTCGAGGATCTTGCGGAACTGGTCGTCGGAAATGCCGCTCATCGGCCCGTAATAGGGGTTCGACGCGGCGTTGCAGACCACGATGTCGATCTTGCCGAAGGCCTTGCGGGTCTCGTCCACCAGGCGCTGCAGGTCTTCCTTCGAGGAGATGCTGGCGGGGATGGCGATGGCCGCGCCCGGGTGCTTTTCGTTGATGGCGGCGGCCACCTCGTCGCAGGGCCCGGCCTTGCGCGAGGAGATCACCACCTTGGCGCCGTGCTCGGCCATGCGCTCGGCGATGGCCTTGCCGATCCCGCGCGAGGACCCGGTGATGACGGCGACCTTGCCGGCCAGATCAAACAGCTCACCCATGAGCGCAACTCCCTTAAAACAGATGTTTGGTTTTATGGGCTGGCATTTGCGGGACGGGCGGACGCTGCGTCAAGGGGACGGGGGTTGGGTGCTTCCATTCCTCCCCCAGCGCAAGGCGCGGGTCGGGGGAGGTGGATCGCGCGCGACGCCTGCGAGACGGAGGGGGTTTGGATCGTGGATTGGCGACGGCCTAGCCCCCTCCACCGCTGCGCGGTCCCCCTCCCCCGCAGGGGGAGGAATTTGGGGGCGTTGTCACGGATGGGTCGCGGGTCCTATGAGACTCCCAACAACACACAGGGAGAAACACCGATGTTTTCGCACATCATGATCGGGACCAACGACGTCGAGCGGTCCAAGACCTTCTATGACGCGGTGCTGGGGACGCTGGGGGTGCCGGCGGGGAATATCGATGGCGGGCGCCGGGTCTTCTACCGGACCAAGACCGGGGTGTTCTCGGTCTCCAAGCCGATCGATGGCGAGCCGGCCTCGGCGCCCAACGGGGGGACCATCGGGTTCGCCTGCGAGTCGCCCGAACAGGCCGACGCCTGGCATGCAGCCGGTGTGGCCAATGGCGGCACGGCCATCGAGGAGCCGCCCGGCGAGCGCGAGGGGTCGGGGCTGTACCTGGCCTATCTGCGCGATCCGGACGGGAACAAGATCTGCGGGCTGTACCGGATGCCGCGGGGCTGAATCCCCACACCGCTCATCCTCGCGAAAGCGGGGACCCAGGTGTTTTTGGTTTGGTGAGTTCGATCAGCTCAAAGCCGCACCAGGACTTCAACACGGAGAAAAAGCCTGGGTCCCCGCCTACGCGGGGATGAGCGGGTTTCTCAGTCGAAGTCGAACATGACGTCGTCGGGGTTGGGGCGGACGCCGCCGGCGCTGGCGTAGAGGGCCATGGCGGCGTCGTTGGAGGCGTTGGTGAAGACGAACATCTCGTCCCAGCGGCCCGTGCGGCCGAGGTCGCGCAGGCGCGCCAGCATGGCCTTGGCCAGGCCTCGGCGCTGGAAGGCCTCGTCGACGTCCACCGAGTAGATGAAGAGGCTCACGGCCTCGAACCGGCGCAGGACGTGGCCGTAGATGAAGCCGGCGACGACGCCGTCCTCGATGGCCACCACATTGACCAGGTCGGGATCGGCCAGGTGGCGGGTGGCGGCCTCGCGGCTGATGGGGCCCTCGTCGGAGAGGTTCACGGCCTCCACCAAGAGGTCCTCGTCGCCGGCGCCCAGGATGCGGATATCCATGGGGCTAGCGGAAGGCGAAGCTGAGCTTGGCGCCCAGGAAGCGGCCCTGGCTGTCGAAGCCGTGGGCCGAGCCGATGGCGGCGTCGGCGCGGGGCTGCAGGCCGCAGAGGAAGCCCAGCGACGCCGTGGCCGTCCTGGCGAAGCTGCGGTCCACCGAGGTCTTGGCGATCCCGGCCTGGCGCAGGGCGTTGGCCTCCGCGATCTCCGGGGCGATGGAGACGCGGGGCGCGGGGCGGGCGAACACCGCCGAGGTCAGGCTGGTCTGGGCGTCCGCCGCGCCGGCCAGGCTGGCGAGGGCGGCGGTGGTCAGCAGCAGGCGGGTCATGGCGGGCTCCTTGGCGCGTCTCATCAGATCAGTTCGCGGGGCGGCTGGCGAGGTTACGTCCAGACAAGCTAGAAGGACGCCATGATCCCCTGGGAACACCTGGACACCGCGCTCGTCCCCGACGGCGGCGGCGAGCTGCGGCTGATGCGGCGGGGCGCCGAGTACTCGATCATGGCCGGCGCCATCGAGCTGATGAACAGCCGGTTGAGCGGATCGGAGGAGGCGCTCGCCACCCTGGTCTGCGCGCGGGTGGGGCCTGCCGCGCGGGTGCTGATCGGCGGCTATGGCATGGGGTTCACCCTGCGCGCGGCGCTCGCCGCCCTGGGGCCGCAGGGGTCGCTGGCGGTGGCCGAGCTGGTTCCCAAGGTGGTGGACTGGGCCCGCGGGCCGATGGCGCACCTCTCGGCCGGCTGTCTGGAGGACTCGCGGGTGAGCGTCGTGCTCGGCGATGTGAGCGCGGCGATCGCGGGCGGCGCCAAGGCCTATGACGCCATCCTGCTGGACGTCGACAACGGGCCCGAGGGGCTGAGCCGCAAGGAGAACGACCGGCTCTACAGCCGCGAGGGGCTGGCGGCGGCGCGGCGCGCCCTGTCGTCCGGCGGGGTTCTGGCGGTGTGGTCTTCGGGGCCTAGCGAGGCCTTCACCCGGCGGCTGAAGTCGGCGGGGTTCGAGGTCGAGGTGGTCCCGGTGCGGGCCGGCGGCGGCAAGCGCGGCGCGCGGCACGTGATCTGGCTGGCCACCAACCCCTAATTCCTCCCCCAGCGCGCAGCGCGTTTCGGGGGAGGTGGATAGCGGGCGAAGCCTGCGAGACGGAGAGGGCTTGGATCGTTGGGTTTGCACGGCCCTAACCCCCTCCACCGCTTCGAGGTCCCCCTCCCCCGGCGGGGGAGGAATAAAACGCATTAAGTACTGTTACTCGCGCGTCATGTATGTACGAGCTGTAATGTCCTTAAATCTCTGTCATTACCTGGTATTCACAAGACTTACGAAGTCGACCCTCGTATCTCGAAGTCATCGGCGGCGTGTCGCCGCCACACACATTCGAGACCTTAGAGGGACCACCCCATGTTCAAGCTGATCAACACCGCTTCCGCCGTCGCCGCCCTGGCCCTGGCCGCCCTTCCCGCCCTGGCCCTGACCACCGCCGCCCATGCCGCCCCGATGTCGGTGAGCGTCGGCGACCTCTCCACCGCCGCCGGTGTCGCCGCCTTCGAGCAGCGCATCGACAAGGTCGCCGGCAATGTCTGCGAAGCCCAGGCCCAGGGCGTCGGGACCCGGATGGTCAACACCAGCGGCTGCCGCGAGGCGGTCCGCGCCGAGGCCATCGACAAGCTGAGCGCCACCCAGCGCAGCCAGATCGCCGCCAGCGGCGCCTCGCAACTGGCCGCCCGCTAGGACGTCCTTCCTCCCCAGTCGGGACGTCACGGCCTGGAAGCCCGCCCTCACCGGCGGGCTTCTTTGCGTTTGGAACTCTCATTCCGCCCCCAGCGCGCAGCGCGGTTCGGGGGAGGTGGATCGCTGGCGAAGCCTGCGAGACGGAGGGGGCTTGGGTCGTTGGGTTCGCACCGCCCTAACCCCCTCCACCGCCTTCGGCGGTCCCCCTCCCCCGGAGGGGGAGGAATTAGAGGTTACGCTCCGATCCCGATTGTTACCGCGCGTTAAGTAACGTGACGCGTGTAACGAATATGTACTTTCCGTAATGATCTTAAATCTCTGTCATTACTTGAACTTCACGGGACATCGGCGAGCAGCGGGTCTATCTCATCGGTCATCGGCGGCGTGTCGCCGCCCACCACATCAGACGCCCAGAGGGAAGCCCACCATGTCCAAGCTCACCAACAAGATCGCTGCCGCCGCCACGCTCGCCCTGGCCGCCATCCCCATGCTCGCCCTGACCACCGCGGCCCACGCCGCGCCGGTGAACCTGAAGGTGGGCGATCTCTCCACCGCCGCCGGCGTCGCGGCCTTCGAGCAGCGCCTGGACCGGGTGGCCAAGAATATGTGCGACGCCCAGCGCCTGGACGTCGGGACCCGCATGGTCAAGACCGAGGGCTGCATCGAGGCGGTCCGCGCCGAGGCCATCGACAGCCTGACCCAGTCGCAGCGCAGCCAGGTGGCCGCCTACGGCCGCTCGGAACTCGCCGCCCGCTGATCCCCCCGTCCTCCCCAGCCCTGGGGGATAAGCCGAAAAGCCCGCCCTCCCCGGCGGGCTTTTTTGCGTTTGGCGGACCCGCCGTCATGGGCCTAACCATGGGGCCAGGAGGACCCCATGCCGCAGTTCCGCACGATCGACCTGCCCGATGTCTCGCTGCGGGCGGCGATAGAGGGCTCCGGCCCGCTGGTGGTCCTGGTGCACGGGTTTCCGGAGAGCTGGTACAGCTGGCGCCACCAGATGGGGCCGATCGCGCAGGCCGGCTTCACCGCCTGCGCCATCGACGTGCGCGGCTATGGCGGGTCGAGCAAGCCTGACCAGGTCAGCGCCTATGACATGGAGCACCTGGTGGGCGACGTGGCGGCCCTGGTCGAACATCTGACGCCCGGCGAGAAGGCGGTGCTGGTGGGCCACGACTGGGGGGCGCCCATCGTCTGGAACACCGCGCTGACCCGCCCCGACCGGGTGCGCGCCGTCGCGGGGCTGTCGGTGCCCTATACGGGGGTTCCGAAGACCAGCTTCATGGACCTGGTGGACAAGGTGTTCACCAGCCGCGGCAAGTTCTTCTACCAGGCCTGGTTCGAGGAGGTGGGGCCGCCGGAGGCCGAGCTGGAGGCCGATCCGCGGATGAGCATCCGCAAGTTCTACTACGCCATCAGCGGCGACGCGCCGGACGGCACCTGGCCCAACGACAAGGCCCACGGCCAGAGCCTGCTGGAGGGACTGGTGGACCCCGATCCCTTCCCCGCCTGGCTGAGCGAGGCCGATCTGGACTATTACGCCGCCGAGTTCGCGCAGTCGGGGTTCTTCGGGCCGGTCAGCCGCTACCGCAACCACCAGCGGGACTTCGAGTATCTGTCGAAGTTCGCCGGCCGCAAGATCGAGCAGCCCAGCCTGTTCATCGGCGGCGAGCGCGACCTGGTGCTCTCGATGCTCGGCCGGGGCGACCTGCTGGAGATCATGGGCGAGGAGATGACCGACCTGCGCGGCGCCGACATCCTGGAGGGCTGCGGCCACTGGACCCAGCAGGAGCGGCCGCAAGAGGTGAACGCGCGGCTGATCCCCTGGCTGAAGGGGCTCTGAGCCGGCGGTCAGGCCGCGACGGTGGGCTCGCAGAGCCAGCGTTCGGCCTGGGCGAAGCCCGCCACCGCGCCGCGCACCATGGCCTCGCAGGCCTTGTCGGAGACCGCGCCCTCACGCTCGGCGATCAGCACGAACTTGCGCCAGCGCTCGCCGGCCTCCGCGCCGTAGGGATCGAGGAAGGACAGGCCCTTCATGTTGAGACCGCGGGCGGCCACCTGGCGGGCGATGGCCTTGCCGCCCAGGGTCAAGGCCTCCAGCACATAGAGGCGGCCCATGGCTTCGGCGCTGTTGGCCGGGGCGGCGATACGGCGTCCGGCCTGGGGCTGGCCCCCGAGGACGGCGAGGTCGCTGGCGAGCTCCACCGACCGCCGGCGCCCGGCGTAGCCCAGGCCGACGATATCGGAGAGCAGCGGCGCCATCCCCGACTCCGACCCGAGGTGCCAGGCGTGGAAGCGCTCCACCAACCGGCGGCGGTCGGCCGGGGCCGTCACCTGCTCCACGATGTCGAGCCGCGTCTCCAGACGCTGCTGCGCCTCGGCGGTGGCGGCGCGCAGCCGGCCCAGAACAGTTTCGACCATGTCGTTTTCCATCACGTCAGCGCACCCGAAGCCAGGACTAGCCGGGCCCAAGCGGCTGTCCGTCGCCGGGGCGAAGATCAACCACTGGTCAGCGCT
This sequence comes from Pseudomonadota bacterium, assembly GCA_040386415.1. Classification (GTDB taxonomy): domain Bacteria; phylum Pseudomonadota; class Alphaproteobacteria; order Caulobacterales; family Caulobacteraceae; genus Phenylobacterium. Next base: position 13,659 of record JAZKFM010000146.1, read on the forward strand.
GCGCCCAACCAATCGATGAAAAGGCGGGCGGAGGCAGACTGGTACCTGTCTCCGGAGGGAATAGCCACCAGACCCTGCTGGAACGCGGCGAAGCCGCAGGGCGCGCGCAGGCGGCCGTCGGCCAGCTCGGCGCCGATCAGCCGGCGCTCCACCAGCGCGACCCCCAGGCCCGCAAGCGCGGCCTCGATACACAGATGGGTGTGAGGGAAGCTGAGCTCGCGCGCGCCCGTGACCCTGCGGCCGGTGGCGGCCGACCACTGGTCCCAGGCGCTGGAGGTGAAGTCGTGGGCGATGCGGCAGGGGACGGCCACGTCGGCCCCCAGGATCTCGTCCAGCGGGTAGCCCGGCGCGCAGACCGGGCCGAAGGCGACGGGGGCCAGCGGAATGGCGCGGGCCTGGTCGGCGGCGGGGAAACCCTTCCAGTCCCAGGCGATCACCAGGTCGGCGCCCTCGTCGCGCAACTCCCGGGCGGAGGTCATGGAAAGGCGGACCCGCACCTGGGGGTGGGCGCGGTAGAAGTCGGCCAGGCGTGGGGCCAGCCAGCGGGTGGCGAAGGTGGCGCTGCAGGCGACATGGACGCCGGGGCCGCGGGCCTCGTCGCGCACGCGCCGCCAGCCCTGCTCCAGCCGGTCGAGGGCCCCGGCCACCACGGCCTGCAGGGCGATCCCCTGGGCGTTCAGGCGCAGGCCCGCGCCGGCCTTGTCGAACAGGGGGGACCCCAGGTGATCCTGCAGGCTGCGGAGCTGGCGGCTGACCGCGCCGTGGGTGCGGCCGAGCTCCTCGGCGGCGCGGGTCACCGACCCCAGGCGGGCGGTGGCGTCGAAGGCCCGCAGGGCCGAGAGGGGCGGAAGCTGGCGCATCTGTGAGAAATCCTCACCGATGAAGGCGGACTAGTCAATTTTATTGGCCGCTGGGTTGGGGGATGGTGAGGCCCTGGTGATGAAAGCTCACACATGCCCGCCCTGACGACGATCGAAGACCTGGAAGCCCTCTACGGCCGGCCCGGCCCGTCCTCCACCCTGAAGGAGCTGGACCGGCTGAACGCCGAGTACAGGGCGCTGATCGCCGCCTCGCCCTTCGCCGCCCTGGCCACGGCGGGGCCGGAGGGGCTGGACTGCTCGCCGCGCGGGGACGCCGGCGAGGTGGTGCGGATCGCCGACGACAGGACCCTGCTGATGCCCGACCGGCGCGGCAACAACCGCGCCGACTCCCTGCGCAATATCGTGCGCGACCCGCGCGTGGCCCTGCTGTTCCTGATCCCGGGGTCGGGCTCGAGCCTGCGGGTGAACGGGCGGGCGGAGTTGCGGACCGACGAGGATCTGCTGGAGGCCTTCCGCATAGAGGGCAAGCCGCCGAGGTGCGTGATCGTGATCACCATCGACACCGTCTTCTTCCAATGCGCCCGGGCGGTGATCCGGGCCGACCTCTGGAACCCGGCCAAGCATGTGGATGCATCGCGGCTGCCGAGCGCCGGACAGATGCTGTCGGCGGCGAGCGCGGGCGCCCAGGGTGGGGACGCCTATGACGCCGGGTGGCCGGCGCGGGCGGCGGCGAGCATGTGGTGACCTCTCCCTTCCCCCTCGATGGGGGAAGGGTCGGGGATGGGGTGAGTTCAGGGCGCCGCAGGCCGGCTTAGGTCGGCACCCACTTTCAATTTCAACCCAACTCAGCGGCCGCACCCCCATCCAACCTTCCCCCATCGAGGGGGAAGGCTCTTTTGGAGCTCAGTCCCCCGCCTCGATCGCCGCGAAGGTCTTCTCCCCCATGGCCACCAGTCTCGGATCATTGACCCGGCCGGCGTCCACCAGGACCACCGCGTAATTCACCGCCCAGCCGGCGGCGCGGGCCCAGGTGGCCTCGCTGGCGCCGTAGGCGGCCATTGCGGCGTGGCGGGACGGGCGGTCCGGCAGCAGCATCCACAGGCTGGAGAGGTCGGTGGCGCGGTCGCCGCGGCACATGTCGCCCCAGTCGACGACGGCGGTGAGCCGGCCACCTTCCGAGAGCACGTTGCGGGCGTGGGGGTCGCCGTGCAGCCAGGTGGGCTCGACGTCGATGGGCGTCGAAAGCGCGCGCTCCCAGACCTCGCGGATGCGGGGCGTGATGAACCGGGTCTCCGCCGCCAGCCGGTCGATACGGGGGGTGAGGTAGGCCACCCGTTCGGCCAGGGCCACGCCGCGATGGGGGTTGTGCGGCGCGTCGCCGGGCGCCGTCTGGTGCAGAGCCTTGAGGAAGCCCGCCAGCACCGGCGCCTGGTCGGCGCTCAGGGGATCCAGGTCGACCGAGCCGCCGGGCATCCAGGGCAGGACGCTCCAGGGCCAGGGATAGCCCTCGCCGGCGACCCCGAAGCGAAGGGGTGCGGGGATCGGCAGGGGCAGGCGCGGCAGGGTCGGCAGCCACCTCTGCTCGTTCTCGATCAGCTCGACCCCGGCGATGCGGCGCGGCATCCGCACGGCCATGTCGTCGCCGAGACGGAACATGTCGTTATCCCAACCCGAGGCGACGAGGCGGATCGGAAGGCCAGCGAGGTCGGGGTGCTGGGCGGTCAGCAGACGACGCACGAGGGCCTCGCCGATCTCCACCTCGGCGGGCGGGACGCCGATGGTGGCGTTGCGGACCTTGGCGCTCACCGGGGTGACTCCGTGGAAAAGCTGGTGTATCGCGGTTTCTGTCATGACCCGCACCGCCGCCCAAGCTTGGTATTTTAGCTTTCCGACGCCCCTGGCGGAGGAAGGACTTGGCTTGACGTGACAGCGTCCTAGACAAGCACCCACCCACCGCCAGTCACCCTGGCGGTTTTTTTATGCCCGCCACGGTGACCTCCCCGACCCGGAGATCCCCATGTCCAGCACCGACGACCTTCGCATCGCCAGCCTCACCGAGCTCAGCCCGCCCTCCCAGGTGATGGCCGAGTTCGCCCGCACCCCCGCCGCCAGCGCGACGGTCACCGCCGCGCGCAGCGCCCTGCACGCCATCCTGCACGGCCAGGACGACCGGCTGGCCGTGGTGATCGGCCCCTGCTCCATCCACGATCCCGAAGCGGCCATGGACTATGCCGGCCGGCTGCTGAAGGAGCGGCAGCGGTTCGGCGGCGAGCTGGAAATCCTGATGCGCGTCTATTTCGAGAAGCCCCGGACCACGGTCGGGTGGAAGGGGCTGATCAACGATCCCTATCTGGACGGAACCTTCCGCATCAATGAGGGTCTGCGCCTGGCGCGCGGCCTGCTGCTGGACATCAACGACATGGGGCTGCCGGCGGCGGTGGAGTTCCTGGACGTGATCACGCCCCAGTACGTGGCCGACCTGGTGGGCTGGGGGGCGATCGGGGCGCGGACCACCGAGAGCCAGATCCACCGCGAGATGGCCTCGGGTCTGTCCTGCCCGGTGGGGTTCAAGAACGGCACCGGCGGCGACGTGAAGATCGCCGTCGACGCCTGCAAGGCCGCCAGCCAGCCGCACCATTTCCTGGCGGTGAGCAAGGACGGCCGCTCGGCCATCGCCGCCACCACCGGCAACGAGGACTGCCACGTGGTGCTGCGGGGCGGGACGGCCATCAACTATGACGCGGCCAGCGTGGCGGCCGCCGCCGCCGTGATCGAGAAATCGGGTTTGCGCCCCTCGATCATGATCGACGCCAGCCACGCCAATTCCTCGAAGGACCCGGCCAACCAGCCCAAGGTGATGGACGACGTGGCCCGGCAGCTGGCGGGCGGGGAACGCCGCATCGTCGGCGTGATGGTGGAGAGCCACATCGAGGCCGGCCGCCAGGACCTCGTGGCCGGCCAGCCGCTGGTCTACGGCCAGAGCATCACCGACGGCTGCATCGACTGGGCTGCCTCGGTGGCGGTGCTGGAGCGCCTGGCCGAGGGGGTTCGGGCGCGTCGGCGGGTGACGGCGCAGGGGGTGAAGGAAGGGGCGATGGCCTGACCTCTTCCCCCACGCAAGTGGGGGAAGTGTCTCGATGTTCGCGAAGCGGACGAGAGACGATGGGGGTGCGAGCCTGGAGAGCCGTGCGTTTCAGATACACATCCCCATCGCCCCTCCAGCCAAGCAGTTGTCGGGCCACTTCCCCCACTGCGCGGGGGAAGAGAGAACGGCGCGACTCCGATTCGGGCCCGGTTCGTTCACCCTCGGTTCCGTCTGTTAACCATGGTGAATTTTGCGTTAATTCCGCGTTTGTTCCGTCCGCGGCCTTAGCTGCAGAGCGCCTCGCCGCCCATGTCGAGGTGGAAGTGGTTGGCGTGGGCGGCGTTGTAGTCGGGGGACAGGACGGTGGTGAAAACCCGGCAGCCCTCGTCGCGGACCCGGCGCAGGAAGCGGCCCTTCGGACCCGGATCGTTCCAATCCTTCAGCACACTGATGGTCTCGCCATTGGCCAGGCGGAAGCCGGCGACATCCAGGGCGTTGGCGCTGGCGTGCTCGCTGACCCGGCTGGTGGCCAGGCCGTAGATGTTGCGGCAGGAATAGGAGCCGTAGTTGTCGATGGCGGTGACCGCCTCCCCCAGCACCTCGAAGGCGGCGGGCTGAACGATCTGGCGCTCCCAGATGGAGACCGCGAGGGCCTCCTTGCAGGTCATGGAGACATCGGCGGGGCGCAGGGGCGCCATGCCGCCGGTGATTCGCAGGGCACCGCGCACCTGACAGCTTCCGTCGGCGGAGGTTTCCTCCACCTCCCGGAAGCTGAGGCCCCCCTGGGCCAGGACCGCGCGGCAGGCGGCGGCGTCCTCGCCGGTGCGGGCGGCCTTGGCCTTGGTGGCCACGCCGACGGGATCAATGACGCTGAGGGTCTTCCACGGCAGGTGCTGGGCCGGGATGGAGCGCTCGGCCAGCAGGGCCATGATGCCGACGATGCCCCAGATCAGGACCAGGCCCACGACCCGGGCGATGATGGTCTGACGCCGGGCGTGTTTTTCGATGTGGGGATGACGGGGCGCGCGGTAAGCCATGCGGGACTAACGGTGAAGCTTCCTCATGGTTTCCTCGGGCGCGCGACAAGCAGTCTAGCACAGCCCTTCCCTCTCCTTGCGAGAACGGCCTAGGGTTCACGATCACTTGGGGTGGGACAATGAAAACGGCGGCGAAGATCGGCCTGGGCCTGGGTGGGGCCGCGGCCCTGCTGGTGGGCGTGATCGCGGTGCGGACGGCGACCTTCAAGGCCCCGGCGGCGGCCGATCTCTCCGGGGTCAAGCTTGCGCCCGCATTCACCGTGGACCGGGCCCTGGCCGCCCAGCACCTGTCCCAGGCCATCCAGATCTGGACCATCAGCCACCAGGACAGGGCCGATGACCAGCCCGCCGAATGGGACCGGCTGCACGCCTGGCTGCAGGCGACCTACCCCGCCGCCCACGCCGCCATGGGCCGCGAGGTCGTGGCCGGCCACACCCTGATCTACA
>JAZKFM010000147.1:0-233 GCA_040386415.1 Pseudomonadota bacterium
CTGAACCACCTCGACCAGGCCCGCGAGCAACTGACCCGCGATCCCCTGCCCCTCCCGCGCCTGGAGATCGCCGACAAGGCCGACCTGTTTTCCTACGAGTACGAGGACTTCAAGCTGCGCGGCTACAAGGCCCACGAGAAGATCGCAGCCCCTATCGCGGTGTAAGTCCGCTCATCCCGGCGCCACTCCCCCCGTCATCCTAGGCCTTGTGCCTAGGAACCCTCTGTCGGTGT
>JAZKFM010000147.1:243-6607 GCA_040386415.1 Pseudomonadota bacterium
CTCGGCGCGGCAGAATTCATGGGCGCCTCGACATTCCACTCACCCTCTCAGCATCACGGCGAGAGGGGTCCTCGGGACAAGCCCGAGGATGACGGGTGTGGTGGGACAGGAGTCACGCTAACCTCTCCCCATGACACCCATCCTCACCGCCGGCCCCATCGCGCGCGCCTCCAATGGCGTCATCGGCCGGGGCGGCGAGCTGCCCTGGCGGCTGAAGACCGACCTGGCCAACTTCCGCGCTGTCACCCTGGGCAAGCCGGTGATCATGGGCCGCAAGACCTGGCAGAGCCTGCCCAAGGCGCCCCTGCCCGGCCGCACCAATATCGTGGTCTCCCGTGACGGCTCCTTCGAAGCCAAGGGCGGCCTGGTCTGCGAGGAGCTGAGCGAGGCGCTGTCCATCGCCCGCGAGCAGGCCGAGGAGGATGGCCAGGAGGAATACTGCGTCATCGGCGGCGCCTCCCTGTTCGAACTGGTCCTGCCCCGGGCGCGCCGCATCTATCTCACCGAGGTCCATGCCGACGTCGAGGGCGACGTCGTCCTCAAGGGCTTCGACGAGAGCCAGTGGAAGGAGGTCAGCGCCCAGGACCATCCGGCCGGCGAGGACGACGAGTATCCCTTCACCATCCGGGTGCTGGAACGCCGCTGACCTAGTCGTCCCACTCGACGGGCTCGGTCATCGCGAGGTCCCAATCGAAAGGCGATTCCGGTGGGAAAGTCGCCATGGGGCGCCTTGTTTCCCGCGCCGCCTTGATGCGGGCCGTCTCGTATGCGTCGCTCAGCAGGTCAGCGATCTGAGGTTTCAGACTGGGATTGTCCCGCAGCACGCGCAGCGCCTCGATCCGCTGCTCAGCGACCGTCAGCGCCCAGCTTCTCGACCGGCGCTCTGGCTGATAGCGCCATTTGAGCAGGTGGGTCAGGAGGATGATGAGATGGCTGCGAAGCTCGCTGCGTTCCTGCCGCCCCAAACTCTCCACCTCCTCGAGCAGATTTTCCCAGTCGATCTCATTCACGCTGCGGCGGCGCAAAGCGTCGGCCTGATCCTGGGTCCAGGCGAAGAAATCGAGCGCATAGAGTTTCGTCATGGGACTGGCCTCACGCGGCGGAACCGACCCATAGTGGCAGAAAATTCGTCGGGGAGAACGAAACAATGGACATGCAGCTGGTCGCCGAAGGCTTCGAATTTCCCGAGGGCCCCATCGCCATGAACGACGGCTCGGTGATCCTCACCGAGATCAAGGCCCAGCGCCTGACCCGCGTCACCCCCGACGGAACCAAGACCACCGTGGTGGAGACCGGCGGCGGCCCCAACGGGGCGGCCATCGGCCCGGACGGCGCCATCTACATCACCAACAACGGCGGCTCTTTCGAGTGGCTCGACAATGGCGGCCTGACCATTCCGGGTCCCACGCCCGCCAGCCACACCGGCGGCATGATCCAGCGCTTCGACCTGGCCACCGGCAAGCTGACCACCCTCTACGACGCCTGCGACGGCAAGCGGCTGGTAGGCCCCAACGACATCGTCTTCGACAAGTCGGGCGGCTTCTGGTTCTCCGACCACGGCTGCTCCACACCTGATGGCCGCAAGTTCGGGGCGCTCTACTACGCCAGGACCGACGGCAGCCACATCAGCCGCCAGCGCGACCACCTGATCTCCCCCAACGGCGTCGGTCTCTCGCCGGACGAGAAGGTGGTCTATCTGGCCGACACCAACCTCGGCCGCCTCTGGGCCTTCGACGTCGCCGAGACGGGCGTGCTGGGTCCGCCCGCGGGCTTCGCGCCGGGCCGTGTCGTCGCCAACATGCCGGGCTACCAGCTGTTCGACAGCCTGGCGGTCGAGGCCTCGGGCAAGGTCTGCGTCGCCACCATCATCAATGGCGGGATCACCGCCATCGACCCGGACGGCAGCTTCGAGCACTTCGCCTTCCCCGACCTCATCGTCACCAACATCTGCTTTGGCGGCGCCGACATGCGCGACGCCTGGGTGACCTGCTCGGCCACCGGCAAGCTCTTCAAGGCGCGCTGGCCGCGGCCGGGCCTGAAGCTCAACTTCAACGCCTGATCCGGCGACCGATGACAATTCGACATCCGGCGCCACGAGCGACGGAGCGACAAGGGAGAGAGACGATGGGCTGGAATTTCGGAGACATCCTGGACGCGGTCGGCGGCGCGGTGCCCCCCGAGGCGCCGGCCTTCATCCACGGCGATCGCACCCTCAGCTGGGGCGAGGCCAACCAGATCACCAACAGCCTGGCGCGCGGCCTGATCGCCCGGGGCTCCCAGCCCGGCGACAAGATCGCCATCTACATGCGCAACCGGCCGGAGTACCTGCTGACCGTGGCCGCCGGGTGGAAGGCGCGCCTGACCCACGTCAACGTCAACTACCGCTACACGCCCCAGGAGGTCTGGTACATCTTCGACAATTCCGACGCCCAGACCGTGGTCTATTCGTCGGAATTCCGGGATGCGATCACCGAGATCCGCCCGCGCCTGCCGAACGTGAAGACCTGGATCGAGGTCGGCGAGACCACCGCCCCCTTCGCCGAAAACTTCGACACCCTGGCCGCCGAGGGCAATGGCGGGCCGCTGGACCTCGAGCGTTCCGGCGACGACCAGTTCTTCATCTACACCGGCGGCACCACCGGCATGCCCAAGGGCGTGATGTGGACCCACCACGACCTGCGAGAGATCACGCTCGCCCAGGCCCGCATGATGGGCCCGGTCCCCGAAACCCTCGAAGAGCTGGCCGCCGCCACCCGCGCCGCTGGCCCCGGCGGCCGCATCCTGCCGGCCCCGCCCCTGATGCACGGCACCGGCCTGCTCACCTCCATGGGCGCCATGATGAGCGGCGGCTGTGTCGTCACCCTGGAGGGCCAGGCCTTCGACCCCGTCGAGCTGCTGCAGACCATCGACCGCCACAAGCCCCAGTCCCTGGTCCTGGTGGGCGACAGCTTCGCCAAGCCCCTGCTCAACACCCTCAACGCCAACCCCGGCAAGTACGACCTCTCCAGCGTCGCGATGGTGGTGTCCTCGGGCGTGATGTGGAGCCTGGAGGTCAAGCAGGGCCTGCTGGAGCACATGCCCGGCGCCATGCTCAGCGACGCCTTCTCCTCCTCCGAGGCGCTCGGCATGGGCGCCTCGGTGATGATGAAGGGCGGCGAGGCCCCCACCGCCAAGTTCATGCTGGGGGAGCGCTGCAAGGTGTTCGACGAGAACGACGAGCCGGTGGAGCCCGGCTCCGGCGTGTCCGGCATGATCGCCATCAAGGGTCCGAACCCGCTCGGCTACTACAAGGACCAGGAGAAGACCGCGCGCACCTTCCGGACCATCAAGGGCGAGCGCTATTCCATCCCCGGCGACTGGTGCCTGGTGGAGGCCGACGGCACGCTCACCCTGCTCGGCCGCGGCAGCGCCTGCATCAACACCGCCGGCGAAAAGGTCTTCCCCGAGGAGGTCGAGGAGGCCCTGAAGACCCACCCCTCCGTCGAGGACGCCCTGGTCATCGGCCTGCCCGACGAGAAGTGGGGCCAGTCGGTCACCGGCGTCATCCGCCTGTCGGAGGGCGCCAGCCTGGATGAGGACTCCTGGACGGTCACCCCCAAGCGGATCGTCGCCACCACCGAGGTGCTGCGCGCCAGCAACGGCAAGGCCGACTATCCGACGGCCAAGTCGATCGCTGAGACGGCGCTCGGGTCAGCGGCTGATTAAGAAAGACTTCCTTCTGAGCAGTGGCGGATGAAGGGTACATCCCCATCCGGAAAACCCATCACGTCATCCCGGGCGAAGCGCAGCGAAGACCCGGGACCCAGGGGCGGAGCGCACGGCCCCTGGGTCCCGGATCGCCTATCGGCGTCCGGGATGATGGCGATGTTATTCTGATGGCGGAGTCCCCTCCCTCATCCGACCGGTCGCTGACGGGCCGCCCTTGAGACCCTAGTACAGCACCGCCATGGCCGACCGCTCGAAGCTCTTCAGCTCGTCGTTGCGGCCTTCCTTGATCTTCAGCACCCACTCGGGGTCCTGCAGCAGGGCGCGGCCGACGGCCACCAGGTCGAAGTCGCCGCGGTCCATGCGGCGTTCCAGTTCGTCCAGCGAGGCCGGCTGCGAGGCTTCGCCGCCATAGGCCGCGATGAACTCCCCCGACAGGCCCACCGAACCCACCGAGATGGTCGGCACGCCGGTCAGCTTCTTGGCCCAGCCGGCGAAGTTGAGGTCGGACCCCTCGAACTCCGGCTCCCAGATGCGGCGCTGCGAGCAGTGCAGGATGTCGGCGCCGGCGTCGACCAGGGCGCCCAGCCAGGCTTCCATGGACTTGGGATCGTGGGCCAGGCGGACGGTGTAGTCCTGCTGCTTCCACTGGCTGATGCGGATGATCACCGGATAGTCGGGGCCGACGGCCTTACGGACTTCCTTCAGGATATCGGCGGCGAAGCGGGCTCGTCCGGTCAGCTCTTTTGAACCGTAGGCGTCCTCGCGGACATTGGTGCCTTCCCAGAAGAACTGGTCGATCAGGTAACCGTGGGCGCCGTGCAGCTCGATGGCTTCGAAGCCGAGCGCCTTGGCGTGGGCTGCGGCCTCGGCGAAGGCGCGGATGGCGTCGGCGACGTCTTCCTCGGACATGCCCTCGCCGAATTGCTTGTCGGGACGCGACAGGCCAGACGGGCTGTCATAGGGGCCGGCGGGCAGGAACTCCGGGTCGCGGGCGCGCACCGCGCCGACGTGCCACAGCTGGGGCGCCATCACGCCGCCGGCCTCGTGCACCGCGTCGATCACCCGCTTCCAGCCGGCCAGGGCGGCCTCGCCATGGAAGCGCGGCACCTTGGCGTCGTTCACCGAGATCGGCCGATCGACGCCCGTGCCTTCAGAAACGATGAGCCCGACCTCGGCCGCCGCGCGGCGCTTGTAATAGGCCACCACGTCGTCGGTGACGACGCCGCCGGGCGAGAACGACCGGGTCATCGGGGCCATGACGATACGGTTCTTGAGGTGCAGGCCCTTGTAGTCGAAGGGCTTGAAGAGGGCGTCGGCGGCCATGGGCGATCCAGTCAAACATCTGTTCGAGAAGCCCCCGTTACAGCACGGTCGTGCGCTTTCGTCTGTACAGTTTTTCTGCCAGCCCGCCCCGCCCCGCTGGCGCACCCCCTTGCCTTGCGGCTCAGCCTCAAGCATTCTCGTCTGAACAGTGATAAGATAGCCGCTCCAGACGGCTTCGGAGGACACCTGATGAGCGACGGCAACATCGACCTGAAGGCGGAAGCCAGGGCGCGCGCCTATTCCATCCCGCTGGAGGACATCAACCCCACCGACATCGAGCTGTGGCGCACCGAGACCATGTGGCCCTACTTCGAGCGCCTGCGGAAGGAGGACCCGGTCCACCTGCATCCGCCTGAGCACCACGAGGACGGCGCCTTCTGGTCGGTGACCAAGTACAACGACATCATGGCCGTCGACACCAACCACGAGGCCTTCTCCTCGGAGCCGTCGATCACCATCTTTGACCCCAAGGAAGACTTCACCCTTCCGATGTTCATCGCGATGGACCCGCCCAAGCACGACGTCCAGCGCAAGACCGTCAGCCCCATCGTCTCGCCCCACAACCTGCAGATTCTGGAGCCCCTGATCCGCGAGCGGATCCAGAACACCCTGGACGGCCTGCCGATCAACGAGCCCTTCGACTGGGTCGACCGCGTCTCCATCGAGCTCACCACCCAGATGCTGGCGACCCTGTTCGACTTCCCCTGGGAAGACCGCCGCAAGCTGACCCGCTGGTCCGACGTGGCCACGGCGGGACCGGAGTCGGGCCTGTTCAGCTCCGACGACCCCGAGATCGTCGAGGCCGAGCGGAAGATGGAGCTGTTCGAATGCGTCGACTACTTCAGCCGCCTTTGGGCTGAGCGCATCGCCCAGCCGCCCAAGGGCGACCTCATCTCCATGCTGGCCCACGGCGAGGCCACCAAGGACATGGATCGCATGGAGTATCTGGGAAACCTGATCCTGCTGATCGTCGGCGGCAACGACACGACCCGCAACTCCATGACCGGCTCGGTCTGGGCCCTGAACCAGAACCCCGACCAGTACGACAAGCTGCGCGCCAATCCCGAGCTGGTGCCCTCCATGGTGTCGGAGACCATCCGCTGGCAGACGCCCCTGGCCCACATGCGCCGCACCGCGACGCGGGATGTCGAGCTGGGCGGCAAGACCATCAAGAAGGGCGACAAGGTCATCATGTGGTACGCCTCGGGCAACCGGGACGAAGAGGTGATCGAGAACCCGAACGCCTACATCATCGACCGCGAACGCCCCCGCCAGCACCTCTCCTTCGGCTTCGGCATCCACCGCTGCGTCGGCAACCGCCTGGCCGAGCTGC
>JAZKFM010000148.1:0-13951 GCA_040386415.1 Pseudomonadota bacterium
CTGGTGGCCAAGGCCAAGGCCGCCGGCCTGACCGCCGACTATGGCGCCGCGGCCACCAAGATCGTGGCGCAGGAAACCTACCCGGCCCTCGACCGCCAGATCGCCGCCGTCCAGGCCAACCGCGCCATCGCCACCTCGGAGGCCGGCGTCGGCCGCCTGGAGGACGCGGCGGCCTATTACGCCGACGCCTGCGAGGCCTCGACCACCACCACCATGACGCCGCAGGAGATCCACCAGCTGGGTCTCGACCAGGTGGCCGACATCACCGCGCGCCTGGACACCATCCTCAAGAGCCAGGGGATGACCAAGGGGACCGTGGCCGACCGTCTGAACGGCCTGAACAACGATCCGAGCCAGGTCTACGCCAACACCGACGCGGGCCGCGCCGAGTTGATCGCCGCCCTGAACGTCCAGATCGCGGAGGTCTACAAGACCCTGCCGCTCGCCTTCGACACCCTGCCCAAGGCCAAGGTGGAGGTGAAGCGGGTGCCGGCCTTCATCCAGGACGGGGCGTCCAACGGCTACTATCAGAGCGCGGCCCTGGACGGCTCGCGCCCGGCGGCGTTCTTCATCAACCTGAAGGACACGCACGAGTGGCCGAAATACAACCTGCCGACCCTGGTCTATCACGAGACGGCGCCCGGCCATCACCTGCAGATCGCGCTTGCCCAGGAGAGCTCCCGCATCCCCATCATCCGGCGCACCGGCGGCAGTTTCTCGGCCTTCTCCGAGGGCTGGGCGCTCTATGCCGAGCAGTTGGCCGCCGAGACGGGCTCCTACAAGGGCGATCCTCTTGGAGAGGCCGGCTTCCTCCAGAGCCTCTTGTTCCGCGCCTCACGCCTGGTGATCGACACGGGCCTGCATTCCAAGGGCTGGAGCCGCGAGAAGGCCACCGACTACATGGTCGCCGTCACCGGCTATCCCAAGAGCCGCGCCCAGCGGGAGGTGGAACGCTACTGCGTCGCGCCGGGCCAGGCCTGCAGCTACAAGGTCGGCCATACTCGCTGGATGCAGATCCGCGACGGGGCGAAGGCTAAGCTGGGCCCCAGGTTCAATCTGAAGGCCTATCACGACGCGGCCCTTCTCTCGGGGTCGATGCCGATGACCGTGCTGGAGCGCCATATGGCGGAGTGGCTGGCGACGCAGGCCTAGGTCGGCCCGCGCCCGCGCGGCTGGATTCTAGCCCCAGCTGTCGACGGACCCCACGCGGCGGGCGGCGGGCTTGACGTTGGTGTTGGCGAGGCCCGCTGCGGAAGCGGCGACTTCGGCGGGCGCGCCATAGAGCCAGCCCTGAGCGTAGTCGACCCCGGCGCGGCGCACGGCCTCCTCGGCCTGGGGGGTCTCCACCATCTCGGCCAGGGTGCGGACACCCAGTTCGCCGCACATGGTCACCAGGTGGCGGATGAAGGTGCTTTCGCGGCCGCCGTGCTGCAGTTCGCGAATGTAGCGGCCGTCGATCTTGACGATGTCCAGGGAGAGCTGCTGCAGGTAGGCCAGGGACGCGGCGCCGGCCCCGAAGTCGTCCAGGCAGATCAGGATGCCCTCGGCCCGTAGCGCCTGGAGGTGGCGGTCGGCCAGAGCCAGGTCCTCGATGGCGGCGCTCTCGGTGAGTTCGAGCAGCAGCCGGCCCTGGGCCTTGGGATTGTCGGCAAGCATCGTGCGGACCGCCTCGACGAAGGCCGGGCTGGTGATGGTGCGGCCCGAGATGTTGGCCGCCAGTCTGAGCGTCGGGTCCTCCACCAACTTGGCGATGGTGCGGTCGATGACGGCGATGTCGAGGGGCTCGATGAGGTCCAATTCCTCGGCCATGCGGATCATGGGGAAGGGGCTGGCGTTGTCGCCGAAGCGGACCAGGACCTCGTGGTGATGCACCGCGCAGGATTTCTTGAGGTCCACCACCGGCTGGTAGACGAGGCGGAACTTGCGGTCGGCCACGGCCTGGCCCAGGGCGCCGACCTCCACCAGGGTGCGGCGCACCGATCGGCTCACGGCCTCGTTCAGCGAAGCGGGGGAGGTCCCGTCCAGGCCGTCCTTGATGAAATTGTCGAGGGAATAGCGGATCGCCCGGAGCAACTGGCCGGGAGAGGCGTCGCCCTTGAGCGACAGGGTCTTGGCCATGGCCTTGACGCCGTGGGCCGGATCGACGGCCAGCAGGCTCATGAGCCGCTGTGCCAAGGCCTCGCCACTTTCGCCCTGGTGGCGGACCAGGGCGTAGCGGTCGCCGCCGAGGTCGGCCGCCGCGCCGCCACCGTGGGACTGGGCGCGCAGGGCGCCGGCCAGGCGCAGCTCCATGTCCTTCGCCGCCGCGGGCCCCAGGACTTTGCGCAGGGAGGTGAGGCCGCCCATTTCGATGAAGGCGAGCTCGAGATCGAGGCCGGTCGCCTTGCCGGTCTCGAAGAGGGCCGCTGTGACAGTCTCAAGGCCCGCCTTATCGTGCAGGCCATGACTGGCGTTGGGGGCCGCGCGGCTGAAGGTGCAGGAGATGGCGCCGTCATTGCCAGGCAGCCGGAAGACCGACATGGCCGCGGCGCGCTCGGCTCTGCCGTCGCCGGCGAGGGTGACCACCAGGGGGCCGCCGCGCTTGCCGTCGCTCAGGCCGTCCAGCAGGGCCTGGACCATGGCGCGGTCGCGGCCGTCGATGAAGTCGCGCCAGGCGCGGCCCACGAGGGCGGTTTCCCGAGAACCGGACAAGGCTTCGCTGGCGCCGATCGCAAAGGCGATCGCGCCATCGGCGGCGATCTCAAGAAGCAGGTCCGCGTTCGCGAAGGCGAAGCCGAGCAACCGATGTGAAGCGACAGACAAGGCGCGCGTCCCCGTGATCCGCGCAAACCCTCACCCGGCGCAGCTTAACGCCTTGTGAAAACGGCGTTCTTCGTCCCTGCCAGTGGTGCGGCTTTCTGGCGCAGCATTCTGGGGGCGGCCCGTCGGAGGGGGCCTTGCCAAGACCATGCCGGCGCCCCCCGCCGGGTTTCTGAAGCGACACCTGGTGAGCCGCAGACTAATTTTCGAACGGCATGTCGGAGGTAAGTTGTTCGTGCGTGAGCGTTTGACGGCCAGGGTTCTGTTGTTCGACCCCCAGGACCGCATCCTCCTGGTGCGCGGTCGCGCCAACGCCGCCGCCGACGCGCCAAGCTTCTGGTTCACGGTGGGCGGCGGCGCCGATCCGGGTGAGAGCCTGGAACAGGCCGCGCGGCGGGAGATCGCCGAGGAAACCGGCTTCACGCAGGTGGAGCGTGGTCCCGCGGTCTGGCTGCGGGCCAGTGTCTTCACCCTGGCTGACGGCGAGACGGTGATCCTCAAGGAGAGCTATTTCGTCGCCCGCTGCCCGGGCGGCGAGCCCAGCCGCGCGGCCTGGGAGCCGCACGAGCTGGTGCTGATGGACGACATGCGCTGGTGGAGCCTGGCGCAGATCGCCGCTGCGGGCGAGATGATCTATCCCGAGCGCCTGCGAGAGCTGCTGCCGGACATCGCGGCGGGCCGACTGCCCGAAACGCCGCTGGAGATTTCGGTCGCGGGCTAGGCTGTGGCGGCCAGGTCGCTGTGGTCGTCATCGGGATTGGCGACGGCGGCCATCATGGCCGAGACCAGGCTCTGGACCTGGACGGGCTTGGTGACGAAGCCCGCGAAGCCGAGGTCGAGATAGCGGTCGGCGCCCAGGGTCATGGCGTCGGCGGTCACCGCGATCAGCGGAGTCTCGCGGTTCGGACCGGCCTGGGCGCGCAGCGCCTGCAGCACATCGATCCCGGTCATCTCCGGCATCTGGATGTCCATCAGCACCAGGTCGAAGGTCTCGGTGGTCATGGCCTCCAGGGCCTCGCGGCCGCCGTTGGCCACCCGGATGCGGAAGCCCATGGCGCCCAGCAGCTGCTCCAGCACCAGCAGGTTTGTAGGGTTGTCATCGGCGCAGAGGATGGAGAGGACCGGCGCCTCGTCCTCTGCGATCGCCTGGGCGGCGATGTCCTCGGCGGCCGGCGCGTCGGTTTCTTCCAGGGGCAGGCTGAGCCGGAAGGTCGAGCCGACGCCCAGTTCGCTCTCCACGGTCACGTCGCCGCCCATCAGGGCCGAAAGTTCGCGGCAGATGGCCAGGCCCAGCCCCGCGCCGGCGAACCGGCGAACGTCGGAGGCGTCGCCCTGGCTGAATTTCTGGAACAGATGCGGCAGGTCGTCGGCCGCGATGCCGACACCGGTGTCAGACACAGCGAAGGTGAGGGCGTCTGTCGCACGATCGCGGTCCACCGTGATGGTGACCGCGCCCTCCTTGGTGAACTTGAGCGCATTGCCCACCAGGTTGAACAGCACCTGACGGATGCGGCGCGGATCCAGCGCCACGAAGGACGGCACGGCGTCGTGGACGTCCACCGCCAGGGTCAGGCCGCGCTCGGCGGCGGTGGGGGCCCAGAAGGTCTCCATCTCCGACAGCAGGGCGCGCAGGTCGCAGGGGCTCTTGGCGATCTCCATCTGGCCGGCGTCGATCTTCGACAGGTCCAGGATGTCATTGAGGATCACCATCAGGAGCTCACCGCTCTTGATCAGGGTGTCGACCTGGCTGCGCTGGAGCCCCGAAAGGTCGGACCGTTGAAGGAGCTGGGCCATGCCCAGGACGCCGTTCATGGGCGTGCGAATCTCGTGGCTCATCGTGGCCAGGAAGGTGGACTTGGCCAGGCTCGCGCGGCGGGCCTCCTCACGGGCGGCCTCGGCTTGGAGCGCCTGGCGCATGGCCTCGTCGCGGGCCTCGGTCAGGGTCTCGATCAGGCGGTTCTTCTCGTCCTGCCGGGCCAGGAGATCGGTGCGCGCGCGCAGCGCGGTGCGGCCGACGAGGAGGGCGATGGCGAGACCGACCCCGGCCAGGGCGAGAGCCAGGCCCGGATGGCCGACGATGGCGAGGAGCGACGCGGCGGTGACGCCGAAGATGAGGCGTGGGGCTATGGCCAGGCTATGGGCGGCGAGGGTGGCGCGATAGGCGGCGCCAGGCCTTTGCCCGGCAGCACTCGCCGCCGCATGCTTAACCTGATCCGTAACCGCGTCCATGTCCCCCCCGAGGCCGTCGTCGTGGTAATCAGAGAACTAGCCATGGCACGCCAAGTCTTGAAAAATCCTTTGCAAGACAATGGTTGGATGGAATGGCCGCACCAAATCGGGGATAGGCTCTGTCGGATGTCCGACGTGGTCGAGTTGAGGGAAAATCTTGATGCTTCATCTGCTCCTTGCCGCCGGTCTCGCCGTCGCCGCCAACTGCGATCTGGAGCGCCCGTCCGGCGAGGCTGGCTGTACGCGGGCGAGCGTCGACGCCCTGCCGATGAACGCCCTCCAGGCGGTCGGCACCCACAACAGCTACAAGCTGGCCATCGCGCCCGCCGAGATGGCGCTCATCCGCATGGTCAGGCCCAAGCAGGCCGAGGGCCTCGACTATGCCCACCCGCCCCTGACAACCCAGCTGGACGCCGGCGCCCGCCAACTGGAGCTCGACCTGCTGAATGACCCGGAGGGGGGACGCTACGCCGCGCCCCTGGCCATGAAGATGGCCAATAGCGCCACGGTCGCGCCCTATGATCTCGCGCCCCTGAAGGCGCCTGGGCTCAAGGTGATGCACGTGCAGGACCTCGACTACCGGTCCAACTGCCCGACCTTCCTCGGCTGCCTGACCGAAATCCGCGCCTGGTCAAAGGCCCATCCCGACCACCTGCCGATCCTGGTGATCATGAACCTCAAGGAGGGCGGCCTGGAGGGCGTGCCCGGCGCTGTCAGCGCGCTCGCCTTCGACCTCAAGGCCATGGACCAGATCGACGCCGATATCCGTTCGGTCTTCCCGGAGAGCGCCCTGATCACCCCTGACAGGGTGCAGGGCAAGGCGCCCACCCTGGCCGCGGGCGTGAAGGCCGGCGGCTGGCCCCGCCTGAAGGCGGCGCGGGGCACGGTGATGTTCGCCATGGACGAGAGCGGCGCCAAGCCCGCCCTCTATCGCGGAGCCCGCAAGTCGCTCGAAGGCCGGGCGATGTTCATCAACACCGACGAGGGGCCGGCGGCCGGCTACGTCACCCTGAATGAGCCTGCGGAGTTGAAAGGCCGCATCGACGCGGCCCTGGCGAACGGCCTGATCGTGCGCACGCGGGCCGACGCCGACACGGTCGAAGCCCGCGCCAATGACCGCACCCGGCAGGAGGCGGCCTTCGCCTCGGGCGCACAGTACGTCTCGACGGACTACATGACCCCCGACACGCGGTTCGGCCCCTACGAGGTGCGCCTGCCGGGCGGCGGGGTCGCGCGGCTGAACCCGAAGACGGGGAGGTAGCTAGGCGGGACGAGCCCCGGAATAGTGGGGCGCGTCCTCGGCCACCGCGCACCAGTCGACGGCCTCGCCGGTATAGGCGTGCGAGGCGATCTTGACGCCGAGCGGACCTTCGACAGCGCCGGCCCTCAGGCGGACCCGGTCAGGCAGGGCGGCGGCGCGGCTGAGGATGGGCGCGCCGCAGACCTTGCAGAACAGGCGCTGCTTGCCCGGCGAGGACTCGAAGGCGGCCAGCAGGTCTTCGCCGGCGGTGAAGCGCAGGTCGGCCTTGGCGATCGGCAGGACGGCCACGAAGGCCGACCCCTGGGCCTTCTGGCACGAACGGCAGTGACAGGCCTGGATGTCGGGGAGGTCGCCGGACACCTCGAATTGGACGCCGCCGCAAAGGCAGGAGCCGGTGTGCAAGTCAGGCGTCCATCGTCCGAGGCCCGGCGTGGGCGACGTGGAACTGGCCCCCCACCGACAGCACGATCCAGTCGCCGGGACGGGCCACCATCCAGCCATTGGGCGTGGAGACCTGCACCAGGCCGGTTTCGTCGAGGGCGTGGCCATCGGCGCCAAGCCAATAGAGCAGCTTGGTCCAGCTTCGGCCGTCATGGGCCGGCGGCACGCGCAGAGCCGCGCCGTGGTCGAAGGCGGGGGAAGGAGATGGCCTCATCGAAACTCTGTCACCAGGAACGCCAAAACGTGGAGTTGCAGGTGACTCGGTGACCAGGACCTTAATCAGCTTGGCCGTGGCGGGATCGATGAGCCGGCATTGCGGTGAGGCTTTGAAGGGTGGCATCTGGGGCCAGGCCGCAGTTGGGAGGCGCCGTTGAAGTTCGAGTTCGAGACCCCAAGCCTGACGGCCGACGTTCTGGCGGCCCGAACGCCTGAGGCGTTGGACCCTGTTCTCACCAGGCTCGTCCAATCGCCGCCAGCTCTTGGAGCGCCCAGCGTGCGCGGCCACAAATTGTTCGTCAAAGGCCTGGACGATACGATCCCCCACATAGTCCGAACCCTGCAACTGGAAGACCGGGCGGGCGAAAAGAGCAACGACAATGTCTGCGTCATCGCCACACAGCTCTACGGTGTCGGCGGGCACAGCAAGGTCGTGGCTGACATCACGCGCCTGATCGGCGGAGAGCAGGTCAGCCTGATCCTTACCGATCTCTACGGAGATCTCGCCTATCGGCGCCTGATCGGCGAGGACATCGCAGCGCTGGGCTATCACTGCCGAACTCTGCTGGTCCTGAAGGCTCCGACCGTCTTGGACAGGACCGTTGAGCTGTACCGCGTGCTATGCGCGATCAGGCCGACGCGGATATTCCTATTGCAGCACCACATGGACGTCTGCGCGGTGGCGGCCACCTATCCATTCCGCGATGTGACGGAGTTCGTCCATCATGCCGACCACCTGCCGAGTCTGGGGGCGACGGTCGCCTATTCGGCCCATGCGGACCTGACCTACACCTGCCATCTGGCCTGCCGCGAGGCCGGTCTTCCGGCGACCTACGTGGCGATGACCTTGCCCGACCTGGACACGACACAAAGGGCGGCGAAGGCCCCCGGCCGCTTGCGGCTCGCCACGTGCGGGAGCGTGGGCAAGTATCGCAACGATGGCCGCGAGAGCCTGCGCAGGTGGACCGACTGGGTCGTCCCAGCGCTGCAGGCCGAGGGCGCGGAGATCGTCCACATCGGCCCGTGGGACGAGGCCCTGCGCGATGACATCCACGACGCCCTGAAGGCGGCGGGCATCGATCCCGGACGCTATGTCTTTCTGGGTCCCGCCCCCAGCCTCCAGGCCGTGCTCCTGGAGCAGCAGGTCGACATCTACCTGGGCAGCTATCCGGAAGTTGGCGCGCGGGCGATTCTGGAGGCGATGGCCGTGCGCACTCCCGCCATCGTCCCCATCGAGACCGAACTGGGGCCTCTGCTCACCTATGGATCCCCTGTGACGGGATGGTTGGCGGTCCATCATCCTGAGGAATTGCCCGGGGCCATCGCCGCCGCGGCCGGGCTTAGCGCCAAGATGGCGGATACTGCGTTCGGAGACCTGCTGGCCGAGGAGATGGCGCGCTTTGAAACCTACGTGGCGACACCCGCCTGAGGATTTCGCCGGGCCACGACGTAAATCTCGCCCGCAATGTCAGGGTAGCGCTCACCGAGCGTCATGAAGGCTGACAGCATTTCATCGGTCCAGTCGCGCTCGATCTGACCATTGGAGACCGGCTTGAGCCAGTAGCCGCCGAACACCTCGACCTCCAGGCCCGCCTCGCGGAAGTCGCGCCTCAGGGTTTCGGGGTTGTACACGCGACGATGTCCGTGGTGGTGATCGGCCGCGTTCAGGTCTTCCTCGAAGGCCAGCAGGCCCATGATGACGGCCGCCTGCCGGTGCAGGGAGCGCGCGTTGGGGACGGCCGCCAGGATGCGCCCCGTCGGCGTCAGCCAGGCGCCCGCGATCCGCAGGACGTTCACGGGATCGTCCACGTGCTCCAGCACGTGGCCCAGAACGATGGTCTCGAAAGCCTGGGCCGGGGCGTAGTCCTCGAACAGGGAATGCACCACCTCGGCGGACGGGAACCGCGCCCGCAGGGAGTCGCAGAAGGTGGCCGCGCCCTCCACCACCGTGAGCGGCTGGTTCGTGCCCACCAGATCGCCGGTCATATGTCCCTCGGCGGGGCCCATCTCCAGGACCGGACCGGGCCGGATGTAGCGCTCGAACACCTTGAAGGAGTGGGCGATGGTCGCGCGGTTGGCCCCGGCCCCGTACAGCGACACGGCCGCGATGCGATTCAGGCGGTCGCGTTCCTCGTCGATGGCGGTCATGGCGCAGCCTCTATCAGCTCGATCAGGTTGAGGGTCGGCAGCAGGACGAAGGCGATCTTCCGCCCGTCGAACGCCACGGCGGGAACCGGCCCGGCAGTCACCTTGCCGCCCTGGGCGATCAGCCCGGCAAGGTCGCTCTCGAAGGCGTCGCTCTCGAAGGCCTGGTGATAAATTTTCGTCCCTCGCGCGAGGTAGCCCTCGATCGGCGAGCCTTCGCCCTCCGGCGTCAGCAGCTCCAGGCGCGGGCCGGGACCGATCAGGAAGCAACCGCGGATCTTCTGAAGCGGATCCACGAAGATCGGGCCCTCCGGCCGGTAGCCCAGCCCCGTCCAGGCCGCGGACTCCTTCGCTAAGTCGCGGCAGGCGAGACCCAGGTGATGAAACCGGCATCCGTCTCGATCAAGCATACGACCTCAAGCCGTCCCGACTCGGCGGGCGATCATATCCAATCGCGGACGCATCGTCGCCCAGAGCGCGGGATCGACGCGATGCTCGATGCTGTCGTGCGGGCCGTCGTCCAGGACCGCGTGGTCCTTCAGCACCCTGGTGCGCGCGGCGCCCGAGGAGTCGTGGAACGACACCACCTGGGCGTTGTCGGCCACTGTCCGGCAATAGACCGCGTCCAGCTCCAACTGCTCGAAGGCGAGCCTATAGGTGAGCAGCGCCGACTCGACCGCCGCGACCGATCCGACCTCCACGACCCAGCGGCCCCACTCGGCCTCGCCAGCGGCCACGTCATAGATGCCGACCGCGCCGACCGGTCGGCCTTCACGGATGTCCTCGATGATGAAGTAGTAGTCGCCAGGGCGGGCCTCATAGGCCTCGATCCAGGCGACCTGGTCCTCCACCCTAGGCGAGGTCTGGTGAATGAAGCGGCCGCCGGCCTCGGTGCGCAGCCGCACCAGGAAGGCCGCATGGTCCACAGTCACCGGGCTCAGGGCGAACCGGTATCCGACGATCCCGAAACTATGACGCATCTGGCGTGGCGAGCTTGGCCCGGATGTCGGCGAGGCTGCGGATCGAGGCCATCTCGTCGGGGGTGAAGCTCACCGAGAAGGCGCTTTCCACGGCGAAGATGATCTCAAGGTTCTTGAGGGAGTCCCAGCCGGGAGTCTCTTCCCGCAGCAGGTCGGCGCCGGGCGCGATTTCTCGGCCCAGGATCAGGCTGACCACCTCGGCCAGGTCGTTGTCGATGGCGCTGTTCATCTAGTTGGTCCAGACCACGGAGACATCTTGGCCCGGCGGCTTCAACGGGAGGGAAAGGTCGACCGCGCCTTGCTCGCCGAGGTCCCGCCCCGTGAAGGCGGCCAGCCAGTCGCGCGCCGGGGCGTTACGGGGACCGGTGACATGGTTGAACCGAACATTGCCGGCGGGGAGTTCGGACAGGGCGCGGCGCAGGGCTTCAGTCACCATCAGGTCTTCCAGCTTCCGCCCCAGAGCCCGGCAGGAAATCACCAGTTCCTCGACCACGAGATAGTCGTCCTGCCGCCGGAAGAAAAGCGCCGCCACCGAGCCGGAGTCCGCAAGCCGATCGGCGAGGTGGACGTGGACCACACCCCGGTCGGGAGCGGACAGGGCCTCGTTCACCGCGACCTCGGACAGCCGCGACAGCGACAGATTGAACTGGTTGGTCTTGTTGCTGAGCTCCACGAGCCGCGCGCGATCCTCCAAAGGCGAGAGCGTGAAGGTCAGCACCGCCTGCAGCGAGGCCAGGTAGCTGGCGGGGTTGGCGGTGGACAACTCGCGGCGGGCGGTGTTGGCGGCGATGTCGGCGGCGCGGCCGGCGAAGGCCACGGCGCCGCGCGGCAGGCCTGGATAGAGGGCGAGCGCCGCCGCGGTCTCGGAGGCGGGGCCGCCGGCATAGAGAAGGCGGACGCCAGGCTCGGCGCCAGTGACGTCAATCAGTTCACCCAGGTTGTCGTCGATGAACAGCAGGCTGTCGGTGTCGATGTTGAACGCCGCGGCCGTCGCCCTCAGCGCCTCGGCCTTGCCGCCCCAGCCGACCTGCCAGTCGGCGATGTGGGCCGCCGTCAGCGGGAAATCGTCTCGCCCGGCGAAGAGCTGGTCGACGTCTTCGCGGGTGTTGCGTGACACGACGCTGAGCAGCACGCCCTGGTCGGCCCACTCCGCAAGCCGGCGCTGGAGCGAGCGGTGGCCTTCGGTCAGCCGCACGCCGGCGACACCATCCTCCCCCAGGACGCCGTCATACAGGGTGTTGTCGAGATCCACGGCGATGGCCTTGATGGGCCGCGTGAAGACGCCGGGCAAAATCTCCAGGCCAAGCCGCCGGGCGGCCTCCAGCGCTGCGGCGTCGGAGAGGCGGGTCCCCGTCGCCGCGGCCCGAGGCTCGTCGAAGAAGCTCGAACCCTCACGCTCGGCCAGGGTGTCGAGACGCAGGACGATCCCGCCCGGCGTGGCCTGCGCCCAGGTCGCGAGAGCCGCGTTCAGGCGGGCCGCGCGGTCATCGTCCTCCGGCGAATTGGCCACAAGGATCGGGCCGGGGGAAGCGGCCCGCAGGGCGGTCAGCCGGTCCAAGAGCCAGGCCTCCAGCTCGGCGGCGGAAAGTTTGGGATACCGGGTGAAGTCGAGCCAGATGAGGTGAGCGGCGGCAGCCTCTTCTGGAAGGGTGAGGCTGTCGTCGTATTCCCCCAGCCGCAGGCTGATCGGCGTATCGGCGAAGCGCAGGAAGGCCGCCAGGGCGCTGGCCACCGGCTCGAAGGCGTGGTTGCGCAGGACGCTCAGCACCGGCGCGTCCTCGTAGGGCGCGGCGCGCAGTTTCAGCAGGGCGAACCGGCTGAGGCGCTCGGCGAAGAGCGTCGGCTGCCAAGCTGCCCGGTCCAGGGCGGAGGGATCGCTCATCGCGCGGCCCCCGCCACCACGGCGACGTTTCCGACGGGCATCGTCGGCCACAGGGGCAGGGACAGCACCTCATCGGCCAGGGCCTCGGCCAGGGGGAAGTCGCCTCGCCTGAAGCCGCGGTGGGCGAAGGCGTCCTGGAGGTGGCAAGCGATGGGATAGTGGATCAGGCTCTCGATCCCGGCGGCCTTCAGCCTCGCCTGCAGGCCGTCGCGGTCGGGCGTGCGAACCACGTAGAGGTGATAGACGTGGCGGGCGCCGTCGGCCTGGCTCGGCGTCGTCAAGCCCGAGCCTGCCAGGGCCGCGTCGTAGGCGGCCGCGAGCGCCCGGCGTTGGTCGTTGGCGGCGTCCAGGCGCGGCAGGAACACCCGTAGGAAGGCCGCCTGCAGTTCGTCCAGGCGGGAGTTCACCCCCAGCGTCTGGTGCACGTACTTCTGGTCAGACCCATAGTTGCGCAGCCGGCGGATGCGCTGGGCCAGGTCCGCGTCATTGGTGGTGACCGCGCCCGCATCGCCCAGCGCGCCCAGGTTCTTGGTGGGATAGAAGCTGAAGGCGGTGGCGTGGGCGCCGGCGCCGGTCCTGCGACCCTGGTAGGTCGAGCCGTGGCTTTGGGCGGCGTCCTCCAGCACGAACAGGCCGCGCCGCTGGGCCAGCGCCATCAGCGGATCGAGATCCAGCGGGTGGCCATAGAGCGAGACCGGGACGATGGCGACGGTCCGGTCCGTCACCGCCGCCGCGCAGGCGTCGGCGTCGAGGGTATAGGTCGCGGCGTTCACCTCCACGGGGACCGGGACCGCTCCCAGGGCCTCCACCGCCATCCAGGTGGCCGCGAAGGTGTGGGCCGGCACGATCACCTCGGCGCCCGCCTGCACGCCGGCCGCGCGCAGGGTGAGGGTCAGGGCGTCGAGGCCATTGCCCACGCCGACGCCGTGGGCGGCGCCGCACCAGGCGGCGAATTCGGTCTCGAAGGCCGCAAGCTCCGGCCCCAGGATCATCCAGCCGGAGTCCATCACCCGGCCATAGGCCTGGTCGAGCTCCGTCCGCAGCCCGGGATCAGACAGGTTGAGGTCGAAGAACTTCACGGTTTGGCGCTGGCCAGGAAGGTGTCGAAGTCGCGGATGTAGTCGGCCTCGTCGTAGACCGTCGAAGCCAGCACCAGGCACACCGAGCCGGAGGAGAAGTTGTCGATCTCCCGCCAATGCATGGGGCCGATGTGCAGGCCGATGTGCGGCCGATTGAGGGTGACGACCTCCTCCGATGTCCCGTCGTGCAGGCGGACGTCGAAGCTGCCCGAAACCGCGATCAGCAGCTGATGCAGGGCCAGGTGTGCGTGGCCCGCCCGCACCGATCCGCTGGGCACGTCATAGAGATAGTAGACCCGCGCGATCTCGAACGGAACATGGGCGCCCGACTCGATGACCGACAGATTTCCCCGGGGGTCGGAGATCACCGGAAGGTTGATGAGGTTCGCCAAGTCGCTCTCCTGCGCTGGGTCCGAAATGGCGGGCGGGGTGGGCGGGAGTCAATCGTTTCAGGCCAGGGCCTGGGCCAGCCCCGGCAGACGGGTGAGGAGCCCGGCGTTCAGTTCCTCCCGGCGGTCCCAGAGTTCCCGATACCAGGCGCTGCGGTCGGCCGCCTGATGGGCGAACATGCGGTTGTCGCGCACATAGTCCCAGGCCTGCCGGGCCATGACCTGCCGGGCGGGCTCGTCGCGCAGGGCGCCGGCCAGCTGCGGCGCCCAGTCCTTCAGGCGCTGCGCGATCAGGCCCGTCTGACCGTGGACGATGGTCTCGGCGTAGATGGTGGGGGAGGCCAGGGTCACCACGCCCCGGGCCGCGGCGTCGAGGAACTTGGCGTCGCTCTTGGTGTCCTCGTAGAGCCGCCCCTCCACCGGCGAGAGGGACACCGCGCAGGTGGCCATCAGGTCGAGATAGGCCTCGTAGGGCAGGAAGCCGTGGAAGCTCTTGTTGGTCGTGGGCAGGGCGTCGAACACCGCCCGGT
>JAZKFM010000148.1:13961-15877 GCA_040386415.1 Pseudomonadota bacterium
GGTCGCCCACCACCACATACTCGACCTCGGGAAATTCCTCGGTGACGGGGGCGAGCGAGGCGGCCACCCGTGCGGCGAACTGGCCTCGGGACAAGGCGCCGTAGAAGACCCGACGCGGCGCCGGGGCGGTGGGGAAGGGGGGCAGGTCGAAGACCGCGTTCGGGAACACCCTGACCACGGGATTGTACTTGGAAAACGCCCGCTCCAGCCGCTCGGTGGAGGTCTGCAGGGCGTGCGAGAAGCCATAGGTGAGCCATCCCTCGGGGGTGAGCTTGCGCCCTCCGACCGCGGCGATCAGGGCCGGATGATCGTCGATCTCCATCACCACCAGCCAGCCGCGCCGGACGGCGTCGGCCATCGCCACGCACCAGGCGTTGGCCGAGGGCAGGAGCGGGCGCTGCAGCACCAGGATCTTCGGCGCCTCGGGCCCGAGGGGCAGAAACGTAAACGGCGCGCCGCCATAGGCCACGATCAGGTCCGGCTCGGCGCGCAGGGCGTGGGCGGGCAGCCGGGTGCGGATGTCCATCAGCCGAGGCGCGAAGGCGGCGATCTGAACGGCCAGGGGCGCGGGTTCGGCCGCGCGCTTGCGGACCACCAGCAGCAGGTCCCGGTTCTCGACCTGAGGCAGTAGAGCGGGGGCCAGGCGAGGGGCGAAGTCGTCGAAGTGGTCATCGCCGGGGACCAGGAGCTGCACCCTGTCGATGCGGAAATCGTCCCCCAGGACTGCGAGTGCTTGGGCGACCCTGGCCCCGGACCGGGAGGCGGCCACCAGGACGCCATCCGCCGCAAGAGCCTCCGCATGGGCCTTCAGGTCGTCAGGGCTCAGGCTGTCGAGGTCGGCGATGACGACGCCGTCAGGGGCTTCGGAGACGAAGGCCGCGGCCGGATTGCGCGCGGCGTAGGCCCTCTCGAACGCCGGCGCGTCGGATCCCACATAGGCCAACCGTCGGACGGTCAGAGGCGTGCGGCCGACGAGCAGGGACATGCGGAACTCCGGAGCGGGGCGCTCAGCTTAGGTGGCGTTGCGCGCGGCGAACAAGGCGCCGCTTCCCGATACCGTCTCCTGCGACAATTACGGTCGTAGGTGTGGGAAAGAACATCTTGTGAACAGAGAACAAATTAAGTACACCTGAGTCCGGCGGCGGGGAGAGCGATCTACCCCACCGGGTTGGCGGAATCATGGAATAGGGAGTGCTTGGTTATGGCGTCTCAATCGGCATTGAAGCTCGTGGCACGAGAAGACGGTGACAAGCAGCGCGCGCTGGAAGCAGCGATGGCGCAGATCGATCGGGCCTTCGGCAAGGGCTCGGTGATGAAGCTGGGCGACAAGAGCCACATGGAGATCGAGTCGGTCTCCACCGGCTCTCTCGGCCTGGATATCGCGCTCGGCATCGGCGGCCTGCCCAAGGGGCGGATCGTGGAGATCTACGGGCCGGAAAGCTCCGGCAAGACGACGCTGGCCCTGCACGTGGTGGCCGAGGTCCAGAAGAACGGCGGCACCGCGGCCTTCGTGGACGCCGAGCATGCGCTCGACCCCGCCTATGCCCGCAAGCTGGGCGTCAACCTGGACGACCTGCTGGTCTCCCAGCCCGACACCGGCGAGCAGGCGCTCGAGATCACCGACACCCTGGTGCGCTCCGGCGCCGTCGACATCATCGTCATCGACTCCGTGGCGGCCCTGACGCCGCGCGCGGAAATCGAAGGCGAGATGGGCGACAGCCTGCCCGGCCTCCAGGCCAGGCTGATGAGCCAGGCCCTGCGCAAGCTCACCGCTTCGATCTCCAAGGCCGGCACCCTGGTGATCTTCATCAACCAGATCCGCATGAAGATCGGCGTCATGTACGGCTCGCCGGAGACGACGACCGGCGGCAACGCGCTGAAGTTCTACGCCTCGGTGCGCCTGGACATCCGCCGCA
>JAZKFM010000149.1:0-4446 GCA_040386415.1 Pseudomonadota bacterium
ACCTCCTGCACGTCGGCCGGCGACAGCACCGGCATCTCGAAGTCCTGGAAGGCGAACTCCGACTGCGACGGCAGGGTCGAGGACTTGCAGGTGTGGTCGTCCCCGGCCACGGCCAGGACACCGCCCTTGGGGAAGGTCCCGGCGAAATTGGCGTGCTTGAAGGCGTCGCCGGTGCGGTCGACGCCAGGCGCCTTGCCGTACCACATGCCGTAGACGCCATCGAACTTGGCCCCGGGGAAGAGGTTGGCCTGCTGGCTGCCCCAGACGGCGGTCGCCGCCAGGTCCTCGTTGAGGCCTTCCTTGAAGACCACCTCGCAGGCTTCCAGGTGTTTCTTCGCCCGCGTCGCCTGCTGATCCAGCCCGCCCAACGGCGAGCCTCGATAACCTGACAGGAAACCGGCCGTGTTCAGACCGGCCGCCTGGTCCAGGCGGCGCTGATCCATCAGAACTCGCAACAAGGCCTGCACGCCGGTGATGAAAACCCGGCCCTGGCTGAGCAGAAATTTGTCGTCGAGCGTCACATCCTGGTGCCGCATCGCAATTTCTTTCCTTTTGGGTTCCCTAACGAGGTTAGAAGATCATATAAGTGCGCCGCAATTGCTTGCCAAAGGCGTGCCCCCTGACAGCGGTTCCGGGGCACGAATGACGCGCAATAGCGCCAAGTGTGGGAGGAAAACTTGTCTGAGGCTCTCGACGCTGTCGATGCTAAGATTCTGGATCTCATCCAGCATGACGCCGGCCTGTCCGTCGCCGAGATCGCCGAACGGGTTGGATTGTCCTCCAGCCCCTGCTGGCGCCGCATCAAGCGCCTGGAAGATTCGGGCATCATCCAGCGCCGCGTGACCATCCTGGACCGCGAACTTCTGGGCCTGGGCTTCGAGGTCTACTGCACCGTCAAGCTCAGCCTGCCCACCAAGGACAACCTCAACGATTTCGAGCAGGCCATCACCAAGCTGGCCGAGGTGGTGCAGTGCGCCACCGTCACCGGCTCGGCCGACTACGAGCTGCGGGTCGTGACCCGCGACATGCACGCCTTCGACGACTTCCTGCGCGAAAAGATCCTGTCCCTGGGCCTGGTGTCCAACATCGAGAGCCGGATCGTCATACGATCGGTGAAGAATACGACCGCCGCGCCGCTCGGCCTCGTCAGCCCGTATGTGAGCGCCCACAACTAAGAGCCTTCTGATGATCGACCTCGTCATTGAACAACGCCGCAAGGACCTGGGCGGGTTCGAGGTGGGGCGGGTTCTGCCGTTCCACGCCCACCGGATGGTGGGGCCCTTCATCTTCTTCGACCACATGGGCCCGGCCGACTTCACCGCCGGCTTCCCGCGCAGCGTCGATGTGCGGCCCCATCCCCATATCGGCCTGTCCACCGTCAGCTATCTGTTCGAAGGCCAGATGACCCACCGCGACTCCGTGGGCGCCACCCAGGTGGTGAACCCGGGCGAGGTGAACTGGATGACCGCGGGCCGCGGAATCACCCACTCGGAGCGCTTCGAGGACCTGCGCGCCCACGGCGGCCGCATGGACGGCATCCAGACCTGGGTCGCCCTGCCCGATGGCCAGGAGGAGATCGATCCGGCCTTCTATCACCACGACGTCGCCGACCTGCCGACCTATGAGGAAAACGGCATGTGGGCCCGGCTGATCGTCGGCAAGGCCTTCGGGGCGGAGGCGCGGGTCAAGACCCACTCGCCGATGTTCTATGTCCATTGGGCCCTGCAGGCCGGCGCCAAGGCGCAGCTGCCGGCGGAGTATCCCGAGCGCGCGGCCTATGTGGCCCGCGGCGAGGTCGAGGTGCTGGGCCACACCTACCGCGAAGGCCAGATGATCGTGTTCAAGCCGGGCGAACCGGTGTTGTTCACCGCCGTCACGCCGGCCATCGTCATGCTGCTGGGGGGCGAGCCGGTGGGCCCGCGCTTCATCGAGTGGAACTTCGTCTCCTCGTCCAAGGAGCGCATCGAGCAGGCCAAGGCCGACTGGCGCGCCGGCCGCATGAAGCTGCCCGACGCCGACGACCAGGAGTTCATCCCCCTGCCCGAGCCGGCCCCGTCCGCCAACCCGATGAGCTAGAGCGCGTCAGGCTCTAGGCCGCGAGCGCCTTGCGCGTCTGGTCCCAATACTGCCAGCCGGTGATCAGGGTCACCAGGGCGGCCAGCCACAGCACCGTGTGGGCGAAGATCATCACCGGGCCCTGGATGGCCGGGTCCGACGGCAGCTGGAACGCCGCCCACGACGCCACGAGCAGCTCCGCGCCAAGGCCCACCAGCTGCAGGGTGGTCTTCCACTTGGCCAGCATCGTCACCGGCAGCTTGATCCCCCGGCCCGCGCCGACCTCGCGCAGGGCGCTGACCGTGAATTCGCGGAACAGGATCAGGCCCACCGGCAGCACCACCGCCGGCTGGGGGCCCAGCGCCATCAGGCCGAGGATCGCGCCCGCCACCAGCACCTTGTCGCCGATGGGATCGAGGATTGCGCCCCAGACCGTCACCGCGTCGAACTTGCGCGCCAGCCAGCCGTCGAAATAGTCGGTCACCGCGGCGATCACGAAGGCCCAGAAGGCGAACCTCTGCAGGGCGAACTGGGTGTCTGGCGTCAAATTCTCGCTGACATAGGGCACGCCGCCCGCCGCAGCGGCCAGGGCCACGAACATGAGGACCGTCAGGATCAGGCGGCCGGTGGACAGGATATTGGGCAGGGACTTCATCATGGCAGTCTAACGCCTGAGCTTGCGGAGAGTCGCTAGGCCTTGCGGAAGAAGTCGAAGATCCGCTGGGCCAGGGGCTCGCTGACCCCGTCGACCTTCATGATGTCGTCCACCGAGGCGCGACTGACTCCCCGGGCCGAACCGAAGGCGTGCAGCAGGGCGCGCTTGCGGCCGGGTCCCACGCCCTCGATCTCGTCGAGGGGGTTCTTCTTCATGTCGATGGACCGCTTGATGCGGTGGGTGCCGATGGCGAAGCGGTGGGCCTCGTCGCGCAGACGCTGCAGGTAATAGAGCACCGGCGACTTGGGCTCGAGCATGAACTGCGGCTTGCCCGCCACGTGGAAGCGCTCCAGCCCGGCGTCGCGGTCGGGGCCCTTGGCGACGCCCACCACCGGGATGTCGTCCACGCCCAGGTCGGCCATCACCTCCATCACCGCCGAGATCTGGCCGGCGCCGCCGTCGATCAGCACCAGGTCGGGTCGGGGGCTGGAGGCCTCGCCGGTCTCCTCCTCCTTGACCATGCGGCCGAAGCGGCGGCGCAGCACCTCCTTCATCATCCCGAAGTCGTCCCCGGGGGTGAGGTCCGTGCCCTTGATGTTGAACTTGCGGTACTGGTTCTTGTTGAAGCCGTCGGGCCCGGCCACGATCATCCCGCCCACGGCATTGGTGCCCATGATGTGGCTGTTGTCGTAGACCTCGATCCGCTCGGGCGGGCCTTCCAGGCCAAAGGCCTCGGCCACCCCGGCCAGCAGTTTCCCCTGAGCCGAGCTCTCGCTCATCTTGCGGCCCAGCGCCTCGCGGGCGTTGGTGAGCGCGTGGTCCACCAGGCCCTTCTTCTCGCCCTTCTGCGGCCGGCTGATCTCCACCTTGCGCCCGGCCTTCAGCGTGAAGGCCTCGTTCAGCAGCTCGCGCTCGGCGGGCTCCACATTGGTCAGGATCAGGCGCGGGATCGGCTTGTCATCATAGAACTGGCCCAGGAAGGCGCTCATCACGTCGAGGTCCTCATCGGACTTGTCGACCCGGGGGAAGTAGGCGCGGTTGCCCCAGTTCTGGCCCGCCCGGAAGAAGAACACCTGGACGCAGGCCTGCCCCCCCTCAGCGAACAGGGCGAAGACATCGGCCTCGTCCAGGGTCTCGGGATTGATCTGCTGCTCCTGGGCGACCGAGGCGAGCGCCCGGATGCGGTCGCGCAGGCGGGCGGCCCGCTCGAACTCCATGTCGTCGGAGGCCGCCTGCATCTCGTCCGACATCCTGGAGATCACCGCCCGGCTCTTGCCGCGCAGGAAGTCCTCGGCCTGCTCCACCAGGGCGCCGTAGTCCTCCAGACTGACCAGGCCCGTGCAGGGCGCGGCGCAGCGCTTGATCTGGTGCAGCATGCAGGGCCGGGTGCGGCTCTCATAGACGCTGTCGGAACACGACCGCAGCAGGAAGGCCTTCTGCAGGGTGTTGAGGGTGCGGTTCACCGCCCAGGCGCTGGCGAAGGGGCCGAAATAGTCGCCCTTGATGGTGTGCGCTCCGCGATGCTTGCGCAGCTGCGCGGCCGGGTGTTCGCGCCGGATGACGATCTCGGGGAAGCTCTTGTCGTCCCGCAGCAGCACGTTGAAGCGCGGCTTCAACTGCTTGATCAGGTTGATCTCGAGAAACAGGGCGTCGGTCTCTGTACGGACCGTGACGAACTCCATCGACCGGGTCAGGTCCACCATCAAGGCGATGCGCTGGGTGTGGAACCTCCCCTG
>JAZKFM010000149.1:4456-5748 GCA_040386415.1 Pseudomonadota bacterium
GTACTGGATCACCCGCTTCTTCAGCGAGCGCGCCTTGCCCACATAGAGAACCTCGCCGTCCTCGCCCATCATGCGGTAGACGCCCGGCGCATCCGGCAGGCGCTTCACCTCATCGGCGATCAGGGCCGCGCCCTTCAGGGGCGCCAGGGTGGTGTCGGTCGGCATGCCGCAGATATAGGCGAGTCCGCGCGCGAACGCAGCGCCGCCGCGACCTTTCGTCATGCTGGATTTTGCGAGGGATGCACCCATCTCTCCCATTGGTTATGATGAGGGTCGGCCCGCGGGCGTTGACAAGTATGCGGGACCACGCGTTGCCCAAGATCGACTTCCACGCCCTCTTCGACGCCCTGCCCAGCCCGTACATGGTGCTGGACCGCGACCTTAGGTACGTCGAGGTCAACCAGGCCTATGTCGACACCCTGGGCCGGGACCGCGACGCCCTGCTGGGCCAGCCTATCTTCGAGATGTTCCCCGATCCGGGCGAGAGCGGCCGACTGCTGCGCGCCTCCTTCGCCCGCGTCATCCAGACCGGCCAGCCCGACACCATGGCCCTGATCTCCTACGCCATCGAGCGGCCCGCCAGCGAAGGCGGAGGGATGCAGATGCGCTACTGGTCGGCGGTCCACACCCCCCTGTTCGGCGACGACGGGCAGGTGGCCTTCATCGTCCAGAACACCGTCGACGTCACCGAACTCCAGACCCTGAAGCAGCAGGCCAGCAGCGAGGCGCCGGCGCCTGGAGAAACCAGCCTGCTGCAGCGGGTGCAGGAGGTCCAGCAGGCCAACCTCTCCCTGCTTCAAGAGACGGGCGAGCTGCGGGACATCTTCCGCCAGGCACCGGGCTTCATGGCCGTGCTCACGGGGCCTGACCTCATCTTCACCCTGGCCAATGACGCCTATCAGCAGCTCATCGGCCACCGGCCCGTAATCGGCCTGCCCGTGGACAAGGCCCTGCCTGAGGTCCGCGGCCAGGGGTTCGTGGGCCTGCTGCAGAGCGTGATGGCCAGCCGCGAGCCTTTCATCGGACGGGCCGTGGGCGTGAGCCTGCAGCGCACCGCCGATGGCCCACCGGAGGAGCGCTTCGTCGACTTCATCTACCAGCCGATCCTTGGGCCCGACGGCGAGGCGGCCGGCGTATTTGTCGAGGGCAGCGACGTCACCGACCGGGTCCGCGCCGAGCAGCAACAGAAGCTGCTGCTGGATGAACTGAACCACCGGGTGAAGAACACGCTTGCGACCGTGCAGTCGATCGCCGCCCAGACCCTGCGCACCAGCCCCGACCCGGTGGCCTTC
>JAZKFM010000150.1:0-12437 GCA_040386415.1 Pseudomonadota bacterium
GGTCGAGCGGCGTTAGATTTTGCGGAGGGAAAAGCCAGTTCGCCGGGATCGTACGCCGCCGCAGCTTCAGCAGGCGCGGCCGATGGAGTGGCCACCATGCGGCTGGGACCAGGCGCCGGCGGGGCAATTGGCGGCGGAGTTTATGCCGCAACGAATGCAGCACTCAACGGCCGCGACGCATCTGTCAAGGACGTCGCTTCAAGTGCTCTCCAGGGCAACCTGATCGGGAGAGGCGCGGGAGCCGTAGGAGCCCTTGTCTCTCACAGAATCCCCTCGAAGTTGAAAGGAGACTTGGGAGAGTTTCTCTCTCGGTGGAGAAGCAGGATCGAGAGGGACGGCATTGTTGTTGAGCAGAAGTATTTCGAGCTGCCCTACCGCCCGTTTTATCCCCGCAAACATAAGACCCGGGTCGATCTTGTCACCGCGAAGGGCAAGAAGATTGAAGCCAAATTCGGATTTGAGCCGACCTTAAGTTCGCCGCAGTTGCGGGCGGTTGACGAATTGCCGAACTATGTTGTTGAGTATTGGCTGCCTCGAGATGTCTGGAAGCTCTATGGTGGCGCCATGTCGAGCTCCCATGTCGCTCACACGGACCGCCGATGACGTCTTATGAAACCTGGGTGAAGGAGAACATCAGTCCGCGCAAAGCTCTGGTTTCGGCGGTGCGGGAGCAGGTCTATCCTCTGTTCAAGGAGCTTGGCTTTCGGCGGGGGCGAAAACCGCCGCCGGGGGTGGAGCCCGACACCTTCGGCCTGGGCTATGGCCGGATCCGGGAGGGGCACCTCGACAAGATCGCCGTCCACTGGCGAAAATACGACCGGCCATTTTATGTCATCGAGTTTCGGACCAGCCAGACCGAACGCATGGGTCCAGGCTACGACTGGGCCCATTCATCTCCGGGACGCATCTATCGGAGCAGACCCCCGCGTTGGCGCTTCTGGCAAGGTGAGCCCGACTGGTTCACCTCCGGAAGCAATCTTCAGGCCGAGATCGACATCGCGCTGACGCGGGTCCGTGAGTTGGATTTGTACCTGAAAACTGGCGCTCCCATGGAGCATATCGACCTCGACGGTCCGCCGCCCATCTACAAGACGCCGTCCTAGGCCTGGGAGCTTCCGCCCTCCGTTTCAGCTCTGTTTCAATCGCGAGCCTGTGACTGAAATCAAGGCGGGTCCAGTCCATGCGAGTTTGGGTGCAAGTCTCGTACGGAGGAATTCCATGATCAGATACGCAGCGCTCGCGGCGATTTGCCTGCTCGCAGTCCCCGCCGCCGCCCAGCCCCCCGGCCCGCCGCCCGGCATGGGCGACATGCACGCCATGCACGGCCCGGGCGACCACGCCGCCATGAAGGCCAAGATGGCCGAGCATATGGCGCAGATGGACAAGGACATGCACACCATCCTGCGCCTGCGTCCCGACCAGGAAACCGCCTGGCGCGCCTTCCGGGACGCCATGCATCACCATGCCATGCCGCCCATGGCCATGAGCATGGGCGCGCCCAAGCCCGCCATGACCACGCCGCAGCGGCTGGACGAGATGGACAGGAAGGCCGCCGAGCGCCAAGCGCTCCATGCCAAGATGGAGGCCGCGACGCGGGCCTTCTACGCCGCCCTCGCGCCCGATCAGCAGGCCGTGTTCGACGCCCTGCACCGGATGCACGGCCCCGGCGCCATGATGCACGGGGCCGGGCCTATGATGGGGCGCAAGATGATGATGATGCACGGTGGCCCCGGCGGTCCGTCCCACGACTGAGGCGTCGGCCGGTCACGGCGACGAATTGTGGCGGGGGTGCGATAGTGACGCCACTATTGGCCCGCACTGAAGCTTGCATGACCCCCGCCGCCAACGCCTTCCCCACGCCACAGATCCTGGTCGTCGATGACGATGCGGAGCTGCGGAGCGGGATCGCCGACTATCTCTCCCAGCATGGCTATGGGGTGCTCCAGGCCGGCGACGCCCTGACCATGGAGCAGGTGCTGGCCGGGGCGCCCATCGACCTGATCGTTCTCGACCTGATGCTGCCGGGGGAGGACGGTCTCTCCATCTGCCGCCGCATCTCGGAGGCGGGTGGACCGGCCATCATCATGCTGTCGGCCATGGGCGAGGAGATCGACCGCATCCTGGGCCTGGAGCTGGGGGCCGACGACTACCTGGCCAAGCCCTGCAGCCCGCGCGAGCTGCTGGCCCGGGTGCGGGCGGTGCTGCGCCGCGGGGAGGACGCCCGCGGTCCCGGGCCGCTGCGGGGCAAGGCCTACTACTTCCTGGGTTTCACCCTGGACGGGGTGCGCCGCCAGCTGCGGGCGCCTAACGGGGTGAGCATCCTGCTGACCGCCGGCGAATTCCCCCTGCTCAGCGTGTTCCTCGATCACCCGCAGCGGATCCTGTCGCGGGACGAATTGATCGAGAGGGCGCGGGGGACTGAGGCCGATGTCTTCGACCGGGCCATCGACGTGCAGATCAGCCGTCTGCGCCGCAAGCTGCAGGACTGCGCCAGCGGCGAGATCATCAAGACCTATCGTGGGGCCGGCTACCTGTTCGACGCCAAGGTGACCCGGCCGTGAGGCCCTGGGGGCGCAACCGCGCGCCCATCGCCCTGCAGCTGGTGGCCCTGCTGGTGGTGAGCCTGATCGCCACCCAGGTGGTCACCTTCGCCGTGGTGGTGCTGATGCCGCCCCCGCCGAGGCCCGTCTACCGGCTGGAGGAGGTGGCCCAGGCCCTGAAGGGGGGCTCGCTGACGCCGCGCTTCGGCCGGCCCCTGCAGCGTCATGTCCAGGCCGCGCCCCCCGCCGAGCCTGCCGACCCGCCCCTCCTCCATGAGCACGGCCGCCGCCAGCTGGCCGGCCTGCTGGGGGTGAGGGAGGCTGACCTGCGGCTGGCGCAGCATATGGACTTCCCCAGCCGTCTGCACCGCAGCCTGGGGATCGGCGGGCCGCCCGTGGTCCGTCACCGGATCCTGGCGGACGGGCCCGAAGGCGGCCCGCCGCCGCCGGGCGCGCGCCGTGAGAACCTCTTCATCGCGTCGGGTCCCGGGCCCCACGGCCCACCCCTGGCCGTGCACGAGATGGGGCCGCCGCTGTTTGGCGACTTCAACGCCGCCGTGCGCCAGACCGATGGCCAGTGGCTGGTGGTGCGCCCGCAGCCTGAGTCCTTCCCCAACGCCTGGCAACGCCGGGTGCTCTTGTGGCTTGCCGGGTGCCTGATGGTGGTCGCGCCGCTCGGCTATCTTTTCGCCCGCCGAATCACCGCGCCCCTGGGCCAGTTCGCCCAGGCCGCGGAGACCCTGGGGCGTGATCCCAGCGGGCCGCTGATGGCGCTGTCAGGCCCGGCCGAGATCGGCGCGGCGGCGCGGGCCTTCAACGACATGCAGGTGCGGCTGAAGCGCTTCATCGACGACCGCACCGCCATGGTGGGCGCCATCTCCCACGACCTGCGCGCCCCCCTGGCCCGCATCCGCTTCAAGCTGGAAGGCGCGCCCACCCCGCTGAAGGCGGCCGTCCTGGCCGACGTCGCCCAGATGGAGGCGATGATCACCTCGGTCCTGGCCTTCATTCGCGACGCCAGCGCCGCTCGGCCGCGCGAGCGGCTCGACCTGCTGTCGCTGCTGGAGTGCCTGGTGGACGACGCCGGCGACCAGGAGCTGACGGTTCTGGAGGACAGCAAGCCGGTGACAGTGGACGCCGATGCGCTGGGTCTGCAGCGGCTGTTCGGCAACCTGCTGGACAATGCGGTGAAGTACGGCGCGCGCGGCCGGGTCCGCGTCTTCCAGGACGACGGCCACGCGGTGGTGGAGATCGCCGACGACGGGCCGGGCCTGGAGGCCGGCGAGCTGGAGCGGGTGTTCCAGCCCTTCTACCGCGCCGAGGCCGCCCGGACCCTCGACGGCGGCGGGGTGGGGCTTGGCCTGGCGGTGGCGCGCTCGATCGCCGGCGCGCATGGCGGCGACGTGGTGCTGGTGTCCACGGCGGCGGGGCTTGTGGCGCGGGTGCGGTTGCCATTGTCCTAGCCCCCTCTGTCACGCGCATATCTGCGCGCGCCACCTCCCCCAGCGCGCAGCGCGTTTCGGGGGAGGTGGATCGGCGAGGGCGAGACGGAGGGGGTTAGGGCCACCGAAACGTCACAGACAGGCTTGCCCGCCGCTGCCTGTTGAGGCCTGCCGTACTGTCAAGCTACACATACCTCGAGGGGGCGTGGGCCGGATGCTGACGACGATGGCGCCTTTGCTGCGCGGGATCGCGATCGGGGCGTTCCTGGTCATCGCCCTGAGCGTCTGGCGAAGCGCCCTGAGCCGCGACGCCAAGCTGACGACGGTCCTGACCTTCCTGAGCAGCGCCGCCTGGGCGCTGACCGGGTCTGAGCAGAGTGCGGCGCTGCTGGGTCATCCCCGGCTGCTGCTCTGGATGACCTTCCCGGCGGCGGGCTTCTTCTGGGCCTTCGTCGCCTGTGTTTTCCAGGACCGCCCTCTGCGCGGTCTGGCCTACGCGCCCGCGGGCCTGCTGCTCCTGCTGGGGATCGCCGCGACCTGGGCGCCGCCGGGCCCGGACCGGATGCTGCTCGCGGTCTTCAATCTCGCCGCGGCCGGGCTTTGCCTGCACGCCATGGTGCTGATTCTCCGAAGCTGGCGCGGCGACCTTGTGGACAGCCGCAGATCGTCGCGGGGCCTGATCCTGGGG
The DNA here is from genome assembly GCA_040386415.1 of Pseudomonadota bacterium. Taxonomy (GTDB): domain Bacteria; phylum Pseudomonadota; class Alphaproteobacteria; order Caulobacterales; family Caulobacteraceae; genus Phenylobacterium. The sequence continues at coordinate 4,671 of JAZKFM010000150.1, forward strand.
ATCGCCGCCCTCTTCGCCGCCACCCAAGGCGCCGCCGGGGCCCTGCATGGGCTTGGCCGAGGCGGCGCCTGGGCTTCGGTCGCCGTTGGCGAGGCGTTCGGCGCGGTCGCCATCTCGGCGCTGGCCCTGGCGATGGGCGGACTGCTGCTCGAGGCGCGAACCCCACTGTTTGCGACGCCCGCCCCGCAGCCCAAGGCGGCGGACGCCCGGCTGGTCGCCGCCGATCGGGTCCTGCTGACCAAGCTGGAGGCGTTCATGGACAGCGGCGGGTGGCGCCGGGAGGGTCTGAGCATCGCGGCCCTGGCCCGGGAGCTCGGAACCCAGGAGCACCGGCTGCGCCGGCTGATCAACACGCGCCTCCAGCATCGGAACTTCGCCGACTTCTTGAACGGCTATCGCGTTGCGGCCGCCAAGGCGCAATTGGCCGATCCGGCCCTCGCCGAGGCCACCATCGCCAGCCTGGCCTTTGATCTCGGCTTCGGCTCCCTCAGCCCGTTCAACCGCGCGTTCCGCGCCGCGACCGGCGCGACGCCCACGGCCTGGCGGCGGGCGGCCCTGGCGGCCCAGATCGTCCCGGAAGGCGATTAAGCGCGGAATCGACCAGCTATTTTCAGTGTCGCCGAGACGACCGGCCGACCAGCCGGCCCTCTGATGTCTTTGGAGGGTCTTGGACATGAATAGACAAAACACGCACTCAAGCTCCGGAGCCGAGCAGGAGGCCGGGGAGCCGCCGGAACGGCCGGGCGCGGTCCGCCGGGCGAGCGGGCTGGGCGTATTCTACCTGCTGGTCTTCGCCTGGGCCTGGGGGGTGGGCCTGCTGTTCGCCGTGGCCGGCGAACCGATGGTCAGGATTTTCGGCGAGGTCTCCCTGGGCAATCCATTGGTCTTCGTCACCGTGTGGTCGCCCACGATCCTGGCGTTCGCGGTCACGGCCGTCTACGGCGGCCGGGCGGGACTGCGGGACCTGGTGGGCCGCATATTCCGCTGGCGCTTTCCGCTGCGCTGGTACCTGGCGGCCACCTTCGGGATCGCAGGCGTGGCCCTGGGGGCGCGGTTCCTGCAGGCGCACCTCCTGGGGACGGACCCGCCGCCGGTGAGCGAGGTCGCCCGCTGGCCGGACTTCGCCATGGCCGGCCTGGCGATGATGGTGCTGGATCCGGGGCCCATCGGCGAGGATCCGGGATGGCGTGGCTTCGCCCTGCCCAGGATGCTCGACCGCTTCGATCCGACCACCGCCGCGGTGCTGCTGGGGGGCATCTGGGCCGTCTGGCACCTGCCCGCCTTCCTGTTCTCGGGCATGCCGCAGTCCAGTCTGCCGCTGGGCTGGTTCTGCCTTTCCATGGTGTCGGTGACCGTGCTGATGGCCTGGGTGACCATCAAGGCCGGCGGGGCGGTCATACCCGCCATCCTCATGCACTGGTCGTTCAACCGCTTCAGCGACCTCAGCCAGGAAGGCGCCATCTATGCGGCCCTGGCCTATACCGCCGCGGCCCTGGTGGTGATCCTTGGGACGGGAGGTTCGCTCGGCTACCGGCGGACGTGAGGCCACCGGCCCGGCGCGCCCGGCCGCCATGACCTTTCCGGCCAAGGGAAATTTTGGCCGCCGGGGCGTCTTGCCTCCGCCGCGAGGGGCCGACATGGTCCCCGCACGTTCTGGAGAATCCCCCATGAAGACCCGCGCCGCCGTCGCCTTCCAAGCCAAGCAGCCCCTGGAGATCGTCGAGGTCGACCTGGAGGGGCCCAAGGCCTTCGAGGTGCTGGTGGAGATCAAGGCCACGGGGATCTGTCACACCGACGCCTACACCCTCGACGGGCTGGACTCCGAGGGCATCTTCCCCTCGATCCTGGGCCATGAGGGGGCCGGCGTGGTGCTGGAGGTGGGCCCCGGCGTCACCAGCGTGAAGCCTGGTGACCACGTGATCCCGCTCTACACGCCCGAATGTCGCCAGTGCAAAAGCTGCCTGTCGCGCAAGACCAACCTGTGCACGGCGATCCGCGGCACCCAGGGCAAGGGCCTGATGCCCGACGGCACCAGCCGGTTCTCCTACAAAGGCCAGGCGATCGCCCACTACATGGGCTGCTCGACCTTCGCTAACCACATCGTCCTGCCCGAGATCGCGGTGGCCAAGATCCGCGACGACGCCCCCTTCGACAAGGCCTGTTACATCGGCTGCGGCGTGACGACCGGGGTGGGGGCGGTGGTCAATACGGCGGGCGTCGAGCCCGGCGCCAATGTCATCGTCTTCGGCCTGGGCGGCATCGGGCTGAACGTCATCCAGGGGGCGCGGATGGTGGGGGCCGGCATGATCATCGGTGTCGACATCAATCCCGACCGCGAGGCCTGGGGCCGCAAGTTCGGCATGACCCACTTCGTCAATCCCAAGGCGATCGACGGGGACATCGTCGCCCACCTGGTGGCGCTCACCGACGGCGGGGCCGACTACACCTTCGACTGCACCGGCAACACCACGGTCATGCGCCAGGCCCTGGAGGCCTGCCATCGCGGCTGGGGCGAGAGCATCATCATCGGGGTGGCCGAGGCCGGCAAGGAGATCGCCACCCGGCCGTTCCAGCTGGTCACCGGCCGGGTCTGGAAGGGCACCGCCTTTGGCGGGGCGCGGGGCCGCACCGACGTGCCGAAGATCGTCGACTGGTACATGGACGGCAAGATCGAGATCGACCCGATGATCACCCACGTCATGCCGCTGGAGGACATCAACAAGGCCTTCGACCTGATGCATTCGGGCGAGAGCATCCGTTCGGTGGTGGTGTTCTAGGGGTGGAGGTTCTCAAGTCGCACCGCGTCCACGGCGGGACCCTGAGCTATTGCCGGCACGCCAGCGAGGCCACCGGCACGCCGATGTCCTTCTCGATCTTCATCCCGGGCGGGGAGGGGCCGTTTCCCCTACTGGTCTGGTTGTCGGGCCTGACCTGCACCGAGGACAACTTCACCACCAAGGCCGGGGCCTATGGCGCGGCGGCGGCGGCCGGCCTGGCCATCGTGGCGCCCGACACCAGCCCACGGGGGCAGGGCGTGGCCGACGATCCGGCCTATGACCTGGGCCAGGGGGCGGGGTTCTATCTGGACGCCACCCAGGAGCCTTGGGCCAAGCACTTCCAGATGGAGACCTACATCACCGGCGACCTGCTGGCGGTGGTGGGCGACGGCTTCCCGGTGGACCTGGCCCGGGTGGGGATTTCTGGCCACTCCATGGGCGGGCACGGGGCCCTGACGCTCGCCCTGCGGCACGCCAACCTGTTCAAGTCGGTCTCGGCCTTCGCGCCGATCTGTTCGCCGACCCGGTGTGATTGGGGGCGCAAGGCCTTCACCGCCTATCTGGGGGAGCATGAGACCGCCTGGATGCCGCACGACGCCTGCGTGCTGATCGAGGCGGGCGCGGCGAAGTTCGACGACATCCTGGTGGACCAGGGGACCGGGGACGACTTCCTGGAAAACCAGCTGAAGCCGGAGTTGCTGGCGGCCGCCTGCAAGGCGGCGGGCCAGAAACTGACCCTGCGGATGCAGCCGGGCTACGACCACTCCTACTTCTTCATGGCCAGCTTCATCGCCGACCACGTGGCCTGGCACGCCGCCCGCCTCTGAGGCGTGACACCGGTGTCAGGTGGTGTCTATCCTCCGGTGAACGGGGAGGATACCGTGCACGACCTGTCTCGACGGACGCTGTTGGCCGCAGGTGGTCTCGCCCTGACACCCTCCGGGGTGTTTGCCGCCGGCGCCTCCCCTGTCGCCAGGACCAGCCACGGCCCGGTGCGGGGTTCCCTCGACCAGGGGATCAAGGTCTTCAAGGGCGTGCGCTATGGCGCCGACACCGCCCCGCGCCGGTTCCGGCCGCCAATGGCGCCGACGCCGTGGATCAAGACGCTGGACGCCACGGCCTATGGGCCGAGTTCACCGCAAGGCTCCCGCGACGACGAGCGGCAGAGCGAGGACTGCCTGTTCCTGAACGTCTGGACGCCGGGCCTGAGGGACGGGGCCAGGCGGCCGGTCATGGTCTACCTGCACGGGGGCGCCTATTCGAGCGGCTCGGGGTCCTCGCCGCTCTATGATGGGAAGCGGCTGTGCAAGCGCGGCGACGTGGTGGTGGTGACGATCAATCACCGGCTCAATGTCTTCGGCTACGGGTTCCTGGCCAAGCTGGCGGGGCCGGAGTTCGCCGACAGCGGCAATTCAGGGATGCTGGACATCCTGCTGGCCCTGGCCTGGGTTCGCGACAACGCCGCCGAATTCGGGGGTGATCCGGGGCGGGTGATGGTGTTCGGCCAGTCGGGGGGCGGGGCCAAGATCGCCACCATGATGGCCATGCCGGCCGCCGCGGGCCTCTTCCACAGCGCCGCCACCATGAGCGGCCAGCAGGTGACGGCGTCCGGCCCCCTGCACGCCACCGAGCGCGTGACCCTGTTCCTGGCCGCCGTCGGCCTGACGCCGGAGCGGGCCGCCGAGGCCGCGACCCTGCCGGTCGCCAAGCTGCTGGAAGGGTCGGCGGTGCGCGATCCCTTCACCCCGGGCGGGCTCTATTTCGGCCCGGTGCTGGACGAGCGGTCTTTGACCCGCCACCCCTTCTGGCCGGACGCCGCGCCGCAGGGGCTGAAAATCCCGATGATCATCGGCAACACCCGTGACGAGGCCCGCGCCTTCGTGGCCAGGAGCAAGCCCGACCCCTTCGCGATGGGTTGGGACGAGGTGGCCGGCCGGATCGCGCCGGAGATGCGGTGGACATCGATCCCGACCACGTCGTGGCGCAGTACCGGAAACTGTACCCGGACTATTCCCCCAACGAGGTGTTCTTCGCCGCCATCACAGCCGGCCGCTCCTGGCGGGGCGCGGTGATCGAGGCCGAGGAACGGGCGCGGGCCGGGGCGCCGGCCTGGGTCTACCAACTGGATCTGCCCAGCACCGTCGAGGGCGGACGGCTGCGGGCTATGCACACCACCGACATCCCCCTGGTGTTCGACAACCTCGCGGCCAGGGGCTCGCCCGTCGCGCCGTCGCCGGCCGCGCAGAGCGTGGCCGATCGGATGAGCGCGGCCTTCATCGCGATGGCCAAGACGGGCGATCCCAACAACCCGGCGATCCCGGCCTGGACGCCCTACGACCTGACCCGGCGGGCCACCATGGTGTTCGATGCGGAGACGAAGGTTGTGGACGATCCGCGCGGCGCGGAACGCCGCCTGTTCGCCAAGGTCCCCTACATCCAGCCCGGGACCTAGACCGCCCGGCGGAAGGGGACGACCACGTCGTCGGCCTCTTCATAGGCCTGGGTGGGGGCTGGCGGCGGGGCCGGGACCCGCAGGATCAGGCCGTTCATGGCGAAGGCCTGGGCCACCAGGCAGGCGGCGGCGGGGAAGGGGGGCTGGCAGGCGTCGGCCAGCAGCCAGGCCAGGTGGGCCTCCAGCCGGGCATAGTCCTCGGCCTGGGCGGCGGCGAAGATGGCGACGATCAACTGCTCGTCGCGGCTCAGGCGATAGGAGCCCGGCACGGAGAGGGTGACCTTGCGTTTGCCACGCCGGGCCAGCTCGCGGACGAAGACCTCCAGGGCGTTGAGGGCCTCGAACCCCGCAACGCCGCAGGACCGCTCGAACTGCCGCCGGACCAGGGGGCAGGCGCCGACCTCGAAGGCGATGGCGCGCACCCCCCAGACCAGCATGTGCTCGCCCTGGCTCAGGTCGCGGAGGTGGGCGGGTGTGGTTTCGCAGGGCATCGGCGCGACTCCTTGAGGCGCACCCTAGTTACTGTTGTTAAGAATTATTCGCAACTAGGAATGCCAGACTCCACTTCGCATTTTGTTCCTCTTTTGTTCGACTTCAAGCTTCGCCTGTAGTAGGGTCCTGGGGTCACTCGGGCCGCGCCTGCCGCCGCCCGGAGAAGTTCGGACCGGCGCGTGAGGCCGTCCGCCGACGCGTTCATCATCAGCCCAAAGGATGACCATGAGCGGACCGCTTGATCGCTATTATCGAAGGAAAACCGCCGACATCGAGGAGGCGCGTCGGCGGCTTGAAGACCAGGGCCGAGCGCTCTGGAATCAAGCAACCCGCTCAGGTCAGGCGGCCGTGGGAGATTCGCTCACGGCGCTGCGGAAGCTGGCTGCTCCAGAGGCGCCGCCAGCGCCGAGGCGGCAGACCGTGGCGCAACCTCAAACGACGAAGATGATGGGGCGCGGGTATGCGCCAGCCGCAGGGGCGTCAGGCTCAGCGCCCCCGAAGCGTCAGACGGCAGCGCCAACCTTGGCCACGAAACCTATGGGTCGCGGCCATGCCGCACCCCCGACGCCCGAAGCGATACGGTTGGCGGATGAGCGCGCAGCGGCCGTGTTCCACGGCTTCAGTGATGGCGCGACCTTCGGCGCGGGGGACCAGTTCTCCGCCCTGGCCCACGCCGGCCTTCCGGGCGACGGCCGGTGGTCAGAGCGCTACAACGAACAGAAGGCGGTCCTGAAAGCTCAGGACGCCTATGATCAGGCCCACCACCCGACGATGCGAACCACGGGGCAGGTCGCCGGCGCTTTGGTTACGGCGGTGACGCCGTTCGGGCTGGAAGCGGGCGCGCTCAAGGCCGCCAGCTATTTCCCCAAGGCGGCCCGCTTTGTGAAGGGCGCCACGGCGACCAAGCGGATCACGCCTTTGGCGAGAGGCCTGCGCGATCATGCCCGATGGTCGGCGATCACGGCCGGCGCCGGCGGCGGCATGGGCGTCGCCGGGCAGGGGGCGTCAGATGTTGCCGCTGGGCGGCCCAGCAGCCCAGGCTCCTACGCCTCTGCGGTGGTTGGCGGCGCAGTCGACGGCGTCGGGACCCTCTATCTCGGTCCTGCACGTGGAGGCGCTTTGGGGGGCGCGGTCAGTGCGGCTACGGACGACGTGTTCAACGGACGCATGCCGTCTGTTGTCCGGATGTCCGAGGGCGCTGCGGTGGGAAGCCTCATGGGCAAGGGGATCGGCGCGCTTGGAACATCCCGCGCTCATGCCCTTCCCGGGCGCAACAGCGGTCTGAAGGAACTGAGAAAGGGCCCGCTTGGGGAATCTATGTCGGAGGTGCGTAGTCACCTGGAGGGTGAGGGCGTCATCGATCGTCAGGTTAAAACTCCGGTATCGAGAAGTTATACGAAGGTCGACCATGTCACGAGAACCGGAAGGCCCGTGGAGGCGAAGTTCGGGTTTGAGGCCGATCTCAGTCGAGCGCAAACCTTGGCGTGGAAGGAGTTGCCCTACTATCGGATCGACCACTTCTTGCCTGAAGATATCGGAAAGCTGCTGGCCCTCCCGTTCACCAGTTTCTCAAGCGGATTTGAGTCCGAGCGGTGACCGCGATGAACGCTAGCGAGAAGCAGAAGGTGACGCGCGAGGCAGCCCATGAGCGCCTCTATCCATTGTTCAAGGAGTTAGGTTTCCAGCGCGGCGGAAACCTACCGGTGAAACCTCGGCGCGGCGGACTTGGGTGGCGGCGGATGAGGGAAGGACACCTCGATCAGGTCGGGCTGTGCTGGTGGAAGTACCTCGGTGGCCGCTTCGTGATCGAATGGATGACAACAGATCCGCGCGTGGTGGGTTCACCAGCCGGTTATGTCAGTTGGATGAGCGGGCGAATTTATCGTGGCCCGCCTCGATTGTTCAGTCTGAGTGACCGCGGTGGGGAATGGTTTCGATGGAGTCGAAGCCTTGAGAGGGAAATGGACACGGCTCAGACGCAGGTGCGCGAACTGGATCGCTATCTGCGCTTCGGAACGCCCATGAAGTTCATGTCGCTACCGAAAG
>JAZKFM010000151.1:0-3225 GCA_040386415.1 Pseudomonadota bacterium
TTCGGCCATGTCCCGATGCTGACCGATCCCACCTTCGCCGACTATATGCAGGCCTATGGCGCCGGGGGTCTGAAGGCGCTCGACCGGGGCCAACTACACAACCTGGCCCGGCTCTACTGGTACACGGTCGAGTTCGGGCTGCTGGAGACGCCGGGCGGCCTGAGGATCTATGGGGCCGGCATCGTCTCGTCCCACGCGGAGTCGATCTTCGCCCTGGACGACCCCTCCCCCAACCGGCTCGGGTTTGGTCTCGAACGGGTGATGCGGACGCCCTACCGGATCGACGACTTCCAGCAGGTCTATTTCGTGGTCCCATCCCTGCAGGCGCTGTTGGACGCCACCCTGCAGGACTTCGGGGCGCTCTACGAGCGGCTGGCCAAGTCGGGAGATATTCCCATCGCCGAGGTGGAGCCTGGCGACGAGGTGTTCACGCGCGGCACGCAGGCCTACGCGGCGGCTCGCACATAGCCTTCCCCATCGATGGGGGAAGGTTGGATGGGGGTGGAGGCGCTGAGGTTGGGAATGTCCTGTTGGGCTCGGCGCCAACCGCGCCCTTCACCCCGTCGCCCTGCCCTCACCCCCATCCCCGCCCTTCCCCCATCGAGGGGGAAGGGAGTTAGCGGGCGTCCATCAGCAGCTTCAGGCCCCGGTCCACGTCGGCCCGCTGCTCCGGGGTGAAGAGCTGGTAGCGGCGCGCCTTGCTGCTGGCGGCGGCTTCGATCCGGTCCTCGGTCACGTAGATGATCTGGCCCTGGTAGGCGCCGGTGACCGGCGTCCCGTGCCGGAGGTGCAGACCCTCGAGCTGGATGGCGCAGGCCTGGAGGTTGGGCACGCTGTTGGACATGGGCCGGAAGTCCTGGGCGCCGTTCATGGCCGGGGCGAGGCGCCAGCAGACACCGGTGTGGGTCGGTGGCTTGAGTGACTTCTCGCAGGCTGCCAGGGCCAGCAATCCGGCGACACCGATCAACACGCTTCGCAGCATCAGTAGTCCCTGCGCCACCGCACGGCGAGCTTGCCGTCCCCCTGGCTGGCGAGCTTGGAGATGATGGACAGGTTCTTGCGCACGCGCCACTCCACCTGGGCCGAGGGGCCTTCACGGCCGCCACCGGTCAATTCCAGATAGACGTCTTCCGTCAGGTACTTGCCGCCGGAAATTGTCATGCCGCTTTCGCCGCCGCCGCCGACCGCCAGGCGGTCGAGGCCGGCGAAGTTGCGCAGGTTGCCGATGACGTCGAAGCCGCCGCCGCCGGCCAGGGACGACAAGGCCGACGCCAGCTGAGCTGCTTCCAGAGGCGACAGCTGCGAGGCCGAGCGGCCGAACAGGACGTTGGACAGCACCTCGTCATTGGGCAGGGTCGGGGTCGAGCTCAGGGTGATCTCCGGCTTAGCCGCCGTGCCGCGGATGCTGACCACGGCGGTCAGGGAGGGGTCGTCGCGGGTGGCCGAGAGGCTGAGGCGGATATCCCGGGGCGAGGTGGCCAGATAGACCACGCCGCGCGGGTCGAACTCGAACCGCTTGCCCGCGAAGTCGTACTCGCCGCGCACCACGCGGGCGACGCCGGAGAGCACCGGCCGGTTGGTGTCGCCACCGACATGGGCGTCCAGGGACAGCTCGACGTCGAGGCCGCGGCCCCGCAGATAGATCCGGCGGGGCGCGGTCAGGGTGACATCGAGGTTCACCCCCAGTCCCTGCCGCGCCACAGCCTGCTGCGCGACACCGAGATCCATGGGCTTGTTGACCTCGATCACCTCCATGGCCACCACGCCCGACGGGGTCGGCGTGCGCGCCGAGACATCGGCCCGCTCCACCAGCAGCTTGCCCGCCAGCCGGACCTTGCCGGCGACGTCCCGGTCCAGGGTGACTTGGCCGCTGGCCGAGGCGGTGGCCTGGTCATTGTCGATGAGCCGGAAAGCGGTGAGATCGAGCTTGAAGGTGCTGACCCCGTCCTGGCTGATCCGCCCCGAGCCGGTGGCCGAGCCGCCGTGGCCGTCGGCGCCGGTGGCGCGGGCGACATTGATCACATTGTCGGTGAGGGTCGCGCGCACGATCACCTCGCGCAGCACCAGGCCGGTGGCCCCGTCGGAGAAGCGGCCGCCGTCCACCGAGGCCTCGCCGCGGGTCTTGATGTCGGCCAGGGTGCCGCCCAGGGTCCCCTCCAGCCGCACCCGGCCCGCCAGTTCACGTTCGCCGCCCACCAGCAGGTCCCACAGCGGCTTGACCTCGCCGTCGGCGAACACCCGGCCGCGTATCGGCTTCTGGCGATTGAGGGCCACGCGGAAGGGCGCGGCCGAGGCCTCGGCGGGGAGGACCAGGTTGGCGGTGGCCTTGAGACCTCCGGTGTTGGAGAGGTCGGCGTCGATGACCATGCTGCTGTCGGCCAGGTGCGCCTTGAGCACGCCGTCGAGGCCCTGGGACACGTCGGAGCCCTTGGCCCGGGCGTCCTCCAGCTTGGCGTCCAGGGTCCCGTCGAGCCGGCCGCCCTTGCCGGCCAGGTTCAGCTCGGCGTCGACCTTGCCGGTGAGGTCCTCGTTGAAGAGGCCCAGGCCCAGCTGGCGCAGTTGGGCGCGGACCTGAGCGGTGTCGCCCGCCAGCCTGCCGTCGAAGTCGATCTCGCCGCCGTCGGACGCCGCCAGACGCAGGCGCGCGCTGCGCTCGGGACCGCCGACCTTGAAGACGGCGGTCTCCAGGGTGCGCAGGTCACGGCGGCCGTAGCGGCCCATGCCGTCGAAGGCGATGACGTAGCCGGGCCTGGTCTGGGTGATCACCCCCTTGCCGTTGAAGGCCCAGGGGCCGTTGCTCGAGGCGCCCTTGACGTCGGCGGCATAGGGCAGCCGGGCGAGCGGACCGTCTGCGGTAAGGCGGCCCGCGCTGATGGCGACCCGGGAGCCCGGCAGGACCGCGTTCTGCGCCCGCAGGTCGAGGCTGGCGCGGGGGCCGCCCGAGGCGTCGACGATCTTCACCGCGCCGGTCACCTGTCCGCCGTCGAGGAAGGCGCCCTTGGAGAGGTTGATCGCCAGGTCGGCCGACGACGGGGTGGAGCGGCGCAGGGCGAGCGCCCCCGTCGCCTTCAGGCCGCCCGCGTCGATGGCCAGGTCAGAGAGATCGACGCCGCCCTCGGGGAAGCGGAAGGCGGCCTTGGCGACGGCCGGGCCGTACTCGCTGGCGGCCGCCAGGGTCACCAGGCCGCTGGAGCCGTCAGGGCGGCGCATGAAGGTCAGCGTCAT
>JAZKFM010000152.1:0-4092 GCA_040386415.1 Pseudomonadota bacterium
CGGTGAACTTCCACCAGCTGCCGATCAACCGCGCCAAGGGCTGCCCCTTCCAGAACTTCCAGCGCGACGGCCACATGCAGATGGAGATCCCTGTGGGCCGGGCCAATTACGAGCCCAACAGCCTGGGTGAGGCCGGCGAACCCGGCGGCCCGCGCGAGGATCCCAGGGGCGGCTTCCGCACGGCGGCGGCCACCGACAGCGGGCCAAAGGCGCGGCTGCGGGCCGAGACCTTCGCCGACCACTATAGCCACGCCCGGTTGTTCTACGCCTCGCAGACGCAGATCGAGCAGGCCCACATGGCCAGCGCCCTGGTGTTCGAGCTGTCCAAGTGCAGCTTCGAGCATGTGCGGCTGCGCATCCTGGGCAACCTGCAGAACATCGACGCCGACCTCGCCCAGCGGGTGGCCGACGGCCTGGCCATGGACCTGCCTGCCAAGGCCGACGCGGCCGTGGAACCCGTCGACATGGACGCCTCCCCGGCCCTGCGCATCGTCGGCAAGTATCCCGAGACCCTGAACGGCCGGGCCGTGGGCATCCTGGTCACCGACGGCGCCGACGGCGCGTTGATCAATGCGGTCAAGAAGGCGGCGCTGGCCGAGGGCGCCAGCGTCAAGATCATCGCCCCCAAGGTCGGCGGCGTGACGCTGAAGGACGGCAAGATGCTGCCGGCCGACGGCCAGCTGGCCGGGACCCCCTCGGTGCTGTTCGACGCCGTGGCCCTGGTGCTCTCGGAGGCCGGCTGCGCCGAACTGCTGAAGGAGAGCGCGGCGGTGGACTTCGTGTCCAACGCCTTCGTCCACCTGAAGGCCATCGGCTTCACGGTGGAGGCGCAAGCCCTGCTGGACAAGGCCAATGTGGAGGCCGACGAGGCCATCGTGGACCTGGCGGCGGGCGCGGACGCCTTCATCCCGCCCGCGCGCACCCGTCAGTGGGACCGTGAGCCGAAGGTGCGGATGCTGGCGTAGGTCTCACCACGTCATCCCGGACGCCGATTAGGCGATCCGGGACCCAGGGGCAACGCGCACCGCCCCTGGGTCCCGGCTCTCCGCTGCGCTGCGGCCGGGATGACGATGGAGGGGCTTTTATTTCCGCCCCTTGAACCCCGTCGCCACCAGATAGGTCTCGGAACTATCCGCGCGCGAAGCCTTGGGCTTCATGTTCTTTACGTCGGTGAAGTGGTGCTTGAGGTTGGCGATGACCAGGGAGGTCTCGCCGCCCTGGAAGGCCTTGGCGATGAAGGAGCCGCCGGGCTTGAGCACGCTGATGGCGAAGTCCACGCCGATCTCGATCAGGCCCATGATCCGCAGGTGGTCGGTCTTGCGGTGGCCGACGGTGTTGGGGGCCATGTCCGACAGCACCACGTCCGGCGGTCCTCCCAGCATCTCGATCAGCAGGGGGCCGCAGGCGGGGTCGGTGAAGTCCATCTCGATGATCTGGGCCGGCGAAATCGGATCGACCGGCAGCAGGTCGACGCCGACGATCTCGGTGACGCCGCGCTCGACGGCGACCTGGATCCAGCCGCCGGGCGCAGCCCCCAGGTCAATGACGCGGGCGCCGGCCTTCAGCACGTGCAGGCGGTCGTCGATCTCGGTCAGCTTGTAGGCCGCGCGGCTGCGATAGCCGTGGGCCCTGGCCTTGGCGGCGAAGGGGTCGTTGACTTGGCGCGACAGCCAGGCCTGGGACGACGGGGTCCGCATCTTGGCGGTCTTCAGGCGCGCGGGCTTGCCGCGGCCTTCCTCGGTGCCGCCCATGGGCGGCTTGACCATGCGCTTGCGGGCCGGGGGGAGTTCATCGGTCATTCGGCGGCCTGGGGCAGGGGTTTGCCGCGACGGCCGCGGCGGCGTTTGCGGCGCTTGCCGCCGCCGCTCTCGGACATCAGGGACATCAGGATGCCCTCGCGCAGGCCACGGTCAGCGACGCGGACCCGGGTGCAGGGCCAGAGTTCCTGCACGGCCTGCAGGATGGCGGCGCCGGCCAGGACCAGGTCGGATCGGTCGGGGCCGATGCAGGGCTGGTCGGCGCGCTGCTGGGCGGTGAGGTTCAGCAGCAGGCTGGCGGCGCCCTCGCACTCGTCGCGGGTCATCCAGATGCCGTCGACGCGGGAACGGTCATAGCGCGGCAGGCGCAGGTGCATGCCGGCCAGGCTGGTGATGGCGCCCGAGGTGCCGATCAGGTGGGCGCGGTCCTCATCGAAGATCGGCCGCAGGGGGTCGGCGTGGCGGAAGGCGGCCAGGTCGAGCTTCACCCGGTCGACCATCGCGCGGAACCAGGCCTCCGTGGCGGTCTCGCCCTCCGGGAACTGTTCGGCCAGGGTGACGACCCCGATGGGGATGGAGAGCCAGGCCTTGATGGGCAGTTTCGAGGCCACGAAGGTGCTGAGCTCGCCGCCCAGGCCCTCGCCCTTGAGATCCACCCAGGAGAGTTCGGTGGAGCCGCCGCCCACGTCCACCACCAGGGCGGCGTCAGCGGTGGTGTCCAGCAGGTTCAGGCAACCGGCGACGGAGAGCTGCGCCTCTTCGCGGGGCGCGATGATCTGCAGCCGCAGGCCGGTCTCCTCGAAGACCCGGTCGATGAATTCCTGGCCGTTCTCAGCCATGCGACAGGCTTGAGTGGCGATGGCCTTGAGCTTGACGACCCTGCGGCGACGAACCTTCTCGGCGCTCACCTTCAGGGCGGCCATGGCGCGCTCCATGGCGGCCTCCGAGAGGCGGCCGCTCTGGGTGAGCCCCTCCCCCAGGCGCACGATGCGCGAATAGGCCTCCACCACCCGGAAACTCTTGCCGGACGGCGTGGCGATCAGAAGCCGGCAGTTGTTGGTTCCGAGGTCGAGGGCGCCATAACACGGCGCATCGTTCCCGGACCTCTCCCGGCCATTCTTACTGGCGCCGGGCGCAGACGCGCTTCCAGCCTGATCGCTCATTCAGGCGCCCGGAAAGCGCGTAAACCAAGAGGGGGAAACACGCGTTGCGTGTTTCTGCGCGCCTCAGACATGGACCAACCTTAAGTCCTCGCAGACACCGGTACGGGCGCCTCGTTTCAGGGCGACTGTAGCAAGACCATTCGCCTGCCGGAAGGCGCGCTCTTGAACACGGACGCGTGAGCGCTACGTTCACCTCCCAGTTAGGTACGACGGTGTAGATTCTGTTCATGGACGCTCGACTCGAAAAGCCAAACGCTGGCCACCTGCCCAACCCCGCGGCGATCGCGGATATCCGGCTGGCCAAGTTCGCCATCGGCGACGTGGTGAAGCACCGCGTGTTCGCGTTCCGCGGCGTGATCTTCGACGTCGATCCCACCTTCGCCAACACCGAGGAGTGGTGGCAGTCGATCCCGGAGCATATCCGGCCGCGCAAGGACCAGCCGTTCTACCACCTGCTGGCCGAGAACGATGACAACTCCTATGTCGCCTATGTCTCCGAGCAGAACCTGCTGCCCGACGAGAGCGGCGAACCGGTGGGCCATCCGCAGGCGCCGTTGATCTTCGAGAGCTTCAACGAAGGCCACTACACCCTGCGGCCGCGCATCAGCCACTAGGGCATGGCCGAGCGCTTTCGCGCCCGCCGACGCAAGGTTTTCGCGGGCGACCCCTGAATAGCGGCGCAGTTCGAACGGAACTTCCGGTCGATTGGCCTCATTCTGCCGCCATGAGCGCTGACGGCTTTGCATCGACCCCGCCTGCGGGCGCGCGGCCCGACTGGACCATTGACCAGGACTGGGCGGCCTATACGCCGGCCGAGCATCAGGTCTGGATGACCCTCTATGAGCGCCAGTCCAGGCTGTTGCCGGGGCGGGCCTGCGACGCCTTCCTGCACGGGCTGGACGCGCTCGACCTGCATCGCGGCGGCATTCCCGACTTCGCGCGGATCAATGAGGAACTGGGCCGGCTGACCGGCTGGAGCGTGGTGGCGGTTCCGGGCCTGGTCCCCGACGAGGTGTTCTTCGAGCACCTGGCCAATCGGCGCTTCCCGGCGGGCCAGTTCATCCGCAAGCCCGAGCAGCTGGACTATCTGCAGGAGCCGGACATCTTCCACGACGTGTTCGGCCATGTCCCGATGCTGACCGATCCCACCTTCGCCGACTATATGCAGGCCT
>JAZKFM010000153.1:0-2881 GCA_040386415.1 Pseudomonadota bacterium
GATGCAGGCCACGACGAAGGCCAGGGCGCGGCCTGGCGCAGAGCTCCACATCCGACCCGCCACCGCCAGGGCCACGAAAGCCCCGACGGTGAGGTTGGCGAACAGCACGTCCTTCCAGACGATGCCCTGGTAGACCATCACCTGTGGCAGGACGACCGCCAGCATCAGCAGCAGCGGGCCGGTCCAGAACAGACGCGGCCTGAGGGTCGGCAGGACCGCCCAGGCGCCCAGCAGCAGGCCCAGGCTGGCGGCGAGATAGAGGGTCGTGCCCGGCCTAATGGCGTCGAACCAGCCCAGGATCGCGCTGTACATCGGCGGCCCCCAGGTGATCCGGTAGCCGGATCGGCCCTCGGCCAGCGAGATCACCGAATCGACCGACAGGTGACCCGGCGCATTGAGGATCAGCACCCCTATCGCGGTAAGGGCCAGGATCGACAGCCAGGCCAATTGCGGGCCGAGGGCGAGGCGGCGGCGGGTCGGAATGGTCGTCTCCCCCGGGGTTCTGTCAGACGGCGTATGAGCGGCCGATCACCGCCAGGCCGGCGACGATCAGGGCGGCGCCCAGCCAGTATTGCGCCGAGATCGGCTCACGGAGCAGGAAAAGGCCGGCCAGCGGCACCAGGACGAAGCTGAGCGCCATCACCGGATAGAGCCGGCTGAGCGGCGCGTGTCGCAGAGCCGCCACCCAGAGCAGGGTCGCTGAGCCGTACAGCGCCAGCGCCACGGCCAGGATCGCAAGGCCCTTGGGATCGGCGAACGGGCGGCGGAAATCCAGGTGCGCGGAGGCCAACTTGAAGAGGATCTGGCCGACGGAGATCACAAGGACGCAGGCCAGGGGGACGATCAGTCCCCAGAGCGGACCCGCGGGCTTGATCACTTCACCTTCCAGGCGGTGATCGAGAACAGCGGCGCCAGCGCCGCGGGCTCCATGCGGGCGCCCACCTTGCGGAACCGGTTGGCCACCACGCGCTCGATGTCGTGGATGGTCATGTGGTGATAGTGGCCCTCGAACCCCGCCAGCTTGCGGCCGAACTTGTAGAGCGCGTTCTCGGTGGGCCCTGAGAGGATGAACACGCCGTCCGGCCGCATGGACCGGGCCAGCTGCTCCAGCAGGGGATCCAGCTCCTCGAGCTCGTTGTGCTCCAGACTGTCGAGGGCGAAAACCGCGGCGAAGCGGTTCTCGCCCAAAGCGCCGGAATATTCGCGCGTGGCGTCCGGGCTCTCGCGCACGAGGGCTGCGGCCAGCACGTCGGTCTGTTCCACGAAATGATAGGGCCCGCGGGCCTTGCGCATCAGGAAGCGGACCTCGCCCGTCGCCGAGCCGAAGTCGAGGATCGGACCGTCGGGCGCCAGGCTGTCGTAGAGCTTCGCCGCGGCGATCGGCCTGCGCCACGCCACCCAGGCCGCGGGCAGGAAGGGGTGGACGTAGGAGGGCACGCAGCTCTCCTCGTAGGTCTCGAATTCCCGCCGCACGTCGAACTGGGTCTGGAGGGCCGCCCGGCGCGCCTTGACGGTGTTGGAGAAGAACATTCGCGACCTTTTACAACTCGGGAAGGGGGGCCACTCAGGAATGCGGGATAGAGCCGCCTGCCCCGTCGGGGTCAAGCTCGGCGGATCCGGCCATGTGCTCAAGCGTCCGTAGGTAGGGATGGATGGGGCGGCTAGGCGCGTTCAGCACGTCGAAGTTCACGGCCTGCATCAGGAACTGGGCGCCCAGGATCACTGGAAGCGCGGCAAGCATGACCACACCGGCCGACGCCGCCTGACCCGGGATCCGGTTGACGAGGTAGCTCATGGCATAGCCTACGCCGACCAGCAGGAAGAACAGGCCGAACACCAGTTCCAGGCTGGCGGCGTTGAAATCGCGCACGAAATACTGCCCCACCACCCGCTGGGCGAAGTTGCGGACGTGCTTCAGGGCGAAGGGGCCCATGATGGCGCCGATGCGGATGTTGGAGACCTCGTCGGCATAGCGGGCCGGCATCGGCACGTCGCGCACCACCGCGCGCAGGGTGCCCAGGTGATAGAGCAGGTCGGTCTCGAAGAAGAAGCGGCGCGAAATCCGTTTCTCCATCACCAGCTTCGCCACGCTGGCTTCCAGGGCCGTGTAGCCGTTGGTCGGGTCGAAGATGTTCCAGTATCCGGTCGACAGCTTGGCCGCGAAGCTCAGCATCGCGTTCCCCAGCACCCGCACCGTGGGCATGGTGGTCAGGTGGCTGATCGAGGTGAAGCGGTTGCCCTTGGCGTAGTCGGCCTCGCCCAGGAGGATGGGCGCGACGAGCTGGCCCGCATACGCCAAGTCCATCTGGTCGTCGCCGTCCACCTTCACCAGCACCCGGGCCCCCCGCCGCGCCGCCTCGCCGTAGCCGGCCATGGTGGCGCCGCCGACGCCCTGATTCCTGGCCAGCCGGACGACGATCACCCGCGGGTCGGTGTTGTTGGCCTCGATGAAGTCGCCGGAGCCCTCCGGACACGCGTCGTCGACGCAGACGATGCCTTCGAACCAGGCCGGCGTCTTGCCGATCACCCGCAGGATCTGGCCCTTGACCCGGTAGCAGGGCACGACGAGCCAGACGCCGGCGCCCTCGAGGGAGACGGAACGCGGATCGGCGTAGGCGGCTCGATCGGGAACGGTGCTGCGAACGGGTGTGGCCACGCGCCCGGCTAGCATGGAAGGCTTCGGCGTTGCAAAGCGACGTCCCGGCCAAAAGCGGGGACGTGGGCGACGCCGGCCGGCGAGGGCAGCGTCCTTGCGTGGCCGTACCCTGGCTGATACCTCCGCGCCTTCGTCAGGGAGAGGCTATGCAACCCGCCACCCACATGCTGCGGATCGGGCAGCGCGGCACGCTGTTCCAGCTGCAGATGGCGGGCCGGGATGTGC
>JAZKFM010000154.1:0-331 GCA_040386415.1 Pseudomonadota bacterium
CCCTCATCCGACCCTGCTCCGCAGGGCCACCTTCTCCCGCAAGGGGAGAAGGACCCTGACTCACGGCTCCACCGTCACGGCCGGCGCGTCCACCGGAGCGCCGCCCGCCAGGCCGGGCTCGGGCGCCGCCGCCGCCGGCGCCGCCCCGCGGGTGCGCTCGATGGCGCGCCACTTGGCGACATTGGCGTTGTGCTCGGCGAGCGTCGAGGCGAAGACGTGTCCCCCCGTGCCGTCGGCCACGAAATAGAGCTCGGTGGTCTTGGGCGGGTCCAGCACGGCGGCGATGGCCGCGCGGCCGGGATTGGCGATCGGCGTCGGCGGCAGGCCGTAG
>JAZKFM010000154.1:341-2023 GCA_040386415.1 Pseudomonadota bacterium
GCGAAGGCGTGCCGCCCGCTGCCGTCGCACAGCGCGCGATAGTACAGGTAGTCGGTTTGTTCGGGGTGGGCCACGGCCTCGATAGAATCGAGACTCGGGTTGGCGATTGGCCCCGGCGGTAAGCCGGCGTTGGCGTAGGTGTTGTAGGGCGTCTCCGCCGCCAGCTCCGAGGCGCGGATGCCGCGCCCCAGCGGCCGGCCCTGGGTGATGCCGTAGATGATGGTCGGGTCGCTCTGCAGGCGCATGCCCTGGCGCAGGCGGTTGATGAACACCGCCGCCACCCGGGGCCGTTCGCTGGCCTGGCCAGTCTCCTTCTCCACGATGGAGGCCAGCGTGATGGCTTCCTCCGGGGTGCTGAAGGGCAGGCCCGGCTGGCGCTTGTCCCACAGCGAGGCGATCAGCTGGTCGCGGGCGTCCATCATCCGCCGCAGCACGGCCGAGCGGTCCTCGCCGCGCTCGTACTGGTAGGTCTCGGGCAGGATCGAGCCCTCTGGCGGGGCGGCCGCCACCCCGGTCAGGTCGCTCTTGGCGGCCAGGGCCTCCACCACCATCTCGCTGGTGCGGCCCTCGGGGATGGTGATCTGGTGGCGGACGATCTTGCCGTCGCGGATGTCGGCCAGGATGCTGGCCATGGAGGCGCGGCTGGCGATCTCGTACTCGCCGGCCTTCAGCCTGCGCGCCGCGCCCGTCACCTGGGCGGCGGCCACGAAGATCGGGGCCGAGCGGATCACCCCCTCGTGCGACAGGGTCGAGGCGATCTCGGGCAGGCTCGAGCCTTGGCGCAGCATGACCGTGGTCATGTCGCCGCTCCTGGCCTCGGGGCCGGGACCCTGGAAGGACCAGGCCACCCACACCGCCACCAGCATGCCGGCCACGGCCAGGGTGGCCACGGCGCTCAGCAGCATGATCATCAGCCTGCGCATGGGGGAGAGGCCGCCGGCCTTCGCTCGGGGCCTCTTGCTCACGTGACCTTCTTGAACACGACCGACGCGTTGGTTCCGCCGAAGCCGAAGCTGTTGGACAGAGCGTACTCGATCGCCATCGGTTTCGCCTTGTGCGGGATCAGGTCGATGACCGTCTCCACCGAGGGATTGTCCAGGTTCAGGGTCGGCGGCGCGATCTGATCACGGATGGCCAGGCAGGCGAAGGCCGCCTCGATGGCGCCTGCCGCGCCCAGCAGGTGGCCGGTGGCCGACTTGGTGGAGGACATGGAGATGTCCTTGGCGTGGTCGCCCATCAGCCGGGTGACGGCGCCCAGTTCGATCTCGTCGCCCATGGGGGTCGAGGTGCCGTGGGCGTTGACGTAGTCGATCTCGGACGGCGGGATGCCGGCGTCCTTCAGGGCCATCTGCATGGCGCGGAAGCCGCCGTCGCCATCCTCGGCCGGGGAGGTGATGTGGTAGGCGTCGCCGGCCAGGCCGTAGCCCACGACCTCGGCGTAGATCTTCGCGCCGCGCGCCTTGGCGTGCTCGTACTCTTCCAGCACCACGATGCCGGCGCCCTCGCCCATCACGAAGCCGTCGCGATCCTTGTCATAGGGACGGCTGGCCTTGGTGGGGTCGTCGTTGAAGTTGGTCGACATGGCGCGCGCGGCGATGAAGCCGGCCATGCCCACCGGGCAGATGGCCGCCTCGGCTCCACCGGCGATCATGATGTCGGCGTCGCCGTACTTGATCAGCCTG
>JAZKFM010000155.1:0-5322 GCA_040386415.1 Pseudomonadota bacterium
CCGGTCGAACTTCAGGGCGGCGAGATCGATCCCCACGCGGGCGGCGTCGGCGGGGCTCAGCACCGTCTCGCTGGCCCCGGTGTCCACCAGGAAGCGGACCCGCTGGCCGTTGACCTCGCCCATGACCAGGAAGTGACCGCCGTCGCCGGCGCTGACCACCAACTCGCGCGGCCCGGTGGCGACGGGATAGGAGGGCGACAGGGTCATGCGCACCCTCTGGGCCACTCCGGCCAGCTCGGCGCGGTAGCTGACCGCCAGGATCAGCACCGCGACAATGCCGGCCCAGATCGCCGCATGGCGCGCCTTTTCGGCCCAGCGGATCTGGCCGACATCCAGCATGGCGGAGGAGAACAGGGCCATCATGAAGACGCCCCAGCCCACCCAGGCCCAGTCCGCCGGCGAGCTGATGACGCCCGGAAAGGCCTGAAGAAGGGCCCACACCCCGAGCATGACCGCGGCCAGGCTGGCGAGCCAGATCAGCAGACGCACCGGGGTCACGCTGCGCGGGGCCGGCTCGTTCTCGTCAGGCTGCCAAGGTCCGGTCACGCACGCTCCGTCTACGAGTTTCCCTCGCAGGAGGTTATCCGCCGCCCGCCGCCGCCCGCCAGGGGGCGATCAAAAAAAGACGGGGCCCACCCTTCCCAAAGGCGAGCGGGCTACCTAGCTCAGGGATCGCAGGCCGGGCCCCTCTGGCGATCCATAGCTCTCCTCCCCGAGCGGATCGCGATGTCGGACTGCATCGGGTGCGCTCGATGCTGGGTCCTTGAAGGTTTGGCCCCCCAGTCCTCGGTCCCGGTTGTCGGGCGCACCCATCCCCTGGAACGGATGTCATGGAGCGCCCCATCCGATGCCTCTGCTGCTTTGTCCCAACTGCAACACGTCGATGTCGGCCGTGAGCCGGCAGGCCGTGGAGTTCGACATGTGCGCCGCCTGCCGCGGCGTGTGGCTGGACCGAGGTGAGCTTGAAAAGCTGATCGCCGCCGGGCGTGGCGACGCCCCGGCCCAGGACAGCCCCGCCCCGCGCATCTGGCGCGCACCCGAGCGGCTCCGTCGCGACTATGACGACGATGAGGACCGTCATCCCGCCTACCGGCGCAAGAAGAAGTTCGATCTGTTCGATATCTTCGATTGAGAGGGCCTATCCCCCTCCGTCTCGGCTTCGCCGATCCACCTCCCCCGAACCGCGCTTCGCGCTGGGGGAGGAACTAAGGCGCCTCAATTCCTCCCCCAGGCCGCAGGCCGGTTCGGGGGAGGTGGCGCGCGCAGACATGCGCGTGAAGGAGGGGGCTAGGGCTTCACAGCCACTCGAGCCCGGCCTCACCCCGCAGGATGGCCTCGGCCTCGGCCGTGTGCTTGGCGCCCTGGCGCGGGTGCAGGACCAGGGGCGGCAGGAGCTGCAGGGGCGCCTTGCCGGTCTTCAGTGCGCGGACCAGCACCCGCTTGGCGGGCGCATCTGCGTGAGGGTGGACCGGGCGGATCTGGAAGGATCCCGCCTTGGGCGCCAGCAGGGCCAGGATGTCGGCCAGGCGATCGGCGCGGTGGATCAGGATGATGCTCCCACCCTCGCGCACCGCCTTCAGCAGGAAGCTCGTCCAGGCCTCGAGGCCGCCATCGGCCATCCAGGCGCCCTGCTTGGCGGGCGCCGGCGCGCGCAGGGCCTTGGGGTCGTCGAAGAACGGCGGGTTGGCCATCACCGCATCGAAGGTTGGGGAGCCGAGCGCCTTGAACGTCTTGGCGATGTCGCCTTCCCAAATCATGACGCGCCCATCCATAGCGTTCAGAGTGACGTTCTCACGCGCCAGGGCCACGGCGGCGAGATCCCGCTCCATGCCGACAAAGATCGCCCCCGGCCGCCGGGCCGCCGCGGCCAGCAGGGCGCCGCCGACCCCGCAGCCGGCCTCCAGCACCCGGGCGCCATCCGGCGCGTCGCAGGCGGCCGCCAGCAGGGCCGCATCCATCCCCGCGCGGTAGCCTTCCGGCGCCTGGCGCAGGCGCACGCGACCGTCCAGCAGCCGGTCCTCGGGTGTTGCGTCCATGTCGGCTTGCTGACTCGTAATCGCCATATCGGCACGGTGGGGCGTTGTGCTCTCCTTGACCGTGCCTTATCGCGTCACCATTGTCCCCGCAAACGGCGGTCCCCCCGTATCGTCGTCGCCTAGACCAGGAGTCCTCGTGGCCGCAGTCAGCGCCCCGGTCACCCGAAAGCCCGCCTCCATCGACGGCCTTATGGAACTCGCGCAGCCCGATATGGCTGGCGTCGACGCCCTGATCCGCGATCGGATGCAGAGCCCGGTGGCGGTGATCCCGGCCCTGGCCGAACACCTGATCGGCGGCTCGGCCAAGCGCCTGCGACCCCTGCTGACCATCGCCGCGGCGCGCCTGTCGGGCGCCCAGGACGATTCCTGCCTGAAGCTGGCGGCGGCGGTGGAGTTCATTCACACCGCCACCCTGCTGCACGACGACGTGGTGGATTCCTCGGAGCTGCGCCGGGGCAAGGTCGCCGCCCACCTGATCTGGGGCGCGCCGGCCAGCGTGCTGGTGGGGGACTTCCTGTTCGCCCGCGCCTTCGAACTGATGGTCGAGGCCGGCTCCATGCAGGCGCTGGAGATCCTGGCGCGCGCCAGCCGGGTGATCGCCGAGGGCGAGGTGCTGCAGCTGACCCGCGCCCACGACCTGAACCTGCACCAGGACATGTACCTGGAGATCATCAAGGCCAAGACCGCCGAGCTGTTCGCCGCCGCCGCCGAGGCCGGCGCGGTGTCGGCCGGCGCCGGTCCCGAACAATGCCTGGCCCTGCGCAAGTACGGCCAGGACCTGGGGGTCGCCTTCCAGCTGGTGGACGACAGCCTGGACTACAGCGGCGTCAGCAAGGACCTGGGCAAGAATCCCGGCGACGACTTCCGCGAGGGCAAGGCGACCCTGCCCCTGTTGCTGGCCATCGCCCGCACGGGCGCGGCCGAGAAGGCGTTCTGGGACCGCGCGGTGGCGCGGCTGGAACAGGCCGACGGCGATTTCGAGCGGGCTAGGGACCTGATCACCGGGGTCGGCGCCCTGGACGCCACCCTCGACCTGGCCGCCGACTATGCCGGCAAGGCCAAGGGCGAACTGGCGGAATTCCCGGCCAGCAACAGTTGGCGGCCGGCGCTGGAAGACCTCGCCGACTTCGCGGTCAGCCGCCTGCGCTGACGAGTCCACCTAACGGTGGTATGTTGCTTTGTCGGGCTCTCGGCATAGGAACCTGCCCGCCTTTCGGACGCTCCTACTGGCCAAGAAGGAGAGTGTTTCGTGTTTGGTGGTGAACGACTGTCGCGCCTCGGCGCCTTCAACCCGCAGTTTCCGGACGCCGAGGCCCTGCACAAGGGCTTGGCCCACTGGAACCATCGCCGGATGGCGGTGGGGACGCCGTCTGACGACTGGCGCGCCGAAGTGGCCGAAGAGGCTCGGATGAAGCATTTCGAAGGCTCGTTCATCGAGGCCTTCCGCGAACATATCGCGCCGATGGTGGCGGCTGTCCCCACCGATCCCGACGGCTTCATCGCCTGGTTCGAAGAGCTCAAGACGTCAGGCCCCGGCCAATGGGACCCACTGTTCGCCTGGCTGGAAAACGATGCCAGCATTCACGACATGCGCTGGTTCCTGACCCAGGAGGCCGCCGGCGAGGCGGGCTTCGACGACCTGGTGGCCCTGACCCAGGTGAAGCTGCCGGCCCGCGCCAAGCTGGAACTGGCCCGCAACTATTGGGACGAGATGGGCCGCGGCAATGAGGCCGGCATGCACAGCCCGATGCTGGAGCGCACCACCAAGGGCCTGGACCTGCACCCGACCATCGACTCCACCCTGTGGCAGTCCCTGTGCCTGGCCAATGTGATGACGGCCTTCGCGACAACCCGACGATACACCTACCAGTCGATCGGCGCGCTGGGTGTCGTGGAGCTGACCGCCCCGACCCGCGTGGGCGCGGTAGACGCCGGCCTGAAGCGCCTGGGGGTCAGCCCCGAGGGCCGCAAGTACTTCGCCCTGCACGCCCACCTGGACGTCGAGCACTCCAAGGCCTGGAACGCGGAGGCCCTGATCCCGCTGGTGACCGAGACGCCGGAGTGCGCCCGCCACATCGCCGAGGGGGCGGTCATGCGCCTGATCTGCGGCGAGCAGTGCTTCGAAACCTACCGCGCCCACCTCTGGGCCCACGCGCACCCGCTGGTCTACGCGGCGGAGTAGGGTCAGAAGCCGGTGAACAGGCGGTCCAGGGCGCGATGGAGGTCGTATTCCTGATCCTCCAAGCTCGCCAACGCCTTTCCAAGGCTGTGCCGACTCACACTCGCAAGTTCCGACAACGCGACGAGCAATCGCTCTCCCGCGATATCGACGCTGACGTCCAAAGGCGTCAACGGCCGCGCGGCGTCGCGGATTACGGGGGCGAGGACAATACTGTCTAGCGGGGCGAGATGATGAGATTGCAGGACCACGAGGTAGGGCGCATAGGCGCGACTTCGCGAGGATGGGTTCTCAATCACATCGAACTGGCGCAATCACCACTTCCGGAATTCGTCGCCGATCACGCCGCGCTCACGGATTCGCCGGTTGTAGTCGGCGATCGCTTCGGCGTTTTCTTCAGCCCACTTTTGAGCACGAGCATCGCCGTTGCCGTTGCTGGTCGCCTGCCGGATACCGTTCTCCAGCGTGCGCGCCATGTCGAGACCGGCGGCCTGCCCTTTTGCGAGCAGGTCGGCGTCGATCTCGATCTTGAGTTCGATCTTGCCCATGGGGCGAGCCTAACGCCGATTGCGTTAAGCGCCAATCACCCCGGGTGGATCATGTTTTCCGGCCGCACGACCTCGTCGAACTCCGCGTCGGTGACGTAGCCGCCGCCGACGGCTTCCTCGCGCAGGGTGGTGCCGTTCTTGTGGGCGGTCTTGGCGATCTTGGCCGCCGCGTCATAGCCGATCTTGGGGGCGAGGGCGGTGACCAGCATCAGGGAGCGGTCCAGCGCGGCCTTGATGTTGTCCTCGCGCGCCTCGATCCCCACCACGCAGTTGTCGGTGAAGCTGATGGAGGCGTCGGCCAGCAGGCGGCAGGACTGCAGGAAGTTGTAGGCCATGACGGGGTTGAAGACGTTCAGCTCGAAGTGCCCCGAGGCGCCGGCGAAGGTCATGGCGGCGTTGTTGCCGAACACCTGGGTGCAGACCATGGTCAGGGCCTCGCACTGGGTCGGATTGACCTTGCCCGGCATGATCGAGGAGCCCGGCTCGTTCTCCGGCAGGGAGAGCTCGCCCAGGCCCGAGCGGGGGCCGGAGCCCAGGAAGCGGATGTCGTTGGCGATCT
>JAZKFM010000156.1:0-32936 GCA_040386415.1 Pseudomonadota bacterium
CACGAAGTCTTTCCGCGAAGTTGCCGGAATCGCCGGGATGCAACTTCTGCGGGGCCCGCCGCGCAACCTCAGATTATAGCAGCGCGCCGCGCCCCTGGGCCTTCAGAGCCTCCACCGCGGCCTTGACCGAGGCGGTGGACTCGCGGCGGGTCACCAGCACGACCCCGTTCTCCACCACCACCACCAGGTCCTCGACGCCCGCCAGGACCACCGTGTGGCCGTCGGTGCGGGCGATATTGCCCCGCGAGCCCACGGCGATGGCGTCGCCGTCCAGGGCGTTGCCGTCGCTGTCGCGCACCGAGCCTTCCCAAAGCGCGTTCCAGTTGCCTACGTCGCTCCAGCCGATGTCGGCGCCCACCACGCTGGCGCGGTCGGTCTTCTCCATGATGGCGGTGTCGATGGCTTCCGAGGGCGCGGTGAGGAACTCTGGCGACAGCGCGATCACGTCGCCCCGTCGCTCAGCCTTGGCCACGCCCGCCTCGGCGGCGGCGCAGATGGCCGGCGCCAGGCGGCGGCATTCGTCCAGGAAGGCGCGCGGGCTGAACATGAACATGCCGGCGTTCCAGCCGTAGTCCGGATCGGCGACGAAGACCTTGGCGGTCTCCAGGTCCGGCTTCTCGACGAACTGGGCGACCTTGCGCACCAGGCCCGCGGGGCCTCCAGCGCGGATATAGCCGTAGATGGTTTCCGGGCCGGTGGGCTTGAGACTGAAGATCACCACCTCGCCGGCCTGGGCCGCGGCCCGTCCCGCCTCGATGGCGGCGTGCAGGGCCGGCACGTCGGACACCAGGTTGTCGGCGTGCAGCAGGATGAAGACTCCATCCGGATCGATCTCGGCGGCCACGGCGGCGGCGGCCACCGAGGC
Source organism: Pseudomonadota bacterium (assembly GCA_040386415.1). Lineage (GTDB taxonomy): Bacteria > Pseudomonadota > Alphaproteobacteria > Caulobacterales > Caulobacteraceae > Phenylobacterium. Next base: position 866 of record JAZKFM010000156.1, read on the forward strand.
CGCGGCGGTGTTGCGGGGCGCGGGCTCGGCGATCAGCGCCTGGGCCGTGATCCCCACCTCGGCGAGCTGGCTCCGCGTCAGGTCGATATGGGCCGCGGCGCAGACCACGATGGGCGGGTTGAACATCGGCCCGGTCACCCGCAGGGCGGTGGCCTGGATCAGGGTCTCCGCGCCGCCCAGGCGGTGGAACTGCTTGGGCTTGGCCTGGCGCGACAGGGGCCACAGGCGCGTCCCGGCCCCGCCGGACATCAGGATGGGCGTGATCTTCGAGGTCATGGTTTCGCGCTTAGGCCGCTTCGGACGGCGGGTCGAATTCGGAAACCAGGTGGCCAGGCGCCACCTCCTTCAACGCGGGCACATAGACCTGCCCCAGAGGGTCGGCCGACAGGCGCGAGGGCAGGAAGCGCAGGGCGCTGCGCGGGTCCATGGGGCTCGGCGGCTCCCCCGACAGCTTCAGACGCTTGCGGGAGCGTTCCCGGACCGGATCGGGGATCGGGGCCGCCGACAGCAGGGCCTTGGTGTAGGGGTGGTGGGGATTGGCGTAGAGCTGCTCGCGCTCGGCCTGTTCCATCACCCGGCCCAGATAGAGCACCATCACCCGGTGGCTGATCTCGCGCACCACCGCCAGGTCGTGGCTGATGAAGATCATCGCCAGGCCCATCTCCTTCTGCAGCTCTATCAGCAGGTCGATGATCTGGGCGCGGATCGAGACGTCGAGGGCCGAGACCGCCTCGTCGCAGATCACCAGTTTCGGCTTCAGGATCATGGCGCGCGCGATGCCGACCCTCTGGTTCTGGCCGCCGGACAGTTCGTGCGGATAGCGGTTGATCAGGGCCGGCAGCAGACCGACCTTGGCCATCATGGCGGCCACCTCGGCGTCGCGCTCGGCGCGCTTCAGCTGCGGCTTGAACACCTGCAGGGGCTCGGCGATGGAGTCGCCGATGGTCACCCGGGGGTCGAGGCTGGCCAGGGGGTCCTGGAAGACGATCTGCAGGTCGCGCCGGGCGGCCCGCATGGTTTCCTTGTCCGCGCCGGTGATGTCGCGGCCCAGCAGGGTGACCGCCCCGCCGGTGGCCGGGATCAGGTTGATGACAGCCCGCGCCAGGGTGGACTTGCCGCAGCCGCTTTCGCCCACCACGCCGAGGGTCTCGCCCTGGCGAACCTGGAAGGAGACGCCGTCCACCGCGCGCAGGTTGCGCTTGGCGCCGAACAGCCCCTCGTGCATCGGGAACCAGACCTTGATGTCGCGGCCCTCCACCACGACGGGGGCGTCGGCGGCGACGGGGCTCAGGGTCGGACGGCCGCCACGGTCGGAGCGGTCCAGGCGCGGGATCGCGTCCAGCAGGGCTCGGGTATAGGGGTTCTTCGGCGCGGCGAAGATGGCCTCGGCCCCGCCCTCCTCGACATAGGCGCCGTCCTTCATCACGCAGACCCGGTCGGCGAGGCGGGCGATGACCCCCATGTCGTGGGTGATCAGCACCATGGCCGTACCGGTTTCGCGCTTCAGCTCGGCCATCAGGTCGAGGATCTCGGCCTGGACGGTGACATCGAGGGCGGTGGTGGGCTCGTCGGCGATCAGCAGGGCGGGCGAGCCGGCCATGGCCGCGGCGATCATCACCCGCTGGCGCATGCCGCCGGAGAGCTCGTGCGGGTACTGGCGCAGGCGGCGCTCGGCGTCGGGGATGCGGACCCGCTCCAGCCAGTCCTTGGCGTGCCTGGTGGCCGCCTCGCCGGACATGCCCAGGTGCAGACGCAGGGGTTCGGCGATCTGCTCGCCGATGCGGACGTGGGGGGTGAGCGCGGTGAGCGGATCCTGGAAGATCATGGTCATCTTCGAGCCGCGGATCTTGTTGAGCGCCGCGGGCTTGGTGTTCAGCAGTTCGGTCCCGAGGAACTTGGCCGAGCCGGCGGCCTTGCCGTTGCGGGCCAGCAGGCCCATCAGCGCCATGAAGGTCTGGCTCTTGCCCGAGCCGCTCTCGCCGACCACGCCCAGGGTCTCGCCGCGGGCCACGTCCAGGGACACGCCGCGCACGGCGGCGACCACCCCGTCATGGGTGGCGAAATCGACCTTGAGGTCCTTGATGGAAAGCACGGGAGCGGCGGCTGAATCGGCCAAGGCGACCTCGAAAACAGGAAGGGACCGCCGACCATAGCCGGGGCGGTGTGTCGGCGAAATGGCGCGTTACGAAAGCTTAAGTCCAGACCCCCGCGACGCCGCGCGGGCTTGGCGTTAGAGTGCCACGGTGAGCGCGCCCCACCAGACCCCCCGCCCCGCCCTGTTCCTCGATCGCGACGGGGTGCTCAACGAAGACCCCGGCTATGTCTATCGCTGGGAGGACTTCGTCTGGATTCCGGGCGCCCGGGAGGCCATCGCCGCCTTCAACGCCGCGGGCTGGTGGGTGTTCGTGGTGACCAACCAGTCGGGGGTGGGCCGGGGTTACTACACCGAGGCCGACGTCCAGAAGCTGCACGTCCAGATGAGCGCCGACCTCGCCAAGGCCGGCGCCCGGGTCGACGCCTTCTACTATTGCCCGCAGCATCCCGAGGCGGCGAGCGAGATCTATCGCCACCCCGATCCGCCCAACCGCAAGCCCAATCCCGGCATGCTGCTGCAGGCGATCGAAGAGTTCCCCGTCGATCTGTCGCGCTCCCTGATGGTGGGCGACAAGGACGGCGACGTGGAGGCCGGTCGCCGCGCCGGTGTCCGGGGCCTGAAATTCACCGGCGGCGACCTGAAGACCTTCCTGGAAGGGGAGCTGACATGAGCGCCATGATCGATGTCGCCGGCGTGGTCTACGACTATCCGGCGGCTCGCGCCCTGCACGGGGTGTCCTTCCAGGTCCAGGCCGGCGCGGTGCTGGCCCTGGTGGGACCCAATGGGGCGGGCAAGTCGACCCTGATGCGCTGCATCGCGGCCCTCGACGTCCCCACCGAGGGGACCATCCGGGTGGCCGGCCTCGACGTGGAGGCCGACCCGCGCGGTGTGCACGCGGCGATAGGCTACCTGCCCGACTTCTTCGGCCTCTATGAGGAACTGTCGGTGCGAAAGGCCCTGACCTACGCGGCCCGCTCCCGGGGTGTGGCGGTCACCGAGACGGCCGCCGCCGTGGAGATGGCGGCCGCCCGGGTGCAGCTCACCGACCGCCTGGAGGCGCGGGCCGGCGAACTGTCTCGGGGGCTGAAGCAGCGCCTGGCCATCGCCCAGACCATCGTTCACCAGCCCCGCGTCCTGCTGCTGGATGAACCCGCGGCCGGTCTCGATCCCGAGGCCCGGCGCAGCCTGTCGGACCTGATCCTGTCGCTTGCCAAGGACGGCATGACCATCGTGGTCTCCTCCCACATCCTGGCCGAGCTTGAGGACTACTCCACCCAGATGCTGATGATCCGCGACGGCGCCGTGGCCGGCGGCGGGGTGGTGGCGGCCGGGGGCGGACACCAGGACGGCGCGCGGGTGGAGGTCACCTTCGCCCAACCGCCGCTCGATTTGGCCGAACGGCTGGAGGCGCTCGGCGTCACCGTGGAGAAGGTCACCGGCGACACCGCCACCCTGGCCCTGCCGGAGGGCGAGGACGACTCGGCCCTGCTGGGCAAGCTGATCGGGGCGGGGCTGAAGGTCAGGTCCTTCCAGGCGGCGCGAAAGACCCTCGAAGACGCCTATCTGGCGGAGGTGGCCCGATGAACCCGGAATTCCAGCGCAATCTCTGGCTCGAGGCCTCGCCCCGGCGCGTGGCTTGGGCGGCCGTCGTAGTGGTGCTGATCTACGGCGCCACAGCCCTGGTGGCGCGGGACTCACTGGACGGACCCCTGCCGGCCATGGCCGGCGTCGGTGGCTTCGTCTTCGTCATCTGCGGCCTGCTGTGGGGCTCGCGCGCCGCCGGCGGCGCGGTGCTGGGGGAAATCGCCGACCGCACCTGGGATTTCCAGAGACTCTCGGCCCTCACCCCCTGGTCCATGACCTGGGGCAAGCTGCTGGGCGCCTCGTCCCTGGCCTGGATCTGCGCGCTCACCGGCGTCGCCCTGATGGCCGGCCTGATGCTGGTCCAGGGCCAGCCCGGCGCGCTGTGGATGCTGGCCTTCCTCATCGCGCTGGCCCTCTTCCTCCAGGCCGCCTGCCTGGCCGCAGCCTTGATCGGGGTCCGCAAGGCCCGAGCCGAGGGCCGGGTCGCCCGGGCCGGCGGGGTGTTCTGGGGCCTGATCGTCGGCCTGTTCCTGCTGTCGGCGGTGGCCGGATCGTCGGGCTTCCAGCGTGGCGCCGGCCTCGCGGGCTTCTCGTCCTTCCTTTATGCGCGGGGCGACATCACCTGGTGGGGCCAGGTCTTCCCGGCGCTGGCCTTCCGCACGTTGGCGACCCTGGCCTTCGCCGGCTGGGCCCTGGCCGGCGCCTGGCGGCTGATGCGGCTGGAGCTGCAGATGAAGAACCTGCCGGTGGTGTGGCCGGCCTTCCTGATCTTCCTGGCGGTCTTCCTCAGCGGCTTCGCCTATGCCGGGGGCGGCTTGGCCGCGGCCCTGCTGGTGGGCGCGCTCGCCGTGGCCCTGGCAGCCTATGTCGCGGCCTTCGCCGAGCCCGCCGATCGGGTGCGGCTGCGACAGTTCGCGGCCTCCGCGGCGAAGGGTGACCTGGCCCGCGCCCTGCCCCTGACTCCCGCCGCCATCGCGCCCTTCCTGCTCGCCCTGATCCTGGTGGTCACAGCCCTCGTGGTCGCGGGGACCGGCTCGATGTTCGGCCAGGGCCCAGACCCGGCCCAGGCCGCCGCCCTGCTGGCCTTTGTCCTGCGCGACCTGGCGGTGATCGCGCTGTTCCGCTTCGGGCCCCGCCCGCAGCGCGGCGACTTCGGCGCGGTGGTGGCGCTCGCCCTGCTCTACGGGGTGGGCGGTATCGTCGGCTCGGTCATCAGCCCCGGAACCGGCCAGGCGCTGTTCGTGCCCATGTCCACCGCGCCGTGGGCCAGCCTCGCCTCTGGCCTCGCCCAGGCCGCCATCGCCTGGGCGCTCGCCTGGCGGCGGATCAAGGCTCCCGAGGTCAGGTAGCCCAGCTTCCCCCACGCATGTGGGGGAAGTGTCACAAGGCTCGCGCAGCGAGACGCGTGACGATGGGGGTGAGTATCTGGAACGCCTGGGGGCTGCAGACTCGCACCCCCATCGACCCTCCAGCCAAATGGCTGTCGGCCCACTTCCCCCATGAATGGGGGAAGCTGAGGGGTCACCGCCCCTCCATCTTCTCCAGCATCCCCTCCAGGGTGGCCAATTCGTCGGCCTCGCCGGCGGGTTTGTCCCAGCGGATGCGGTGGATGCGGGGGAAGCGCATGGCGACGCCGGACTTGTGGCGGGTGGAGCGTTGCAGGCCTTCAAAGGCCACCTCGAACACCAGGCCGAAGTGGGGCTCGGCCTTCACAGAGCGCACGGGGCCGAACCGCTCGAGGGTGTTGTCGCGGACGAACTTGTCGATCTGCTTCAGCTCCTCGTCGGTGAAGCCGAAATAGGCCTTGCCCACCGGGGTCAGGGCCCGCTTGCCCTCCACCTCCGTCCAGACCCCGAAGGTGTAGTCGGAATAGAAGCTGGAGCGCTTGCCGTGACCGCGCTGGGCGTACATCAGCACCGCGTCGATCAGGAGCGGATCGCGCTTCCACTTGAACCAGGGCCCCTTGGGCCGGCCGGCCTCGTAGATCGAGTCCCAGCGCTTCAGCATCAGGCCCTCGGCGATCTGCGGATCGCCTGGCGGGGGCGCGGCGCGCAGGGCCGCCAGCTCGGCCCAGGTCTCGAAGGGCTGCAGCGGCGAGAGGTCGATGCGCCGGGTGGCCAGCCGGCCCACAAAGGCTTCAAGCCGTACGCGCCGCTCGCGGAAGGACAGGGTGCGGGTGTCTTCCCCCGCCTCCGCCAGCAGATCATAGGCGCGGATGCCGGCGGGATGCCTGGCCATCAGCTTCGCATCGACGGTCTTGCGGTTCAGCCGCTGCTGCAGGTCCCCGAAACTGGCCACCCCGTCGTCGCCCATCACCAGCAACTCGCCGTCCAGGGCGCCCTCGAAGTCGAGAACCTCCAGCACGTCGGGGAAGGTCTTTGAGATGTCGTCGCCGTTGCGGGTGTAGAGGCGCCGCACCCCCTCCTCGTTCACCGCCTGGACGCGGATGCCGTCCCACTTCCATTCCGCCCCATAGTCGGCGGGGTCGAGCTTGCCGAAGTCGACGGCCTCGTCGATGGACTGGGCCAGCATGGTAGGGCGGAAGCGGCCGGGCGAATCCGGCCGTGGACGGTCCGAGCGGCCCTCCAGCCAGGCGAACAGGTCCTCATAGGGCGGGTGCAGGGCGTGCCAGACCTCCTCCACCTCGTTGATCGCCACCCCGCCCAGGTCCGCCGCCGCCTGCTTGGCCAGGCGGCCGGAGACCCCGACCCGAAGCCCCCCGGTCATCAGCTTCAGGAGGGCCCAGCGGCCTGTCGGCTGCAGCACGTCCAGCCAGGCCTCGATCAGACGCTGCACCTCGGCGCGGGTCGCCCCACGCAGGGCGTCAACGACTTCAGACAGTTCCGGCTCGCGGTTGGCGCCGGGGCGTGCGGGCCAGACCAGGGCCACGGTCTCGGCCAGATCCCCCACATAGTCGTAGGACCAGCGGAACAGAAGCGGGTCCATCCGTTCCTCCACCGCCTTGCGGATGAAGGCCGGCTTGGCGGCGTCGAAGGTCAGGTCTCCCGTCAGCGAGGCGAGCGCCCAGCCCCGGTCGGGATCGGGCGTCTCGCGCAGATAGTCGCGCACCAAGGTCAGCTTGGCGTTGCGCGACGCCGTCAGCGACAGGCGGTCCAGCAGTTCGGCGAAGGCGCGCATGGGAGGAGAAGTCTATGTCCCCCCGGGCGGTTGCGCGACCCCGGTGCGAAACCGGAGCCGCATGAACCTTAGTCCGCCTTCGGCAGGTCCCTGGGCTTGCGGCCCCAGCGCGGCAGGCGGCGGCGGAAGACCCACAGCAGCCCGCCGATCACCAGGACCCAGGGGGCCAGGACGGCGACGGCGCGGATCATCACCGCCACGGTCCCCGCCAGGATGTCGGCGACGTCGCCGAAGGCGCGGCTGACCGGCGACCAGGCGCCCTCGGGGGCCAGCACCCCGCCGGACTCGTAGGTCAGCTTGATCTCCGAGGTGGCGACGCGGCCGCGCATCATGGTCAGTTCCGACTGGGTGGCGTCGATCTCGCCCTGCACCCGGGCCAGTTCGCGCTCCACCTCCAGCAGGTCCGACAGCTTGCCGGGACGGCTGGCCAGCAGGGCCTGCAGCCGGTCGCGCAGGGTGGTGCGGGCGCGGAGCGCGGCCTCCGAGTCGACGATCTGGCGCGAGAGGTCCTCGGACTCCACGGCCGCGCGCACCAGCCGGCCGCCATTGGCCTTGGCTTCGGCGCCCAGGGACTCGCGGAACCGCTTCAGCCAGGCCGGCGCGGCCTTCAGGGTGAGGTTGGCGCTGACCCGATCCTCGCCGGCCTCCGAGACCGACGACCCCACCACCTGGCAGACCGCCGCGCCCGCAGCGGCGCAGGCCGCTTCATGGCGGGAAACCAGGGTGCGGATCGCCTTGGGCGGGGCGCTGATGGCGTAGTCGTAGCTGTAGGCCAGCATCGGGATGTTGACCGGCAGAGGCGCCTGAGGGGCCGCACCGCCCTTGGCTTGGGCCGGCGCGCTGGCCGCGGCGCTGTCGGCCAAGGCGGCGGGGGCCATCTGCGCAGCCTCCTCGGAGGCGAGGTTCTCAGATCGTTCGGCGGGTTGGGAACAGGCGCTGAGGATCAGGCTGGCGGCGAGGACGGCGACGACACGCATAGGCTCAAAGTCCTTCTGCCCCGTGATCGCGGACGGTAACAGGTCCGTGATCGCCTGCAAGGGTGCGTTAGCCGTCCTCTTCATCATCGTCATATCCCACCAGGGCCAGCGCCCGGGCCTGGATGCCGTGCAACTGCGCCCAACGGGCCAGGGCCTCCTCGCGCCCATGGGTGATCCACAGCTCGCCCGGGCGCAGTTCGTCCACCGTGGCGGTGAGCTCGTCCCAGTCGGCATGATCGGAGATCACCAGGGGCAGCTCGGTGCCCCGCTGGCGGGCGCGGGCGCGGACCTGCATCCACCCCGAGGCGAAAGCCTGGACCGGGTCGGGGAAGCGGCGCGACCAGCGGTCCTGCAGGGCCGAGGGCGGGCCGACGACGATGGCCCCGGCGAAGTCCTGCTTGGTGGCCACGGTGGCGGGCGCGAGCGGGCCCAGGTCGATCCCGTGGTCCTCATAGAGCCGGTTCAGCCGCTCCAGGGCGCCGTGGACGTAGATGGTCTTGTCCCAGCCGGCCTCCCGCAGCAGGCAGATCACCCGCTGCGCCTTGCCGAGCGCATAGGCGCCCACCAGGTGGGAGCGCTCCGGGAATTGGGCCACCGAGCGGAGCAGCCGGGCGATCTCGCCCGAATCCGGCGGGTGTCGGAACACCGGCAGGCCGAAGGTGGCCTCGGTGATGAACACGTCGCAGGGGACGGGCTCGAAGGGCGGGCAGGTGGGGTCGCGCCGACGCTTGTAGTCCCCCGACACCACCATGGTCAGGCCCTTCCACTGGACCACCGCCTGGGCCGAGCCCAGGACGTGGCCGGCGGGGACCAGGGTCACATCCACCTCGTCGCGGCGGACGGTCACGCCATAGGGCGCGGCCTCCGTGGCGGCGGCGAAGTCGGCGCCGTAGCGCTCGGCCATAATGGCCAGGGTCTCAGGGGTGGCCATCACCGCGCCGTGGCCGGAACGGGCATGGTCGGAGTGGCCATGGGTGACCACGGCCCGGTCCACCGGCCGGGTGGGGTCGATATAGAAGTCCCCCGGGGGGCAGTAGAGGCCGGCAGGCGTGGGGCGCAGCAGGGATTCAGGCTTGATCATCGCGGCCGCCACATCCGGAAAAGCTCCACCTTACGGGCCATTAATATTGTGAATTCAACGTCATGACCAAGACTTAACGGGTCTTTCGCCGACGGTCCGCCTACACCGCCGCTCGAGACGAACGCCCCTCGCAGCGCTTCGCTCCAACCGAAAGAAAACGCCATGACCCCTTCTTTGAACCTCGGCCGCGTCAGCGGTGTCGCCAGCCTGCTGATGGCCGCCCTGCCGGTCCTCAGCATCGCCATCGTCGCCCTCTCGGCGGGCCTCACGGTCGGCTAGTCCCTCCCTTGGGTCATCCTTGACCCCTGGGCGGGCCTGGCCCAAACCGGAATCATGGACCCCACCGCCGATCCCCTCGCCGAACAGGCCCGCCACATGGTCGAAACCGTGCCCCAGGCCGCAGCGCTCGGCTTCAGGCTGGTCTCGGTGGGCGGTGGCCGGGGCTCGATCCTCGTCCCCTGGCGCGCCGACCTGGTGGGAGATCCGGCCACCGACGTGATCGCCAGCGGCGTCGTCACCTCCCTGCTGGACCATTGCTGCGGACTGGCGATCAATTCGTCGAAGGGCGAACGCTTTCCCACCGCCACCCTGGACCTGCGCATCGACTACATGCGCCCGGCCGCCCCGCGGGCCGACATCACCGCGCTCGCCCACTGCTACAAGATGACGAGGTCCATCGCCTTCGTCCGGGCCGAGGCCTGGGACGTCGATCTAGCCGACCCCATCGCCACGGCCCAGGCCGCCTTCATCCTGCATGGCGCGAGCGCGCCGCGATGAGCGAGGCCAACGACCGCCTTCAGGGGTTCCTGGCCTCGGTGCCCTACATCCGCTTCCTCGGCATGCGCTGCGAACTGGCCGGGGACGAGATGACCGCCATCCTGCCCTTCGCGCCGCACCTGATCGGCAACACCATGCTGCCGGCCCTGCATGGCGGCGTGATCGGGGCCTTCCTGGAGATGACGGCGCTGGCCCAGCTCTCCGTGGTCCAGCAGACGCCCCGGGTCCACAAGACCATCGACGTGACCATCGAGTACCTGCGCCCCGGCCGGGCGCTCACCACCTATGCCCGCGCCGACCTGCGCAAGGTCGGCCGCCGCATCGCCAATGTGACGGTGGAGGCCTGGCAGGAGGCGCGCGGGACCCCGGTCGCCGCCCTGCGCGGCCACTTCATGCTGAGTGGCGAGGACTAGGCTCAGCTCGCCGGCCGCAGCGCCTTGGCCTCCGCACGCACCGCGTCCAGCGTGGCCTGGGCCTTGGCGATCGCGGCGGGATCACCCTTGGTCTTGCTCTGAAGAAGCTGCTCGGTGGCCTCCATCTCGCGGACCGGCAGCAGGTGGGTCGCGTCGGCGCGCTTGAAGGGGCCCGTCTGGATGCGCCGCAGATTGTCCCTCTGGCGCTGCGCCTCAGGGCCGGTCCCGACGCCATAGGTGAGGAAGAACTGCCCGACCTTGGCCTTCACGGCCGGGTCCAGGTCCTTGCGCCAGACCATCGGGTCCTCGGGAATGGTGGGCGAGGTCCAGATCACCTTGAGATTGGCCAGGGTCGCTGCGGCCGCGCCGCCCTGCTGTTCAAGCCGTAACAGGGACTGGGTGTTGTTGGTGGCCGCGTCCAGCACCCCATTGCTCACGGCGAACAGGTTGGCCTCATGATTGGCCGAGCGGACGGTCTTGAAGCAGGTTTCCGGACTGATCGCGCGGGGCGCGAACAGATAGGTCATGGGGGCCAGGGTGCCGGAGGTGGACTTCACGTCCCCCATCCCGAAGTTCAGGGTCCTGTCGCACTTGAGCAGTCCCTCCAGGGTGATGGGGCCGTCCTTGGCCACGATGATCACCGACTGGTAGCCGTCCTGGCCGCCGTCCGGCTTGGTGGTGCGGGCGAAGATCTCGCCGTTCGAGCGGCGCACCGCCTCCAGTCCCGACTGGTTGCTGAACCAGCCCAGGTCTGTCTGCTTGAAGCGCATGGCCTCGATCAGCGACGAATAGTTGCTGCCGAAGAAAGGCTTGATGGTGAGCCCCGTCGCCTTCTCCATGTCGGCCAGAACCGGGGTCCACTCCGCCGCCGCGGTCGACGCCTTCTCGGTGGAGAGGATCGAAAAGGTCAGGGTGGTCCGGGCCGGCGGCGCGTCCGCAGACTTGGCGCAGGCGGCGAGCAGGAGGGTCAGCGAGAGCAGGGCTGCGCCCGTTCTGAAAGAGATCATCGGCACACCTGGTATGAGGTCCAACCCCCTGTTTCGCCTGTTCTTGTGACGCTTGTCCGACAAGGGCCAGTGAAAACTAAGCTTGAGGCAGGGCAGTTTGGGCGCTAACGCCCGCCCATGTCACTGCAAGGTCTCTCCCACCAAGCCCGCGAGGCCAAGAGCTGGCCCTTCGAACAGGCCCGCCTGCTGCTGGCGCGCATCCTGCGCCTGCGGCTCACCGACGCCGAGCGCGACCTGGCCGCCAGCCTGATCCACGAGGGCAAGGCCGGCGAGGCCGTGGCGACCTTCCCGGCGCTCAACAGGCCGGTGGTGTTCCAGTGTGGGTTCGGGGCCTCGGGCCTGCCGCACATGGGCACCTTCGGCGAGGCCGCGCGCCCGACCATGGTGCGCAACGCCTTCCGCGCGCTCACCGAGGACCAGATCCCCACCAAGCTGATCGTCTTCTCCGACGACATGGACGGCCTGCGGAAGATTCCCGACAACGTGCCCAACCGCGAGATGCTGGAGGAGGACCGCGACAAGCCGGTCTCCAGCGCGCGCGACCCCTTCGGCGAGTATGAGAGCTTCGCCCACCACAACAACGCCCGCCTGCGCGCCTTCCTCGACGGCTTCGGCTTCGACTATGAGTTCATGTCGTCCACCGAGACCTACCGTTCCGGCAAGTTCGACGCGGTGCTGACCCGCATGCTGGAGCGGTTCGACGCCATCCAGGCGGTGATGCTGCCGACGCTGGGCGAAGAGCGCCGCGCCACCTACTCGCCCTTCCTGCCCATCAGCCCGGTGAGCGGCAAGGTGCTGCAGGTCCCGACGCTTGAGCGCGATGTCGCCAAGGGGACCATCGTCTTCGACGACCCGGACGGGGGCCGCACCGAACTGCCGGTCACCGGCGGCCATGTGAAGATCCAGTGGCGCCCCGACTGGGCCGTGCGCTGGACCGCCCTGGAGGTCGACTTCGAGGCCTCGGGCAAGGACCTGATCGATAGCGTCCGCGTCTCCGACAAGCTCGCCAAGGTGCTGGGGGGCGTCCCCCCGGTGGCCTTCCACTACGAGCTGTTCATGGACGAGAACAACCAGAAGATCTCCAAGTCCAAGGGCAACGGCCTGACCATGGAGGAGTGGCTGCGCTACGGCGCGCCCGAGAGCCTGGCCTATTACATGTACCAGTCGCCGAAGTCGGCCAAGCGGCTGTTCTTCGACGTCATCCCCAAGGCGACGGACGAGTATCTGCAGCAGCTGGACGCCTTCAACCGCGCGCGCGGCGACGCCAACGCCGTGTCCCTGGACAACCCGGCCTGGCACGTCCATCGCGGCGCGCCGCCGGAGCAGGGCTCCCCGGTCAGCTTCTCCCTGCTGCTGAACCTGGTGTCGGCGGCCGACGCCTCCACCAAGGACATCCTCTGGGGCTTCATCCAGAACTACATTCCCGGCGCGACGCCGCAGAGCCAGCCGCTGCTGGACCGGCTGAGCGACTACGCGATCAACTACTACGAGGACTTCGTGAAGCCCTCGAAGACCTTCCGCCTGGCCAACGACCAGGAGGCCGCCGCCATGGGCGACCTGGCCGCCCGCCTGCGGGCCCTGCCGGCCGGGGCCGACGCCGAGGCCATCCAGAACGAGGTGTTTGAGGCCGGCAAGGCGGCGGGCTTCGAGCCCCTGCGCCTGTGGTTCACCGCCCTCTACGAAGTGCTCCTGGGCCAGAGCCAGGGGCCCCGCTTCGGCTCCTTCGCCGCGATCTTCGGGCTGGAGCGCACCATCGCGTTGATCGAGCGCGGCGCGGCGGGGGAGCTGGTGGCGGCGGCGAAGGCCTGACCCCCTCCGTCTCGGCTCCGCCGATCCACCTCCCCCGAACCGCGCTTTGCGCTGGGGGAGGAATGTCGCGCTCCCAAATCCTCCTCCAGGCCGCAGGCCGGATCGGGGGAGGTGGCGCGCGCATGAGCATGTGACGGAGGGGGCTAGGCCCTCTCAGTACTCCCCGTCATCCCCGATCGGCATGCCCGGCGGAACCGTCGGCTTGACCTTGGGCGAGGCCAGCACCCGGGCCATCTCGTCCTTGTCGACGATCAGCCCCGCCAGCCGCAGGCGGTGCGCGCGCTCCGAGCCGGCGCCGGGCGCCGCCCGCAGCCGCGACGCCAGGTCGGCCAGCCGCTGGTCGATCTCCGCCGACACCGCCGGCGAGGTCTCGGCCCTGCGCGACACCGAGGCCATTTCCAGCACCGTGCGGGTCTGCACACGCCGCGCGATCTCGGCGTCGCGGCCCGCGGCGGGGGCGAAGGCTGTCGCGATCAACCGGTCCAGCACCTCGCCGGCCCCGGGCAGGCTCGCGTCGCGGCGATGCTGTTCCACCAGGCGCTTCAGGCGGTCGGGCGTGGTCAGCGCGCCGATAGCCAGGCCCGCGGCCACGTCGGCGGCGGTGAGAGGATCGAAGACCGGGCCGCCGTCGAGGACCTCGATCTCGAACTGCCGGTCGTCATCCCCGGACTGGCCGGCCGAGAGCAGGGGGATGAGGGCCTCGGGGGTATCCAGTTCGGAAGGCTTGAGGGTCGCCAGCACCGCCGCCAGCGCCGCCCGCTGCCGGGTCGCCGGCACGATGGGCGAGGCGCTGTGGACATCGCCCTTCACGCCGTAGGGATACTCCACCCCGGCCACCTGCTTGGCGGCGGCCTCCAGCTGGTAGCGGTGCAGCAGGTAGATGGGCACGTATTTGCGGCGCAGGTTGGCCATCGGTTCACCGGCCTTCAGGGCCCCGGTCCCGAAGCGGTCGAGGGCGGCGCGGCGCACGGCCATCATGCGGGTCAGCTCGGCGGTGGCGTCGGCGCCGTCGTCCCACAGGCCGCCCCAGGGCTGGGCCGCGCCGGGCGCGCGGCTGTCGCCATCGGTGACAAAGCGGGCGCCGCGATCGGCCTGCGCCCTGGCCTTCGCCGCCAGCGCGGCCTCCCCGGCCTTGCCCGCCGGGACCTGGCCGTAGAGCCAGTCGACGATGAAACGGTCCCAGGCGCCCAGGCCTGCGCCATAGGCGTCGGAGAGGTCGGGCTTGCCATCCACCAGGCCCACGCGGGGGGCGGGATAGTCCATGACCGAGGCGCGATCTTGCGTGCTGCCGGCGAAATTGTGCGCAAAGCCCAGGGAGTGGCCGACCTCGTGGGCCGACAGCTGGCGCAGGCGGGCCAGGGAGACCTGGATCGGGTCGTTGGACCCGCCGGTCCCGTTCTTGTCGGCGCCCACCAGACCCTCGAAGATCAGCATGTCCTGGCGCACCCGCAGCGCGCCCAGCAGCACGCTGCCCTTGAGGATCTCTCCGGTGCGCGGGTCCTTCACCGACTGGCCCACTGACCAACCTCGGGTGGCGCGGTCGATCCAGTTGATGACGCTGTAGCGGACGTCGAGCGGATCAATGCCCTCGGGCAATATCTCCGCCCGGTAGGCGTCCTGATAGCCCGCCGCCTCGAAGGCCTGGGCCCACCAGGCCGCGCCCTCCTGAAGGGCCGTGCGGATCGGCTCGGGGGCGGCGCGGTCCACATAGAAGACGATGGGCTTCTTGACGGGGGACCTGGCCGCCGTGGGGTCGGTCTTCTCCAGCCGGAAACGATAGGCCATCTGGCCGACGATCTCCTCGCCCAGCGGCGCGGCGTAGTCGAGCACCACCCCGCCGAACACGCCGGCCCGCGGGTCGAACTTCCGCGGCTCGTAGCCGGGCTCCGGCAGTTTCACCAGGCTGTGGCGAACCTGCAGCGTGATCAGCTTGGCGTCCGGAGCGATGTTGCGGCTCTCCGGGCCGGGGGTGTCGGACTGGTAGGTCTGGCGGGCCTCGAACTCCAGGTTCTCGGGGAAGATCTTCACCGAGGATGGATCGGCCACCGAGAGATCGGGAACCAGCCTGTAGCCCTTCTCGTCAGCGTTCTTCAGGGCGTCGGCGGCGCCCATGACGTCGCGGGTCAGGAAGGTGGAGATGTCCACCAGGACGCGACCGTCGCCCTCGGTCCCGGCGACTTCTCCGGCCCATACCGTGGAGGTGGCGAAGGCCTCGCGGGCGGCGGTCTGCTCCGGGACCGGGGCGCCCGCCGCGCGGAAGCGGAGGTTCTCGTACTCGGCGAACACCTTCTTTCCGAGGCGCCGGAAGACGAGCACCTGGGTTTCGCGGATCGCGGCCCGGTCCAATCCCACCGGCGCCGAGCCCAGGCCGGTCCGCAGAGCCGTCAGATAGAGGAAGCGGCCGCTCACCCCGTCGGCGTCGGCGGGCGGCAGGGAGAGCAGGATCCTGCCCTTGGCCTTGTCCACATAGACCGGCAGCAGGCCATCCTGGCGCTGGGCTCCGGCCGTGGCGGAAGCTTCCGGGCCGGGCTTATCCCGCGCCGTCGCGGGCGACCCCGCCAGGAGGACCAGGGCGACCGCCCCCGAGCAAAGCCAAGCCACGCGTCTCATCGAACCGCCCCCATTTGGGGCTTAGCCTAGAGCGCGTCAGGGTTAGGTGGAAACCGGTTAACCCGTCCGACGCGCTCTACATTCCCGGTTTGGAACCCTTTTGAACGGGTCAGATGACGTCTGACCCTAAAGGGTTCCAATGGCCCGCCGCGACGATCACAAGCCCGCGAGCCGCTCCAAGTTACCAACGATCATGTTGACGTTAACGGAACTCAGGCTTACGCTTTGGGAAAGCAAAAGGTCGAGGGAGGACCATCCAGATGCCCATGGAATTGCGCCGTCCGGCGCGCACCTTCACCATCCGTCAGTTGTGCCTGGAGTTTAAGTGCACGCCGCGCGCCCTGCGCTTCTATGAGGACAAGGGCCTGCTGTCCCCGGCTCGCGACGGCATGAACCGGGTCTATTCCTACAAGGACCGCGGCCGGCTGCAGCTGATCCTGAACGGCAAGCGCGTGGGCTTGGCCCTGGCCGAGATCGGCGAGATCCTCGATCTCTATGACCTGAACGACGGCGGCGCGGCCCAGAACATCAAGTCGCTCACCAAGTTCCGCGAGCGGATCGTGGCCCTGGAGGCCCAGCGCCAGGACATCGACAAGGCCATCGACGAGCTGCGCGCCGGCTGCGACGCCCTGGAGGCGCAGCTCTCGCGCACACGCCCCGACCTGCTGCCCCGCGCCGCCGACTACGACCAGGTTCTGCGTGAGCGTCTCGGCGATCTCGAACACGCCAAATAGGCCTCGGCGCTTCGCGCCGCGCGCATTCCTCAGCTAGTATCCTTCAAGGGCTTCCGACCCGTCGGGAGCCCTTTACCCATTCCGGAGCGGACATGACCTACCAGCCCCCCGTGCGCGACCACGTCTTCCTGCTGCGCGACGTGCTGCAGATCGAGAAGTACGCCGACCTGCCGGCCTTCGCCGACGCCTCAATGGACGTGGTGGAGCAGATCATCGAGGAGGGCGGCCGCTTCGCCGCCGAGGTGCTCGCGCCCCTGAACGCCATCGGCGACAAGGAAGGCTGCACCTGGCGCCCGGACAACACCGTCACCACGCCCAAGGGCTTCAAGGAAGCCTACGCCCAGCTCGTCGAGGGCGGCTGGCCGGCGATCGGCGCGGAGCCGGCCTATGGCGGCCAGGGCCTGCCCCACGTGGTGAACCTGTCCTTCTCGGAGATGAGCTCCTCGGCCAACATGGCCTTCTCCATGTATCCGGGCCTGACCCACGGCTGCTATTCGGCGATTCTCAACGGCGGATCGGACGCGCAAAAGAGCCTGTACCTGCCCAACCTGGTCTCCGGGAAATGGGGCGGGACCATGAACCTGACCGAGCCCCAGTGCGGCACCGACCTTGGCCTGCTGCGCACCAAGGCGGTCGCCCAGGCCGACGGCAGCTACAAGATCTCGGGCCAGAAAATCTGGATCTCGGGCGGCGAGCACGACATGGCCGAGAACATCGTCCACCTGGTTCTGGCCCGCATCGAGGGCGCGCCGGCCGGAGTGCGGGGGATCAGCCTGTTCATCGTGCCGAAGTTCATCCCCGACGCGGACGGCAAGCCCGGCGTGCGCAACAGCGTCTTCTGCGCGGGCCTCGAAGAGAAGATGGGCATCCACGGCAACGCCACCTGCGTCATCCAGCACGAGGAGAGCACCGGCTGGCTGGTGGGGACCGAAAACCAGGGCCTGCGCCTGATGTTCGTGATGATGAACGAGGCCCGGATCGGGGTGGGCCTGCAGGGGATCGCCCAGGCCGAGGCCGCCTACCAGGCCGCAGCCAGCTTCGCCAAGGACCGCCTGCAGGGCCGCTCGCTGACCGGCCCCAAGAACCCCGACGGTCCCGCCGACCCGATCATCGTCCACCCCGATGTGCGCCGCATGCTGATGGACAGCCGCGCCGTCATCGAGGCCGGCCGCGCCTTCCTGTTCTGGACCGCCCTGCACGGCGACCTGGCCCACGCCAGCCCCGACGAGGACGTCCGCCAGAAGGCCAATGATTTCATGGCCCTGATGACCCCGGTGGTGAAGGGCTTCCTCACCGACAAGGGGCTGAAGGTCTGTTCCGACGCCCTGCAGATCCACGGCGGCTCGGGCTTCACCGAGCACTTCCCGGCCAGCCAGTACATGCGCGATGTCCGCATCGCCCTGATCTATGAGGGCACCAACGGCGTCCAGGCCCTGGACCTGGTGGGCCGCAAGCTGGCGGCGGACGGCGGCCGGGGCGTGATGAGCTTCTTCGCCGAGATCGACGCCTTCGTGGAGGCCAACCAGGCCGACGCCGCCCTCCAGCCCTTCACCGAGGGCCTGGCCGAGGCCAAGGCCAAGCTGCAGGAGGGCACCATGTGGCTGATGCAGAACGGGCTGATGAACCCGGAGAACGCCGGGGCGGCGTCCACCGACTACATGCACCTCTTCGGGCTCACCGCGCTCGCCTACATGTGGGCGCTGATCGCCAAGACCGCCCAGGCCAAGGTCGCGGCGGGCGACACCGACCCCTTCTACGCCAACAAGCTGGTGGTGGGCCGCTACTACATGCAGCGCCTCCTGCCCGACGCCGGCGCCCACCTGGCCAAGCTGACCACGGGGTCGGAGCTGATGATGGCCCTGCCGGCGGAGGCCTTCTGACCATGGCGAAGTACGTCGCCGAGGTCCTCTGGACCCTCAAGGACGGCGAGGACTTCCTGAAGGGCCGCTACAGCCGCGGCCATTCGATCACCTTCGACGGCGGCGTCGAGCTCGCCGCCTCGGCTTCGCCGCACGTGGTGGGCAAGTGGGCGGATGCAGCGGCCGTCGACCCGGAGGAGATGATGGTGGCGGCCCTCAGCAACTGCCACATGCTGACCTTCCTGCACCGGGCCCGGCTCGCCGGTTTCCTGGCGGTGCGATACCAGGACGCCGCCGAGGGGATCATGGAGGAGGTCCGCCCCGGGCGTCAGGCCCTGACCAAGGTCTGGTTGCGGCCGGTCATCGCCTGGCAGGGCGGCGAGCCCACCGCCGAGCAGCTGGCCCAACTGCACCACGAGGCCCACGACGAGTGCTTCATCGCCAATTCGGTGACGACGCAGGTGGTGGTCGAGGCGCGCACCTCCGAATAGGCGCGCTTTCCCGCATTCCGCGTTCGGCGACCGGCGCTTTACGAATGGTTTATGCGCGGTGGCGTAGCGTCAACCCGAAGGGGGCGTGTCCGAGACCTCCAATCGGGGACGCCGGCTATCGTGAACACCGCATCCGATCTGGGATTGGCCAAGACCATGCTTGCGCGCCGCAACGGCCTGCGCACCCGCATGATGTTCGCCGCCATCTACGCCGTGGCCTTCGCCCCCGTGGCCGGCTTCGGTCCGTCAGCCGCGTGGATATCTGTCTACAGCCTGCTGCAGGCCTGCGAATACTATCTCTTCGCCTCCGAGCGCGCCCGCGCCAGGCCCGTGCGCGGCAACCTGGCGCTGGCCATGCTGGCGTTGAACTCGGTGGTCTATGGCTCGCTGGCGGTGCTGGCCATCCTCAGCAAGGGCTCCTGGGGCCTGACCTGCGGCGGGCTGTTCCTGGCCGGCGCGGTGCTCAACACCGTGGTCACCAACCAGCGGTCCCAGGCGGCCTATATCGCCTCCATGACTCCCTTCGGCGTCTACCTGCTGATCACCGCGGCCCTGGCCTGGATGATCAGCGGAACCTCCACCTATGGGGTGGCGGTGGGTATCGTGGGCGTGCTGCTGGTCTTCTCCTCCACCATCCTCTGGCGCGCCGCGGCCGACGGCATCGAGAGCCAGCGCCGGGCGCGCGAGGAGGCCGAGCGGGGGCGCACCGCCGCCGAGGCCGCCGGCGACGCCAAGTCGGCCTTCATCGCCATGGTCAGCCACGAGCTGCGCACCCCCATCAGCGCCATCCTGGCCGGCGCCGAGGCCATCGAGCGCCGGGGCGGCAAGGACGCCAGCGACGGCGCCCTGATCGCCGAGAGCGGCCGCATGATGCGCACCCTGCTCAACGACCTGCTGGACCTGTCGAAGATGGAGGCGGGGCGGATGAGCGTGGAGACCATCGCCTTCGACCTGTCGGCCCTGGTGGCCGACACCACCGCCTTCTGGCGGGCGGAGGCGGAGAAGAAGGGCCTGGTCCTGGACCGGCTGGGGGACGAGCTGCTGCCCACGGCGGTGGCCGGCGACCCGACCCGCCTGCGGCAGATCCTCAACAACCTGATCTCCAACGCCATCAAGTTCACGCCGGCCGGCGCCGTGATCCTGGCCGTCACGGGCCGGGGCGAGGCCTTCGAATTCTCGGTGACAGACACCGGGCGCGGCATGACGCCCGATGAGCTGTCGCGCCTGTTCGCCCCCTTCGAGCAGGGCCAGGTCTCCACCGCCCGCACCCACGGCGGCACCGGCCTGGGCCTGTCCATCAGCCGCGAGCTGGCCCGCCTGATGGGGGGTGATCTCACCGCCGCCAGCGAGGCCGGCAAGGGCGCGGTCTTCACCCTGTCCATCGACCTTCCCGACGCCGCCGATGCGGCCGCCCCCGACCTGGCCGACGTGACCGAGGTGCGGGTGCTGGTGGTGGACGATCATGAGATCAACCGCCGCGCCGTGGCCCTGATGCTGGAGCCCTTCGGGG
The DNA here is from genome assembly GCA_040386415.1 of Pseudomonadota bacterium. Lineage (GTDB taxonomy): Bacteria > Pseudomonadota > Alphaproteobacteria > Caulobacterales > Caulobacteraceae > Phenylobacterium. The sequence continues at coordinate 20,951 of JAZKFM010000156.1, forward strand.
TGGAGCTCACCGCCGCGGCCTCGGCCGCCGAGGGGCTAGAGATCGCCGCGACCCAGCCCTTCGATGTCATCCTGATGGACGTGTACATGCCGGAGATGGACGGCCGCGAGGCCTGCCGCCGCCTGCGCGGCGCCCCGGGACCCAACCGGTTCACCCCGGTGGTGGCCTGCACCGCCTCGGGCAGCGACCAGGACTGGGCCGACTGCGTGGCGGCCGGCATGACCGACCACGTGGCCAAGCCGATCGACCCCGGGGCGCTAAGTGCGGCCATCGCGCGGGTGCTGGCGAGGTCGGAGGAGTCGGCGGACTCGGCGGTGGCCTAGCCCCCTCCGTCACGCGCTGACGCGCGCGCCACCTCCCCCGATACGGCCAGCGGCCTGGGGGAGGAATTCCTGGTTCCTCCCCCAGCGCGAAGCGCGACCCGGGGGAGGTGGATCGGCGCGAGCAGCGCCGAGACGGAGGGGGCTAGGGCCTCTCCGCCAGCAACCGCTCCAGCCGCGCCCTCAGCACCGCGTCGTCCTTCAGGTCGCACTCCCAGATGGTCTCCACCCGCCAGCCCAGGGCCGCCAGGGCCGCGCGCGAAGCTGCGTCCCGCGCCCGGTTGCGGTCGACCTTGGCCACCCAGTAGTCGCGATTGGCCTTGGGAACCCGGGCGCCGCGCGCGCAGTCGTGGCCGTGCCAGAAGCAGCCGTGGACGAAGATCGCCAGCCGGCGCCCCGGCAAGACGATGTCCGGCGAGCCCGGCAGATCCTTGCGGTGCAGGCGGTAGCGGGCGCCGAGCGGGGTCAGGGCCTTGCGCACCTTGAGTTCCGGGGAGGTGTTCTTCCCCTTCACCCGGGCCATCACCGCCGAGCGTTTCTCCGGACCGTAGACATCGGTCACGGCCGGAAGCCGCCTCTAGAGCATGTCAGGCGCAAGGGGGCACCGGTTCGCCGCTCGGACATGCTCTAGTTTCAAGAAGATAGACCCTTTTGATCCGATCAGGTTGATTCAACCTGATCCGGAAAGGGTCTAGAGCCCGTCGAACAGCGCCGTGGAGAGGTAGCGCTCGGCGAAGCTCGGGATGATCGCCACCACCGTCTTGCCCACGAAGTCGTCCCGACACGCCACGTCGAAGGCCGCCGTCAGGGCCGCGCCCGACGAGATGCCGACGGGGATGCCTTCTTCCCGGGCCACCCGGCGGGCCATGGCGAAGCTGTCGTCATTGGACACCTGGATGATCTCGTCGATCACCCCGCGGTCGAGGATGGAGGGGACGAAGCCCGCCCCGATGCCCTGGATCTTGTGGGGTCCGGGCTTGCCGCCCGAGAGGATCGGCGAGGCCTCGGGCTCGACGGCGATCATCCGCAGGGAGGGCTTGCGGGCCTTCAGCACCTGGCCGACCCCGGTGATGGTGCCGCCGGTGCCGACCCCGGAGATCACCGCATCGACGCTGCCGGCCGTATCGTTCCAGATCTCCTCGGCGGTGGAGACCCGGTGAATGAGGGGGTTGGCGGCGTTGTCGAACTGCTGGGGCATGACCGAGCCCGGGGTGGCGTCCACCAGCTCCTTTGCGCGGGCCACCGCGCCGGCCATGCCGCGCTCGGCCGGCGTCAGCTCCAGCTTGGCGCCCAGGATCAGCAGCATCTTGCGCCGCTCGATGGACATGCTTTCGGGCATGACCAGGGTCAGCTTGTAGCCCTTCGACGCGGCCACGAAGGCGAGCGCGATGCCGGTGTTGCCGCTGGTGGGCTCGATGATGGCGCCGCCGGGCTTGAGGATGCCGCGGGCCTCCAGGCTCTCGATCATGGCCACCCCGATGCGGTCCTTCACCGAGCCGATCGGATTGAAGAACTCCAGCTTGGCCAGCACCCGCCCCTTGGGCTTGAGGGCCTTGGTGAGGTTGGGCAGGGCCACCAGGGGGGTGTCGCCGATGGTGTCGATGATGGAGTCGTAGATCTTGCCGCGCCCGGCGCGCTTGTAGCGGGCGGCGTCATAGGCGGAGGTGTCGGCGGCGTCGGCCATGGGTCTGGTCTCTGAAGGGGGCTCTTTGAGGCAGACCCTACCCCCGTGGCCGGGATTTGGAAGGGAGGTCTTGGCGCGGGAGGGCGAGGTTTTCTAACAACCTCAATGTCCGTCTCCCGCGAAGGGAGAAGAACCTAGGGCCTATTCCGCCGCCAGCACGGCGGGCGCACGGTCCAGCAGCGGCTCCAGGATGTTGGCCGCCAGCCAGCGCACCGCCGGCGCCGCCACCCCGTCGCCGATGACGTGCAGGGCGGAGGTCGCCGCCTTGGGCAACTGATAGGTTTCCGGCAGGCCCATCAGGCGCGCGCCCTCGCGGGGGCTGAGCAGACGGGTGCGGACCTGGCCGCCATCCACCACCACCAGGGTCTGGCGCGAGGAGCCGCCGCGCGGGGTGCGCAGGCAGCCGGCCAGACCGTCGAAGCGGGCCTCCGCCCGCTGCACTCGGACCCCGTGCTCCACCCGCATGCGGCGGAAGAGGCCGCCCACCGTGCGCTGGCCCGAGGCCTGCAGCGCCTCGAGGCGCGCGCGGTGCAGGGGCGCCATCAGGGCGATCAGGGCCTGGGTGCGGGCGGGCGTATGCCAGGCGACCGCCGTGTCCGGCTCCAGTAGGCTGGCCAGGTCGCTGTTGCGGGCGGCGGGCGCGGGGCCCCGCCACCAGATCCAGCGGGCCGCCAGCTCGGCGGGAAGCCGGGCCTGGGCCTCGCGCACCAGCCGGGTCTGGAAGGGGCTCTCGCCGGTCAGCGCCGTGGGTACGGGGGCGAGCGTCGCCACCACGAAGACCCGGGGCCGCGACTGGGGCAGGAAGCGGGCGGCGTCGATCTCCAGGGCGCCGAAGCGGTAGCCCTGGTCGGCCAGGGCCGCGCACAGCGCGGTGAAGTCGGCGCCGGACGTCAGCAGGCCGCAGACATTCTCGATGACGATGGTGCGCGGCGCCCGGCCCTGCGCGGCCAGGGCCTCCATCAGCCGCCAGAAGCCGAAGAAGGCCGAGGAGCGCCCGCCGGTCAGGCCGGCCCGCGCGCCCGCCAGGCTGAAGTCCTGGCAAGGCGACGAGGCCCAGGCGAGGTCCGCGCGGCCGGGCAGGTCGGCCGCCTCCAGCTTCCAGACGTCTCCCTGGTGGAAATGCTCCTCCGCGTCGGCGAAGTTGGCGCGGTAGGTGGCCGACTTGACCGGATCGAAGTCGTTGGCGAAGGCGCAGGTCCAGGCCTCGCCCAGCCCCAGGCGGGCCATGCCGCCGCCGGCGAAGAACTCATAGAAGGTGCGAGGGGCGTTCCGACTCATCGCCGATGAGTCTAGCCTGCTTCAGCCCCTGGGAAAGGATCGCCGCCATGCGTTCAATCGTCCTCGCCGCCTCCGCGCTGCTGGTCCTCGCCGCCTGCACGCCGCAGGCCCCCGACGGCGCCGCCGCGCCGCCCCCGGCCGATGCGCCGACAACTCCGCCGCCCGTCGCGCCTCCGGCGACATCGACCCCGCTTCCGGAGGAGTTCGCCGGCGGCATGGACGCGCGGGGCACCGAGCCGTTCTGGGGCCTGCAGATCCGCGACACCCAGATCACCCTGCAGCGTCCCGACCATCCCGCGGCCGTGGGCAAGAACGCGGGCATGACGGTGCAGAACGGCAAGGCCACCTGGGAAACCCAGGCCGGCGCCGACCGGCTGACCGTGACCCTCAGTTCCGAGGCCTGTTCCGACGGCATGTCGGACCTGAAGTACGACTACGCCGCGGTGGTGGTGATCGGATCAGAGACCCTGAAGGGCTGCGCCGGCCATGCCGGCGCGATGCCGAAAGAAGGCGGCTAGCCTTCGCCGAGCGCCATGGTGGCGATCTGGGACTCGCCGACCTGTGCGCTCTCGCGACCCGTGGGCAGGGCCATGCCGATCAGGACAGCGGCGAAGGTCGCCGCGATGAAGAAGACTTTCAGCGCCATGTCAGGGTCCTCCCGAACCCCAGTGGATGCCACACCTACAGCCTAGCTTGGTGGCGGTTAATGCATCGCCAAAACCCGCCGCAATTTCGCCGGTTCCCCTAACAGATCGTGAACTGCCCTGGCGGCAGCCTTGACCCCATGGGCCGCCGGGCGCCCAATTCGTCCCAACGAGAAAAGACGCAGGGAGGCCGTCATGGAGCGCGCCTGGGACTTGGTGATCCGCAACGGCCGCGTGGTCGACGGCTCCGGCGGCGAGCCCTATGCGGCCGACGTGGCGATCAAGGACGGCCTGATCGCGCAGGTGGGCGAGGTCCGGGGCCGGGGCGCCCAGGAGATCGACGCCGGCGGCAAGCTGGTGACGCCGGGGTTCGTCGACATCCACACCCACTATGACGGCCAGGCCACCTGGGACAGCCACATGCAGCCTTCGGCCTGGCACGGCGTCACCACCGTGGTGATGGGCAATTGCGGGGTCGGCTTCGCCCCCTGCAAGCCCGAAGACCACGACCGGCTGATCCGGCTGATGGAGGGGGTGGAGGACATCCCCTTCCCGGTGCTGACGGAGGGTCTGCCCTGGACCTGGGAGAGCTATCCCGACTATCTCGACAGCCTGGCGGGGCGGTCCTTCGACGTTGATATCGGCAGCCAGCTGCCCCATGCGGCCCTGCGGGTCTATGTGATGGGCGAGCGCGGGGCCAATCGCGAGGACGCCACACAGGCCGATATCGCAGCCATGGCGGCCCTGGCCCAGAAGGCGGTGGAGGCGGGCGCGCTCGGCTTCTCCACCTCGCGGACCCTGAACCACAGGACCAGCGACGGCCAGCCGACCCCGACGCTGACGGCCTCGGAGGCCGAACTCACCGGCATCGCCATGGGCCTGGCCGCGGCGGGCAAAGGGGCCCTGCAGTTCGTCTCCGACTTCAACGACCCCGCCGAGGAATTCGCCATGCTGCGGCGGATCGTCGAGGCCTCGGGGCGGCCGCTGTCCTTCTCGCTGGTTCAGAACCCCCGCCAGCCCCGGCAGTACGAGTTCCTGCTGGACCGCCTGCGCGAGGCCAATGAGGCGGGCCTGCAGATGCGGGCCCAGGTGGCGGGGCGTCCGGTGGGCATCCTGTTTGGGCTGGAGCTGACCCTCAACCCCTTCACCAGCCGGCCGAGCTACCAGGCCATCGCCAAGGCGCCCCTGGCCGAGCGGGTGGCCAGGCTCTCCGACCCCGCCTTCCGCACCCAGCTGTTCGCCGAGGGGGCGGCCGCCGATCCCGCCTTCGCCGCCAACATGACCCGCAACTGGGGGATCATGTTCCTGATGGGGGACGAACCCGACTACGAGCAGACGCCGGACCGCACCATCGCCGCGATGTCCGCCGAGCAGGGGGTGACGCCGGAGGAACTGGCCCTGGACCACATGCTGTCGAACGGTGGGCGGGGCATGCTCTACCTGCCCTTCCTGAACTATGCTGACGGCTCCCTGGACCCCAGTTTCGAGATGCTGATCCATCCCGACACGGTGCCTGGCCTCTCGGACGGCGGGGCGCATGTGGGGATGATCTGCGACGGCAGCTTCCCCACCTCCAACCTCACCCACTGGACCCGGGACCGCACGCGCGGGCCGAAGCTGTCGCTGCCGGCCATGATCAGGATGCAGACCCGCGACACCGCGCAGGCCGTGGGCCTGTTCGACCGGGGCCTGATCGCGCCCGGCTACCGGGCTGATCTCAACATCATCGACTATGAGCACCTGACCCTGAGATCGCCCACGGTCGCCTATGACCTGCCGGCCGGCGGTCGTCGGCTGATCCAGCGGGCGGACGGTTATCTGGCCACCATCGTGGCGGGGGAGGTGACCTATCGCGACGGCGAACCCACCGGCGCCCTGCCCGGCCGCCTGCTGCGCGGCAGCCAGTCGGCGCCGGCGGCCCTGGCGGCGGAATAGGCTCAGAGAATGCGTTAGGCGTCTTTTAAAGCCAGTCATGCCAAGGGTTTGGCATGTCGCAGGAAATTTCCAGCAGCCGTACGCTGCACCGCCTGATCTATGCGAGCCGCCAAGCCTTCGCCGTGGACATGAACCCCGACGAGGAGATCGACGCGGTGATCGCGGCCTCGATCCGCAACAACCGGGCCGCCGCCATCACCGGCCTGCTGCTGGTCCACGACGGCTGGTTCCTACAGGCCCTGGAGGGGCCAGCCGAGGCGGTGATGGTCACCTACCAGCGCATCCTGAACGACCCCCGCCACGCCGAGAGCCGGGTGATCTTCGCCGGCCCCGCCAGCGGCCGGGAGTTCGGCGACTGGAACATGTGCGCGCGGCGCGTCAGCGCCGCCGACAACGCCATTCTCGACACGTTGTCGCAACGCCAGGCCTTTGATCCGGCCAAGCTGACGGACCGTTCGGCCCTGCGTCTGCTGAAGGCTGTGCGCGGCATCCAGGATCGCACCGCACTCAGCGCCTAGGGTCTTCGCAGGCCTGCCGATGCAGGCCATAAGACCGCCATGCCATCCGCCTCCCTCGACGAGGCGCGGGAGATCCTGCGCCGCACCTTCGGCCATGCCGAGTTCCGGGGCCGCCAGGCCGAGGTGATCGAAGAGGTCCTGGCCGGGCGCAGCGCCATGGCCGTCCTGCCCACCGGCGGCGGCAAGAGCCTCTGCTACCAGATCCCCAGCCTGATGCGGCCGGGCCTCGGCCTGGTGGTCTCGCCGCTGATCGCGCTCATGACCGACCAGGTGGCCGGCCTGGTGCAGTCGGGCGTGGCCGCCGCGCGGCTGGATTCCAACATCGAGCCCTGGGAGAAGGCCCAGACCTGGGAGCGGATCGAGCAGGGCGAACTGGACCTGCTCTACATCTCCCCGGAGGGCCTGATGACCTCGTCGGTGATGGACCGCCTGCGCCGCACGCCGCTGGCCCTCATCGCCATCGACGAAGCCCACTGCGTCAGCCAGTGGGGCCATGACTTCCGGCCCGAGTACCGGATGCTGGGACGGCTGGCCGAGATCTTCCCCGACGTGCCGCGCCTGGCGGTCACCGCCACCGCCGACGCCCGGACCCGCGACGACATCCGCGCCGAACTGCGGCTGGAGGACGCCCTGGAGTTCGTCGCCAGTTTCGCGCGCCCAGAGCTCGCCCTGTCGGCGGAACGCAAGCGCGGGGCCGGCCACAAGCGGGTGCTGGAGCTGATCGAGGCGCGGCCCGACCGCTCCGGCGTGGTCTATGCCGGCTCCCGCGACGGTGTCGACAAGCTGGCCGAGAGCCTGCGCGCGGCCGGAACCAACGCCCTGGCCTACCATGCCGGACTGGACAAGGCGGTCCGGGCCGAGCGGCTGGAGACCTTCCTGGAGGCTGACGCCGCGGTGATGGTGGCCACCATCGCCTTCGGCATGGGGGTCGACAAACCCGACGTCCGCTTCGTGATCCACGCCGATCCGCCCGCCTCCATCGAGGCCTATTGGCAGGAGATCGGCCGGGCGGGCCGCGACGGCGATCCGGCCGAGGGCATCACCCTCTATGGCGCCGCCGACATGGCCTGGGCCTACCGCCGCATCGACGGCCGGGAGATGGACGACACGGTCAAGGCCGTGCAGCGCCGCAAGGTCGGCCAGTTCTACGCCATGATGGACGGCGCCAACTGCCGCGCCGCCGCCGTGCGCCGCTATTTCGGCGAAGAGGGGGTGGAGCCCTGCGGCCAGTGCGACCTCTGCCTGTCGCCGCCTGAAAGCATCGACGCCACCCAGGGCGCCCAGAAGGCGCTGTCGGCGGTGCATCGCCTAGGGGGCCGGTTCGGGCGCGGACGGCTGGTGGAGCACCTGATGGGCAAGACCAAGGAGCCTTCGAGCTTCGAGGCGGGGCTGACCACCTTCGGCATCGGCAAGGAGTTCAGCGTCAATGGCTGGCGCGACCTGATCGATCAGCTGCTGTTCGACGGCCTGCTTAAGGAAGACCCCAATGACGGCCGCCCGCTGATCGGGCTCGGCGACCCGGAGGGGGTGAAGGCGGTCTATCGGGGCGAGCGCCGGGTGGGCCTGCGCAAGGCGCCCGAGGAACACGATCCCACCACCCGCTCGGGCAAGCCGCGCAAGCGCCGCGAGGCCGCCGACATCGATCCGGGCGACGCGGCCCTGTTCGAGGCCCTGCGCTACTGGCGGGCCGGCGAGGCCAAGCGCCAGCACGTGCCGCCCTATGTGATCTTCCCCGACCGCACCCTGATCGAGGTCGCCCAGTCCAAGCCCGGGTCCCTGCCCCGCCTGGCCGCCGTCTCCGGCGTGGGCGAAAGCAAGCTCGCCCGTTACGGCGAGGCGGTGCTGGAGGTGGTGAAGGGGTTCGAGGGCAGCCTCGAAGCTGACCGACCAGCGGTGACGACCCTGGAGCGCGCCCAGGACCTGCGGCAGACGATGTCGCCGCCGGAGCGCATCCTCTGGAACGCGCTGAGCGGCCGGAAGATGGACGGGTTCAAGTTCCGCCGGCAGCATCCCCTCGAGCCATACGTTCTCGACTTCTACTGCCCGGAGAAGGAGCTCTGTATCGAGGTTGATGGCTGGGGCCACAACATGGGCGACCAGCCTGAGCGTGACGTTCGCCGCGACGCTTTCCTCAAGAAGAACGGCATCCGGACCCTCCGTATCAGTGCGTCCGACATTTCCACCGATATGGACGCGGTCCTCTACACCATCGCCATGACAGTCCGCGGCTAACCATCTTCCCCCACGCAGGTGGGGGAAGTGGCCCGACGGCCCCTTGGCTGGAGGGTCGATGGGGGTACGTATCTGAAGCGTCGGGGGGCTGCAGATTCGCACCCCCATCGTCACGCGTCTTGGCTGCGCCAAGCCTTGTGACACTTCCCCCACGTTCGTGGGGGAAGCTGGGATGCTCTAAGCCGCCTTTGAAGCTCCGGCGCGGGCCGCCTCGGGCTCGCGCTGGGTGATAGCGCCGTACCAGCCGAGACCGCGATAGGTCTCGTAGCCGGGGGTCAGGGCGTAGCCGACGGTGACGTGGTCTTTGGCGTAGCTGCCCATGCCGGTGGCGTCGGCGGGCAGGCGGAAGGTTTCGTCCAGTTCGCCCCGTTGGTCGGAGGCGGCCAGCACGCGCCCGGCGTGGTCCAGAAGCAGCACGCGGGAACGGGCGCGCTCCTCGTCGGTCAACCGCACGCCGTCCACCACGGCCTGGGCCTGGGGCTTCCAGTCGAAGTGGATGCCCAGCACCCCGATCACCTTGCCGTCGGACAGTCCGTCCTGGCGGATGGCGGTGGCGTAGGTGGCCACCGGCGCGCTGTTGAGCGCCGGGGCGCGCTCGATGTCCCAGGCCACGAACTCGTCGCCCGAGGTGGTCTTCATGGCCTCCTGGAACCAGCCGGCGCCGGCGACGGATAGCCCCTGGGTCGCGGGATAGGTCTGGGGCCGGCCGGTGGCCACCACCTTGCCCGAGGCGTCGCAGATCCAGAGGTCGAGATAGACGGTGTAGGCGTCGAGGATCACCTTCAGCCGGCTGCTCGCATGGCGCGATCCCTCCGGCGTGGGCTCGGCCACGCAGGCCACCACGGCGGAATCGGTCGCCCACCAGCGGACGTCGCAGGTGCGCTCATAGAGGTTGCGGTCGATGATCTCGATGGCGTTGAGCGCCAGGTCGGCCAGACGCTGTCCGCGCAGGTGGGAGAGGATGGCGCCCCCCACCAGGGACAGTTCCTGCAGGTCGGCCCGGACCTGGCTCTCCAGGGCCTGGGCCACCTCGTCGATCTCCTGGGAGATGCGCTTGAATTCCTCGGAGACAATGGCGAAGCCGCGGCCCGCCTCGCCGGCGCGGGCCGCCGTGATCAGGGCGTTGATGGCCAACATCTTGGCCTCGCGATTGATGGAGGAGATCTCACCGATCTTGGCGCCGGCCACGGAGGACAGGCGCTCGGAGAGCTCCAGAATGCGTTCCGGGACCAGACTGCCGTCGGACTCAGCCAAACCGCATCCTCTTGCGCCGACGCACCACTCTCACGGGATGTCGACAGCGCATGCGGACATGAACGCTGAGTCGCGGCGAGATATTTAAATGTTACGCGACTGTATGGCGGCGCACTTTCCCGCAAAACAGCTCAAAATTCCTGTTTTTTTGGCAGGCTATGCCCGAAAATCAGGCAGGGGTCAGGAAGACATAGCGCTGATAGGGGTCGGCCAGGGCCCAGTCGGCGCCCTCGATGCGCCAGTCCGGGTAGTTGGCGGCGATGAAGTCCAGGGTCATGGAGGTGTCGCCATAGGTGGCTTCCCCCTCCACTGTGTCGCGCCCGTGGGGGGCGAAGGCGAAGCCCTCGGCGGCATGTTTGGCCTGATAGGCGGCGGCCTCCGGCGCATAGTCGGGGTTCACCACCCAGTACTCGGCGGGACGGATGGTGATCGCCAGCAGGCCGTTCGGCGCGATGTGTTTGCGCAGGGCGCCCAGCGCCGCGTCGGTGGCGTTGCGCGAGGTGTGGGTGAAGACCGAGAAGGCGAACATCACGTCGAAGGCGGCTTCCGGCGCCGGCAGGCTCGCGGGCAGGTAGTCCGACTGGGCGATATTGCCGGCCAGGCCCGCCTCGCGGCAGAGATTCACCGCCAGGTCCCAGGGGTCCACGGCCCAGATCGCCTCGGGATTGCTGAAATAGTAGAGCAGCCGGGTCATCCGCCCGTAACCGCAGCCGTAGTCGAGGATCCTGGCGCCCGAGAGCGAGCGGTTGCGCAGGGCGGCGTAGTTGTAGGCCAGCGCCCGGATGAAGCTGACGGTGGGGGTCAGCAGGGACAGGCCCGCGTCCCCGGTGAAATTGCGTTGGGTGTCGGCGCTGGCCATGCGCGGCAGCAGCTTGGACAGGGCCGGCAAGTCCTCCCGCGGCAGGTCGAACAGCACCATGCCGAAGGCGTCCAGGGAGAGCTTGCCCCGCAGGAAGGCCAGGACTTCGTTGACGGTGGCGCCCCGGGCGGCGAGGCCGTCGGCCTCCGCCACGATCTTGGCTTCATCGATGAGCAGCACGCGGAGACTTTCGCTAGGCGGCCAGACGCCGCGCGGAGGGTCGGTTTGCCCAAACCGCGCGGTCGTTACAAGTGCAGCTTAAACGTCCACCTCGGCATCGAGGGCGTTGTCCTGGATGAACTCGCGGCGCGGCTCCACCAGGTCGCCCATCAGGCGGGTGAACATGTCGTCGGCGTCGTCGGCGTGGTTGACCCGGACCTGCAGCAGGGTGCGGGCGTCCACGTCGAGGGTGGTCTCCCAGAGCTGCTCGGCGTTCATCTCGCCCAGGCCCTTGTAGCGCTGGATGGAAAGGCCGCGGCGGCCGGCGTCCATGATCGCCCCCACCAGGTCCAGAGGCCCCCGAACGGTGGTGACCTTGTCCTTGCGGGTGAAGACCGCGGGGCCGGCGAAGGTCTCGGCCATGGTGGCGGCGCGCTCGGCCAGCCGCCGGGCGTCGGCGGCGTGCAGCAGGAGGTCGTCCAGCACCACGCGCTCGGACACGCCACGCTTCACGCGGCTGAAGACGAAGCCGCCGGCGGGACCGGGCTCGCCGGACCAGGCGCCGTCGCCCTCCTCGGCATAGAGGTCGAGCCGCTTGGCGGCGGCCTCGATATTGGTCCCCTCGGCCAGCAGGCCGCCCAGGGCCGCCTGTTCGATGGCGAAGATAGGCGCGCGGGACGACAGGCGCTCGATATTGGCCTTGGCCGAGCGGGAGGTCTGGATCAGGGCCAGCAGGTCGGGGCCCACCAGGCGTTCGCCGCTGGCCAGATCGAGGGTTGCGCCCTCCAGGCCCTCAGTGACCAGGTAGGTCTCCAGCGCCGGGTCGTCCTTCAGGTAGGTGATCGACTTGCCCTTGGCCGCCTTATAGAGCGGCGGCTGGGCGATGTAGAGGTAACCGCGCTCGATCACCTGCGGCATCTGCCGGTAGAAGAAGGTGAGCAGCAGGGTTCGGATGTGGGCGCCGTCGACGTCGGCGTCCGTCATGATGACGATCTTGTGGTAGCGGACCTTCTCGATATCGAAGTCGTCGCGGCCGATACCGGCGCCGAGCGCCGTGATCAGGGTGCCGATCTGATCGGACCCCAGCATGCGGTCGAAGCGGG
>JAZKFM010000157.1:0-2700 GCA_040386415.1 Pseudomonadota bacterium
GCTCAATCCGATGAAGCAGATCCAGGGCGGCTATCTCTGCGCCATGCTGGACGAAGCGATGTCGACCGCCTGCATGGTGGCCTCCGGCATGACCCATGTGGCGCCCACCGCCGAGATGAAGACCACCTTCTTCCGTCCGGCGGCGCCCGGGACGCTGAAAGGCATCGGCCGGGTGGCCAAGTGGGGGCGGACCATCGCCTTCACCGAGGGCGAGCTCTACGACGCCGACGGCCGGCTGGTGGCCAAGGCCACGGGCACAGCGGTTCCCACCCCTTTCCAGTCCTACAAGAAGTAACATGGGCCTGCGCCGCGGTTTCCTCGGCGTCCTGACGGTCCTGCTGCTCGGCTGGACGGCCCCGGCGTTCGCCGCGGCCGGACCTTTCTCCGACTGGGCCGCCATCGTGGTGGCCGGCGACTGGCACGCCAATTCCGGCCGGCCCTCCGAGGCCTTCGACAACGCCCGGCGAGATGTCGCCCAGGAACTGGAGCGGATCGGCTTCCAGAAGGCCAACCTGCGGCAGTTCTCCGTCCGCCCCGAACGCTACAAGGATGTCAGGCCCGGGAAGTCCAGTCCCAGGGCCATCTATGAGGCCCTGACCGAGGTGGCGCCGCGGGCGAGCGGCGGCTGCCTGTTCTATCTGTCCTCGCACGGCGCCCCCCAGGGGGTGCTGGTGGACCAGGACCTCCTGGCGCCGCGTCTGCTGGGCGCGATCCTGGACCGGACCTGCGGCCAGCGCCCCACCGTGGTGGTGATCTCGGCCTGCTTCTCCGGCGTCTTCATTCCCGAGCTGGCCCAGCCCAACCGCATGATCCTGACGGCGGCGCGGCCCGACCGCACCTCGTTCGGCTGCGGGGAGTCCAACAAGTATCCGTTCTTCGACGAGTGCTTCCTGCAGTCGAGCCCCGGCGCCCGCGACTTCCCCAGCCTCGCCAGGCAGATCCTGGCCTGCGTCTCGGTGCGCGAGAAGAAGGAGGGCATGACGCCGCCCTCCGAACCCCAGGTCTGGATCGGGCCGCAGTTGCGCCCGATGCTGCCCCTGTACCCCTTCCCGCAGGGCCTAGCTCCCAAGGGGTGACAACCTGTCTGCCCTAACGGACAGGCGCCGGGTTGAAGACCGCGCAGGCGTCTCTACAAGGGGGGCTTGCGCCAGCCCTTCACCCGAAGCCGATCCAATCGATGAATTCCGTCGCCAAAGCCGCCTTCGCCGCGCTCCTCCTCCTGGCCGCACCGGCCATCGCCCAGGACGCCGCCGCGCCCCCCGCGACCCCCGCCGCCGCCAACCCGCAGGGGCCCGTACCCTATGAGACCCTGCGTCGTCCGGCGCGGCCCGCGGCCCGCAACGTGGCACGCCCCGCGCCCGCCGCGGCCGCGTCGGCTACGGCGGCTCCGGCGGCTCCGACCTCCAGCCTGACCACCCTCGCGCCCTCCGCGCCGCTGGCCGCCTCGGGGGCGCGCCTGGCGCCGGGCCAGCCCCTGCCGCCGGCCGAGCTTGAGGCCTATGTCGACGGCGTGGTGAAGGACGCCATGGACCGCGAACACATCGCCGGCGTCACCGTCGCGGTGATTCAGGACGGCCAGGTGGTGCTGAAGAAGGGCTACGGCTTCGCCAGCCTCTCCCCGGTCCGCCGGGTCAATCCCGACACCACGCTGTTCCGCGTGGGGTCGATCTCCAAGACCTTCACCTGGATCGCGCTGATGAAGGAGGTGGAGGCTGACCGCGTCCGCCTGGGCCAGCCGATCAACCTCTATCTGCCGGAACAGCTGCAGGTGAAGGACCAGGGGTTCCACACGCCGATCCGCGTCCGCAACCTGCTGGACCACTCACCGGGCTTCGAGGACCGGGCCCTGGGCCAGCTGTTCGAGAGGAACCCCAGCCGCGAGCGGTCGCTGGCCGCCTATCTGCGCCAGGAGCGGCCTCGCCGGGTCCATACGCCGGGCGCGGTCGCGAGCTATTCCAACTATGGCGCGGCGCTCGCCGGCCAGGCGGTGTCCTACGCCTCGGGCAAGCCCTTCGAGCGGCTGATGGAGGAAGAGATCTTCCTGCCGCTCAAGATGAACCACACCACCTTCCGCGAGGCGCGGCCCACGGAGCCCGGCTTGCCGGCGCCCATGCCCGAGGCCCTGCAGGACGACCTGTCGGAAGGCTATCGCTGGACGCCCACCGGCTACAGCGCGCGACCCTACGAGTATATCGGCCACATCGCCCCGGCCGGCTCGGTGTCCTCCACCGCCGGTGACATGGCGCGCTACATGCAGATGCTGCTGAACGGCGGCAGCCTGGACGGCGCGGTCATCTACGGCCCGCGCGCCGCCACGGCCTTCGCGACGCCGCTCCGGAGAACCGCGCCCGGGATCAACGGCTGGCTGCATGGCTTCGCGACCTACGACCTGCCCGGCGGCCATCAGGGCTTCGGCCATTCCGGGGGCACCCTGTCGTTCCTGTCCAACATGGTGGTGGCGCCGGACCTGAAGCTGGGGGTGTTCATCAGCACCAACACCGAGACCGGCGGCGATCTGGTCACCCGCCTGCCCGAGCGCATCGTGGCCCAGTTCTACGCGCCGCCGATGCCCTTCCCGCGCAAGGGCGACCCGGCCCTGGTGGACAATCGTGAAGCCTATGAAGGCTACTATCTGGGAACCCGGCGCGCCTATCGCGGCCTGGAGTCCTTCGTCGGCAAGCTGATCAGCGTGACGGCCGA
>JAZKFM010000157.1:2737-3348 GCA_040386415.1 Pseudomonadota bacterium
CTCGGTCAGCGTCACCGACGACGGCCGCCTGGTGACCGCCGGCGGCATGGGCGACCCCGCCCGCAGCTGGGTTCCGGAGGGCGATGCGCTGAGCGGCCGCTTCATCTCCACCACCGGCGCGGAGCGCCTGAGCTTCCAGGTCGAGGGCGGCAAGGCGGTCAGTTTCAACCGGGCGACCGGGGCGTCGACCTTCGAACGCACCGGCTTCTGGAACCGGCCCACGACCCTGCTGATCCTGGCGGCCCTCACGGCCCTGGCCTCGGCCGCCACCCTGGGCGGGGTGCTGCTGCGCAACAGGCGCGAATTCCGCGAGACCGGGATCCAGAGCCGCGCCAGCCTGATCCAGAACATCCAGGCCGCGCTCTGGCTGACCTCGATGGTGCTGTTGCTAATCTGGGCGTCGAAGAGCAGCGACCTGGCCAACATCATGTACGGCTGGCCCGGCGCGACCCTGGTGATCGCTTCGGCCTGCGCCTTCGTCGCCACCCTGCTGACGGCCGGCACGCTGCTCATGGTGCCCGCCGTCTGGCGCGGCGGCCGCCGGGTGGACAGCTGGACCCAGGCCCGCAAGGCCGGGTTCACCTTCACGGTGCTGCTCTACACCGCCTTCT
>JAZKFM010000158.1:0-14471 GCA_040386415.1 Pseudomonadota bacterium
CGATCATGGCGGGCATGACCATGAAGAAGATCATGATCAGGGCGTGGGCCGTGACCACGGCGTTGTAGCCGTGCTTGGAGGCCTCGATCACCCCGAGCTGGTCCAGCAGCGAACCGGACGTGAAGACCTGGATCCCGGGCTCGTAGAGCTCCCAGCGGATCAAGCCCGACAACGCCCCGCCGACGATCCCCGCCATGATGGCGAAGAGCAGGTAGAGCGTGCCGATGTCCTTGTGGTTCGTGGACAGGAACCAGCGGGTGAAGAACCCGGGGATGTGTTGGTCGTGATCGTCGTGATGATCGTGAGCGGCGGCGTTTGCCATCGTACGCGTGTCCTAGATCAGAGCGCGGCCGCCGCCGCAGCGGGCGCGGGCGGCGTGGAAGTCGGCGCCGCCGCGGCCGGAGCCGGCGTGGCGGGGTTGTTGGGCGAGACAGGAGCCGGCGCGGTGGCCGAGACCGGAACCGCGGCGTCGCCGGCGGCCGGAGCCGCGGGCGCGGCGCCGACGGGCGAACCGCCCTTGCTGGCGACCCAGGCGTCGAAATCGGCCTGGCTCAGCACGTGGACCTCGATCGGCATGAAGGCGTGATCGACGCCGCACAGCTCGCGGCACTGGCCGTAATAGATGCCCGGACGATCGGCCTTGAACCAGGTCTCGTTGACCCGGCCCGGGACGGCGTCGGTGATCACCCCGAACGAGGGGACGGCGAAGGCGTGGATCACGTCGGCGCCGGTCACCAGCACGCGGACGACTTGGTTCACCGGAACCACCAGGGGCTCGGTGGCCGCCAGGAGGTAGGGGACCTTCTTGGCCTTGGCCTCGTCCTCGGGAAGGATGTTGGAGACGAACTCACCGATCTTCTGGTCGGGATACTCGTAGCCCCAGTACCACTGATACCCCGTGGCCTTCACGGTCATGTAGGGCTTGGGCATGTCGTGATAGGCGAACAGCAGCTTGAAGGAGAAGATCGAGATCCCCATCAGGATCAGCACCGGGACCACGGTCCAGAGGATCTCGATCGGCGTGTTGTGGCTCCACTTGGCCGGGACCGGGTTGGAGCGCTTGTTGAAGCGCACCACGACCCAGATCAGCAGACCCAGCACGAACACGCAGATCGCCGTGATGATCGGCAGCAGAATGATGTCGTGGAAGAATATGGCGTCGGCCCGCAGAGGGGTGACACCCGCCTGCAGATTCATGCCGCCGGGCGTGGGCTGGCCCACGAGCTCCTCGGCCAGGGCCGGCAGGCCCCAGAACGCTGTCATTGCGCCCGCTGCGGCCCCGGCCGCCAGCGCTCGCATCCCTTGAAAGCTTGACTTCATGTCCCCTCGGTCTGCTTGGCCGGCGGCGTCTCGCCGATACGATCGCCCCCGCCGCCGTCATAGAGGTTCGCGCCCCGCAAACTCACGCGGCCCGGCCCTTCAGCGGGGTGCATACGCGCTCGCCGACGCCTTGCCAAGGCGGTAGAGAGGCCTACGGCGCGAGCATGGCGCGGCGGGGCGGAATCTTCGGTGGGCCAAGGCGCTCCGGACGATGTGACGCACCTCGCGCCGACCCGTGGTCGCTGAACGGGCGCGGCCCCCTCGAGAGAGGCCGAAAGGCGTGTTGGCGCGCGCTTTGGGGTGACGGACCGGCCGCGAGCCCCTATCTCTGGAGCCAAGTCAGTCAAGGCACAGCGCTCATGAACGCCCATTCCCCCGCCCCCTCCATCCTGGACTCCGCCGGTGTCTCGCCTGAGCGGGCCCGTGAAATCCTGGGGGACGCGCTGAAGGGCGCCGACGACGGCGAGTTGTTCGTCGAACGCTCCGAGAGCGAATCGTTCCTGTTCGACGATGGCCGGCTGAAGTCGGCGGCCTATGATTCTTCCGAGGGCTTCGGCCTGCGGGTGGTGGCCGGCGAGACCGCGGGCTACTCCCACTCCAGCGAGATCTCCGAGGCCTCCATCCGCCGGGCCGCGGCCTCGGCCTCCCTGGCCAAGCGCGGTTATGACGGCGTCTCGGGTTCTGATGAGGCGCCCCGCGCCACCAACACCAAGCTCTATGGTGAAGACGATCCCACCGCCTCGCCGGCCTTCTCGGAGAAGGTCGCCCTGCTGCAGGAGATCGACGCCTGGTGCCGGGCCCGCGATCCCCGGGTCGTCCAGGTCATGGCCTCGATGTCCGGCGAGCGGCGCACGGTGGAGATCCTGCGCGCCGACGGCCGGCTGATCCGCGACGTGCGCCCGCTCTCGCGCATCAATGTGCAGGTGACCGTCGAGAAGGACGGCCGCCGCGAGAACGGCTTCACCGGAGCCGGCGGCCGCGCCGGTTTCGAGAACTGGATCAGCACCGCCAACTGGCAGGAACAGGCCGAGGAGGCGCTGCGCCAGGCCCTGATGAACCTCGACGCCGTGCCCTGCCCGGCGGGCGAGATGGACGTGGTCCTGGGCGCCGGCTGGAACGGCATCCTGCTGCACGAGGCCGTCGGCCACGGTCTGGAGGGCGACTTCAACCGCAAGGGCACCTCGGCCTTCGCCGGCCGCATCGGCGAGCAGGTGGCCGCCCGGGGCGTCACCGTCTTCGATGACGGCTCCCTGCCCGGCCGCCGCGGCTCCCTCACGGTGGACGACGAGGGCACGCCCACCGAACGCACCGTGCTGATCGAGGACGGCATTCTCGTAGGCTACATGCACGACCGCATGAGCGCCCGCCTGATGGGCATGAAGGCCGGCGGCAACGGTCGCCGCCAGTCCTACGCCCACATGCCCATGCCCCGGATGACCAACACCGGCATGGACAACGGCAAGACCGACACCCCGCGCGCCGAGATGATCGAGGCCACCAAGCGCGGCCTCTATTGCGCCAACTTCGGCGGCGGCCAGGTGGACATCACCAACGGCAAGTTCGTCTTCCAGTGCATCGAGGCCTACCTGATCGAGGACGGCAAGATCACCAGCCCGGTGAAGGGCGCCACCCTGATCGGCGACGGTCCCTCGGCCCTGACCCGCGTCACCATGATCGGCAACGACTTCGACTTCGATCCCGGCGTCGGCGTCTGCGGCAAGTCTGGGCAGAGCGTCCCGGTGGGGGTGGGTCAGCCCTCGCTGAAGATCACCGGCCTGACCGTGGGCGGCACCAGCGTCTGACGGTCCTGAACATGACGGCGAATTCACATAACGCCGGTTGACAATAGAACTACGTTTGTAAATTCTTTGAATTACAGGCGTAGTCCGTCAGGCCCGAGCAACCTTTCCTCGATTTAATCCAGGTTACGGGCATTTAATTGGCGTGGCTCCCTGGGCGCAGTTCACTTGCGCCGGCACTGGGGGAAACGTCACATGATACCTGCCTTGAGCCTGGCCGCTGTTCTGGCCGCCGCTGTCCCGGCCGTCGCCCTGGCGCAGGCCCAGCCCGCGACCGCGACCCAGGGCGTGATCAGCTATCCCCCCGCCTATTTCGCCGAGCAGCGGCCCTCAACGGCGCTCGACATGGTGCAGCGCCTGCCCGGCTTCTCCATCGACGGCGGCGACGATGTCCGCGGCTTCGAGGGCGCGGCCGGCAATGTCCTGATCGACGGCACCCGGCCCACCTCCAAGACCGACGACATCGAGGAGATCCTGCGCCGCATCCCCGCCGCCCAGGTGGCCCACGTCGAGCTGATCCGTGGCGGCGCGCCCGGGATCGACATGCAGGGCAAGTCCATCCTGGCCAATGTGGTCAAGGTGAAGGGGGCGGGCTTCCAGGGCCTGATCGCGCTGGCCAACAACCACGTCATCGACGACGGCCGCAACAGCTCGGGCATTCGTCTGGAGGCCTCCGGCCAGGCCGGCCCCGGGGCCTGGGAAGGCGGCCTGCGCTACGGCCAGGGAATCGACGACGGCTCCGGCCCCGGCCGCCACGTGCGGCAGACGCCCGGCGGGACGCCGCTGATCGTCTCGGACATCGACAGCCATGGCCGCGGCTACCAGTGGGTGGCGACCGGGGCCTATGAGACGCCGCTGGCGGGCGGCAAGCTGAAGATCAACGCCCGCGGCTTCTGGGACTGGTACGAGTTCAACCAGCTCGACTGGATCAGCTTCCCGACGCCCGCCTTGGAATCGGTGAACTACAGCGAGGACGTCTACGAGACCGAACTCGGCGCCCGCTACGAGCGCGCTCTGGGCGCCCGCGTGAACCTGGAGCTGGTAGGCCTGCAGAAGCTCACCGGCGCCGACATCGTCTCGCCCTTCCGCTCGGCGGCGGCCAGCTCCGACTTCTTCCTGGACCAGAAGACCAGCGAGAGCATCGGCCGCGGCGTGCTGAAATATCGCCAGAGCGACCGCCTGTCCTTCGAGGCCGGCGCCGAGGCCGCCCTCAACGTCCTGGAGAGCGAGACCGACCAGCTCAGCAACGGCGTCCCCGACGTCCTGCCCGCCGCCGACGTGAAGGTGACCGAGACCCGCGGCGAGGTGTTCGGCAAGTCGGTCTGGAAACCCCTGCCCACCCTGACGCTCGAGGGCGGCCTGCGCTACGAAGGCTCAGCCCTCACCTCCGAGGGCGACGTCACGCTGGAAAAGACCCTCTACTTCCTCAAGCCCCGCGTGGCGGGCAGCTGGGCGCCCAGCTACAGGACCCAGGTGCGGTTCCGGTACGAACGCGTGGTGGGCCAGCTGGACTTCGACGACTTCGTGGCCGACTCCTCCCCCAACAGCGGCGGCCTGGCGGTGGGCAATCCGGCCCTGACGCCCGAGCAGGCCTGGGTGAGCGAGCTCGCCTTCGAGAAGCGGTTCTGGACCAAGGGCGCCGTGGTTCTGACCCTGCGCCACTCCAAGCTCACCGACGTCATCGACCGCGCCCCGATCTTCTCCGGCGCCCTGGTGTTCGACGCCCCCAGCAATATCGGCGACGGGACCAAGGACGAGCTGATCCTCAACGCCACCCTGCCGCTGGACCGCCTCCTCAAGGGCGCCCAGCTGCGCGGCCAGTCCACCTGGCGCCGCTCGGAGGTGACCGACCCCACCACCCTGGAGAAGCGCGAGATCTCCGGCCTGCGGCCCCTGGAGTGGGAGGCCCACTTCACCCACGACCTGCCGCAATGGAGGATGAACTGGGGGTTCGACGTCTTCAGCGCCTGGCGTGAGACCTCCTACAAGTACAACGCCATCTACACCGACAAGCTCAAGACCTGGATGGTGGTGTACGCCGAGTGGAAGCCCCGGCCCGACCTGAACGTCCGCGCCGAGCTCAACAATTTCACCGAGCGGGGCTTCCGTCACACCACCACGGCCTATGCCGGACCCCGCAACACCGCGGCCATCAAACACATCGATGATCGGGACATCCAGTTCGGCCGCGGCCTCTATATCCGCGTGCGGAAGACCTTCTAGAATCCCGATTTCCGCAAACCTTTCCGAGATTTAATCCACCTTACGGGCATTTAATTGGCGCCAACCCCTGGTCGCAGGCCACCTGCGGCCACACTGGGGAACCGTCACATGCTACGTCTCTTCACCCTCGCCGCCCTGCTGGCCGGAGCCGCGCCGGCCGCCCTCGCGCAGACCGCCGCCACCTCCAGCGCCCAGGGCGTCATCAGCTATCCGCAGGCCTTCTTCGCCGAGCAGCGCCCGGTCACCGCCTATGACATGGTCGGCCGCCTGCCGGGCTTCACCCTGGACACCGGCGACAATGTGCGCGGTTTCGAGGGCGCGGCCGGCAACGTCCTGATCGACGGCGGCCGGCCCACCTCCAAGACCGACACCCTCGACGACATCCTGCGCCGCATCCCGGCCAGTCAGGTGGACCATATCGAGCTGATCCGCGGCGGCGCGCCGGGCATCGACATGCAGGGCAAGTCCATCCTGGCCAATGTGGTCAAGGTGAAGGGCAGCAAGCTGCAGGGCCTCGTCCAGGTCGGCCAGGCGCTCGGCTATGACGGCCGCTACAAGTTCGGCGTCCGAGTCGAGGGCTCCGGCCCCGCCGGCCCCGGCGCCTGGGAAGGCAGCCTGCGCTACGGCGAAGGCATCGACGACGGGGCGGGCGAGGGCCCGCATCTGGTGCTCAATCCCGCCGGCGTGGTGGTGCAGCGCTCCGACATCGACAGCCACGGCGCGGTCCACCAGTGGGTCGGCTCCGGCGCCTATGAGACCCCGGCGCTGGGCGGGAAGCTGCGGATCAGCGGCCGCGTCTTCGACGACAACTACCGAGGCAACGAGCTGAACTGGGGCCGCTTCGCCGCGCCCGTCCTGCGCTCCTCCAGCGACCGGCAGGACCGTTTCCAGACCGAGCTGGGCGCCAACTACAAGCGCGAGCTGGGTCCCCGCACCAATTTGGAAATCCTCGGCCTGCGTCAGGTCGAGGACTACAGCTACACTGGCGAATCCCGCAATCCGCCCAACAGCAGCAAGTTCACCCTGGGCAAGGACATCAGCGAGAGCATCGTCCGCGGCGTGCTCAAGTTCCGCCAGTCGGAGACCCTCTCCTGGGAGGCCGGCGCCGAGGCCGCCCTCAACAAGCTCGACAGCGAAACCAGCTATGTCGAGAACGCCGTGGCGATCCCCCTGCCCGCCGCCAATGTGACCGTCGAGGAGAAGCGCGGCGAGATCTTCGTCAAGGCCGTCTGGCGCCCCACCAAGACCTGGACCGTCGAGGGCAGCGTCCGCGAAGAGGGCTCGGCCATCTCCTCGGACGGCGACGTCAGCCTGGAGAAGACCCTCTACTACACCAAGCCCCGCGTGGCGGCGACCTGGGCCCCCAGCGCCAACACCCAGGTGCGGCTGCGCTTCGAACGCGTGGTGGGACAGCTCGACTTCGACGACTTCGTGGCCACCTCGACGCTCGGCACCGGGGTCATCACCGCCGGCAATCCGGACCTGGCTCCGGAGCAGGCCTGGGTGACCGAGGCGGCCGTCGAGCAGCGCTTCTGGACCAAGGGCGCCGCGGTCCTGACCCTGCGCCACTTCGCGCTCACCGACGCCATCGACCGCGCCCCGGTGTTCGGGCCTTCCGGCGCCTTCGACGCCCCCAGCAATATCGGCGACGGGACCAAGGACGAGCTGCAGGTCACCTTGACCCTGCCCCTGGACCGCTTCATCCCCGGCGCCCAGCTGCGCGGCGACTCCACCTGGCGCCGGTCGGAGGTCACCGACCCCACCACGGGCGCCAAGCGCGAGATCTCGGGGCTGCGTCCCCTCGAATGGGAAGCGCACTTCTCCCAGGACCTGCCGCAATGGCGGGCGACCTGGGGTGTCGACGCTTTCGGCGCCTGGCGCGAGACCTATTACCGCTTCGACGAGATCTCCACCGACAAGCTGAAGACCTACGTCACCCTGTTCGCCGAGTGGAAGCCCAAGCCCGATCTGCTGGTTCGGGCCGAGATCCAGAACGCGACGGCGCGCGGCTTCCGCCACACCCGCCAGCTCTATTCCGGCCCCCGCGGCGCGAACCCGCTGACCGCCATCGACGACCGCGACATCCAGGTCGGCCGCATCTTCTACGTCCGGGTCAGGAAGAGCTTCGGGTAATCACCACGTCATCCCGGCCGTAGCGTAGCGGAGAGCCGGGACCCAGGGGCGGTGCATACGGCCCCTGGGTCCCGGATCGGCCTGTCGGCCGTCCGGGATCACGGGCTTTGGCTACAATTTCGGCTTGGCCGCGACCTCCTCGCCGTGCGCCCAGCCGCGGACCAGGAAGCTGATCAGCACGAAGAACACGCCGCAGCCGACGCCGGCCCAGCCCAGGGTGGTGAAGCCGTTCAGGGAGGCCACCAGGGCCGCCTGAGGATCGAGCACCTGGCCACCAATGCTCTCGGTGCCCATCAGGCCGGCGATCTTGCCGCCCACGAACTGGGCGATGGAGGAGGACAGGAACCAGACCGCCATCATGAAGCTGACCACCGAGGGCAGCGACAGCTTGGTGATCTCCGAAAGGCCCACGGGCGACAGGAAGAGCTCGCCGGTGGTGTGCAGCAGGTAGAGGAAGCCCAGCAGCATCAGCGGCACGCGGAAGCTGGAGTCCGCCAGGCCCGCGCCCCAGACCACCACCAGGAAGCCGAGGCCCACCTGCAGCAGACCGAGGCCGAACTTCATCGTCGGGTTCAGGTCGAGATTGCGGCTGGCGAGATAGGCCCACATCGCCGCGAAGATCGGGGCGAAGACCAGAATGAAGCCCGCATTGAAGGACTGGGTCTGGGCCGCGCCGATGGTGGAGTCGATGAAGAAGTCGCTGGCCGGATTGAGGCCGATGGCCGCGATCTGCTCGGGCGTGCCGATGGGGACGCCCAGGAAGGTCACCGCCTGCTGGGTGATGGTCATGTCGACATTGGTGGAGGCGAACAGGTTCAGCGAGGTGCCGGCCTGTTCGAACAGGGTGAAGAACACGACGGCCCCGAAGATCAGGATCACCGCCAGCATCATCCGTTGGCGCTCCACCCAGCTCTTGCAGGCGACCACCATGATCCAGCCGATCGCCACCAGGGAGGCGACGATGGAGACCGAGAGCGCCAGGCCGACGACGGCGTTGTGCGGCACCAGCAGCCAGACCAGGCCCACCCCCAGGATGGAGGCGCCGTAGATCAGCCATTCGCGGTTGATCGGCCCCACCACCGGGCGCGCCAGCAGCTCGGGGTTCGGCGGCTCGCCCTTGCCGTCCAGGTGCTTCTTGCCGAGGACGAAGACGATGAAGCCCAGGGCCATGCCGACCCCGGCCAGGCCGAAGCCCGCCCACCAGCCCACCGTCTGGCCCAGCAGGCCGCAGAGGATGGAGGCCCAGAAGGCCCCTAGGTTGATGCCGTAATAGTAGAGGGTGAAGCCGCTATCGCGCCGCGGATCGCCCTGCGGATAGAGCTGTCCGACGATGGTGGAGATGTTGGGCTTCAGGAAGCCCACCCCCATGATGATCAGGGAAACCGCCAGGTAGAAGGCGTTCACGCCGCTCTGGTCCTGGGTGGTCTCCATCTTGAAGCTGTCCTTGGGCAGGACCTGCGGCAGGGGGCCGGCGTCGCCGAGGCCCTTGATCTCCAGGCCGCCGCCCTCGGCGGGACCAAACTCATAGGGCTTGCCGCCGACGATCAGGTGGGCCTGGCGCGCGTCGACGCGGCCGGTGGCGGCCACCTCGTAGCTCTGGCCCGCATAGACCAGGTTCTGGGTCGCGGGGCGGCCCTCATAGGCCATCATCCCGTGACCGGCCACCAGCAGCAGGGCGCCGAAGGCCACGGCCTTGCGGGTGCCCAGATAGCGGTCGGCCAGCAGGCCGCCCAGCAGGGGCAGCAGATAGACCAGCGCGGTGTAGGAGCCGTACTGCGCCGAGGCGGTCGCCTGGTCGAACAGCAGGTGCTGGGTCAGGTAGAAGATCAGGATGCCGCGCATCCCGTAGTAGGAGAAGCGCTCCCACATCTCGGCGAAGAACAGGATGATCAGGCCACGCGGGTGGTTCTTGAGCATCTGGAGGAGCACGGGCAGGCCGGTCACAATCGTGACGACGATCCCGAGCATGACAACGAGGTTCAACATGAAGTCGGTCTTCCGATCCTTGGGAGGCCGGCATGCATTGGGGTCGTTTCACCCCCGCCGGGCTTGTTTGGCGCGACAAGATCACGGTCAAGTCGCCAGCACAAGCAAGCCGCGACCTCGGCCCTAGCCACACTGGAGCCGCTTCCCCATCTCAGGCGTTGAGTCCGCTCAAGGAGGCGCTCCCATGAAAATCCCCGGTCCCGACCACCCCATCACCATCAGCCCCGGCGAGGGTCGCTGGCGCGTGATGTTCGCCGGCCACGTCATCGCCGATTCGGGCGACGCCCTGGTTCTGAAGGAGGCCGCCTACAAGCCGGCCATCTACTTCCCGCGCGAGGACGTCTCCATGGAGTACCTGTCCCGCACCGATCGGACGACCCACTGCCCCTACAAGGGCGACGCGGCCTACTACACGGCGCTGATGGACGGGCAGTTCGCCGAGAACGGCGTCTGGACCTATGAGGAGCCTTTCCCGGCCATGGAGCAGATCCGCGGGCGGCTGGCCTTCTATCCCGACAGGTTCGAGATCTACGCCGTGGACGACGACACCGTCGATCCGACCCACGTCCACACCGAACGCAGCGCCATCGACGAGGCGGTCCTGCATACCGACTCAGGCGCCGGCGCCAGCCAGAAGGATCACTGGCCGGCCAACACCAATGACGGGCCGGGCGCGGAGCGGATTTAGCGAAGGCCCACTTTTCCTCCCCCGTTTACGGGGGAGGGGGACCGCGCGAAGCGTGGTGGAGGGGGCGCGACCGGGCGCCGTGGATGGGGCTCGCCCCCTCCACCGCCTATCGGCGGTCCCCCTCCCCCGTAAACAGGGGAGGAAAACGCAGCGCCCTACCCCGCGTCCTCGACCTTCAGGCTTTCGCGGAGCGCCCGCTTGAGGAACTTGCCCGAGGCATTGCGCGGGATGGATTCCTCAAGGAACCAGACGTAGCGGGGGGCCTTGTGCTTGGCCATGACGGTCATGCAGTGGGCGCGCAGGCCGTCGGCGGTGAGGCTGTGGCCGGGGCGCAGCAGGACGGCGGCGCCGACCTCCTCGCCCAGGCGCTCGTCGGGGACGCCGAAGACGCAGGCCTCGGCGATGGCCGGGTGGCGGTAGGCGGCGGCCTCGACCTCGGCGCAGTAGACGTTCTCGCCGCCGCGCAGGACCATGTCCTTCTTGCGGTCGACGATGAAGATGAAGCCGTCCTCGTCGATGCGGGCGACGTCGCCGGTGTGCAGCCAGCCGTTGGTGATGCTCTCGGCCGTCGCGTCGGGGCGGTTGAGGTAGCCCTTGATCACCGGCGCACCCTTGACCCAGAGCTCGCCCACCGCGCCCGGCGGCAGGGTGTTCCCGTCATCGTCCACGCAGCGGGCCTCGAAGGTGGGCATGGCCGGGCCGCAGCTCTCGGGCTTGTCGACGAAGAAGTCGGCGGCGATGGCGGTGATGATCCCGCAGGTCTCGGTCATGCCGTAGCCGGTGTTGGGCCGGGCGGTGGCGACGGCGGAGTCGATCTTGGCCACCAGGTCGGGCTGCAGCTGGGCGCCGCCGCCGCCGAGCGACAGCAGGCTGGAGGTGTCGGTCTTGGCGAAGTCGGGGTGGGTGATCACCTCGCGCGCCATGGTGGGCACGCCGCTGAGGGCCGTGACCTTCTCCCGCGCGATCAGCTTCAGGGCCTCGCCGGCATCCCATTTGTACATCAGCACCATGGTCCCGCCCGCCGCGGTGATCAGGTAGGCGGCGCAGTTGTTGGCGGTGACGTGGAACAACGGGGTGACGATGAGGCCGACGGGGGTTCCGGGCGGGGGCGCGGCGGCCGGGTCGATGCCGTTGGCGCGCATGGTGGCCAGGCCCTGGACCTGGCCGGAAAAGCCCATGTTCATCAGGTTGGCGACGCAGCCGCGATGGGTGAGCTGGGCCCCCTTGGGGAAGCCCGTCGTGCCCGAGGTGTAGAAGATGCAGGCGTCGGCGTCGGGGTCGACCTGGACCTCCGGCATGTCCCCGCCCCGGCTCAGGACCTCGGAGAACGGCAGGACGCCCTCCGGCGGGTTGTCCATCCGGGTGACCACCAGGCGGGTGTCGGCGGCCATGGCGGGGCGCTCGAGAATGCGGGCCAGGCGCTCCTCGTCACAGAAGACCACCTTGGGGCTCGAATCCTTCAGGGCGTATTCCAGCTCGTCGGTCACCCACCAGGCGTTCATGCCCACCGCGGCGACGCCGATGCTGACGCAGGCCCAATAGAGCAGCATCCATTCGGGATAGTTGCGCATGGCGATGGCCACCCGGTCGCCGGGGCGCACCCCCTGGCCCCACAGCCAGGCGGCGATGGCGTTCACTCTGGCGTGGGCCTGCGCATAGGTGATGCGCTCGTCCTCGTAGACCATGTAGACGCGGTCGCCATAGGCGGCGGTGGACAGCCAGACGGCGCGGATGTTGGGCGGGGCGTGCTTGTAGTTGCGGATGGTGTTCCCGCGAACCGCGATCTCCTCGACCTCGAAGGGCTGTCCAGGGGCCGTCAACTCGGCCCAGGCCTGCTTGAGTTCCGCGTAGTGCATTGTTTCGTCCCGGCGTTTTTTGATTTTTGCTTGTGGCTCCATAGTGTCGGCATTCCGCGACGTGCGCCAAGCGGGAAGTACGGGGGAAACGGCCATGAAAACCTACCGCATCGGGGTCATCGGCCTGGGCCAGCGGATCGCCCACGTGCTGGCCGCCATGAAGGAGGTCGGCTGGAACCTGGAGGTGGCGGCCTATGTGGATCCGGGGCCGGTGGGGGCGCCGATCCTTAGCGCCGCCGGGATCCCGCTGGGGGTCAGCTACCCCTCCCCCGGCGCCCTGCTGCACGACGGGCCTTATGACCTGGTCATGATCGGCACGCCCAATCACCTGCACATGCGCCATCTCGGACTGGCCCTGGCGGCGGGCTATCCGATCTTCGCCGAGAAGCCGATCGTGCGCACGGTGGAGGAGACCTACGGCCTCGCCCGCGCCCTGGCCGAGCCCGGCCGGCCGCCGCTGTTCATCGGCCTGGTGATGCGCTCCATGCCCATCGTGCGCGAGGTGATCAGGCGCGTGGACTCAGGCGAGCTGGGGGAGATCATCTCCATCGACGCCACCGAGCACCTGCCGGTGGAGCACGGCGCCTATCTGGCGCGGAACTGGCGGCGCAAGGTCGAGTGGGGCGGCAGCTACCTGCTGGACAAGGTGTGCCACGACTTCGATATCTTCGGGCGGATCGCGGGCGCCAGGGCCGCCAAGGTGGCGAGCTTCGGCGGCCGGCGCGTGTTCACCTCCGAGCGGACGGGCGCCCCCCGGACCTATGACGACGGCTCGCCGGCCTATGTCGCCACCAACCCCGGCTGGATGGGCGCCAACGACGCCTTCGAGAGCGACATGGACGTCACCGACCACCAGACCGCCATGGTGGAGTACGAGAACGGCGTGCGGCTCTCCTTCCACGCCAACAGCCACGTCAGCTTGCCCGAGCGCCGCTGGTACATCGCCGGCACGGACGCCACGATGATCGCGGATTTGGTGCGCAACAAGCTGATGATCCGCCCCACCCTGAACCGCCAGAAGCCGGAGCGGATCGACTATGGCGGCGTCACCGCCGACAGCCACAACGGCGCCGACCAGGCCATGGCGCGCGACCTACTGGCGACGCTGGAGCTGGGGACCGCGTTTCCGGTGACCCCCTATGACGCCATGGAGGCGGGGCTGACGGTGATGGCCATCGACCAGGCGATGGCGGAGGGCGTGATGCTGGACTGCGGGCCGATGTGGGCGGGGTTGGATGAGGCGCGGGGGTGAGCTCCCTCCTCTCCCACTTGTGGGAGAGGAAGTGGGAGCCTTCAGGCGTTGAGGATTTCGGTGAGCGCCCCTAGCAGGCTGTCTGTCTGCGCGCCCGTGCCCACCGTGATCCGCAGATAGTCCCCGATCCTCGGCGCGTCCCATCTCCGCACCAGGATGGCGCGCTCGCGCAGCGCCGCCGCCAGGGCCGCGCCGGTGTGGTTCGGGTGGCGGGTGAAGACGAAGTTGGCGCTCGAAGGGAAGGTCTCGAAGCCGAGGGTGGAGAGGCCTTCGACCATGCGAGACCGCCCCGCGGTGATCGTCGCCAGGGTCTCGCGGAAGTACCCCTCGTCCTGCACCGAGGCGATGGCGCCGGCCTGGGCGGGGTGGCCGAGGGGGTAGGAGTTGATGCTGTCCTTCACCCGCGTCAGGGCCTGGATGAGGGACGGGTGGCCCAGCGCGTAGCCGACGCGCAGGCCGGCGAGCGCCCGGCTCTTGGAGAAGGTGCGGACCACCAGCAGGTTGTCGTGGGCGGCGATCAGGGGAATGGCGGTGTCGGCGCCGAAGTCGACATAGGCCTCATCGATCACCACGGGGGCGTCCGGGTGGTCGGCCAGCAGGGTCTCGATGTCCGCCAGCGGCAGGGCGACGCCGGTGGGGGCGTTGGGGTTGGGCAGGATGATGGCCCCTGCCCGGCGGCGGTAGTCGGCGACCTGGATGTTGAAGGCGTTGTCCAGGGGGATGGTCTGGGCCTCGATCCCGAATAGGCGGCAGTAGACCGGATAGAAGCTGTAGGTGATGTCGGGGAACAGCAGGGGCGCGTCGTGCTTCAGCAGGGCGGCGAAGGCGTGGGCCAGGACCTCGTCGGAGCCGTTGCCGACGAAGACCTGGGATGGGTCGAGGCCGTGATAGGCGGCCAGCGTCTTGCGGAGTTCGGTGGCCTCGGGGTCGGGATAGAGGCGCAGGTCGTCGGTGGCCTGCGCGGCGATGGCGGCGAGCGCCTTGGGCGAGGGGCCGAGCGGGCTCTCATTGGTGTTGAGCTTGATCAGGCCCGGAATGCGCGGCTGCTCGCCCGGCACATAGGGCGAGAGCGTGTGGGTCAGGTCGCTCCAGAGGCGGCTCATGGAATCTCAGCTAAGATGATTTCAGGCGGGAGGTCTCTGACATGGAAACCCAGGTTCTGCACCTGTCGCAGGCGGCGATGGTCGATTGGGCTGACCGGGCCCGGCCCGGAG
>JAZKFM010000159.1:0-2044 GCA_040386415.1 Pseudomonadota bacterium
CAAGTTCATGAGCGGCCAGATGGTGCTGCGCGGCGGCTGTCACGCGACGCCGGCGGCCCATGCCCGGGCCACCTATCGCAACTTCTTCCACCCCGACAAACGCTGGATGTTCTCGGGCCTGCGCCTCGCCTGGGACGGCGAGCCCCGCGCGCGCGCCCAGGTCGACAACAGCTTCGCCGCCGATGTCCTGGCGGGCCTCGCCCGACCGCAGAAAACCATTCCGGCCAAGTACTTCTACGACGCCGAGGGGTCGCGCCTGTTCGAGGAGATCTGCGACCTGCCGGAATACTATCCGACCCGCACGGAGGCCGCCCTGCTGCGCGACAAGGCCGGCGAGATGGCGACCGCCATTCCGCCCGGCGCGGCCCTGGTGGAGTTCGGCAGCGGCGCCAGCACCAAGACCCGGCTGTTGCTCGACGCCGCCCCGCAGCTGGCCGCCTATGTTCCCATCGACATCAGCAAGTCGGCCCTGGACGACGCCGCCCAGGCGATCGGCCGCGACTACCCCGGCCTGAGGGTGGCGCCCCTGGTGGACGACTTCACCACGGCGCTCAGCCTGCCGGCGGAGGTCAGTGGTCTGACGAGCGTCGGCTTCTTCCCCGGCTCCACCATCGGCAACTTCCGCCCGGACGAGGCGGTGACCTTCCTCGCCGGCGCCCGGCGGCTCCTGGGCCACGGCTCGGCCTTCCTGGTGGGGATGGACATCGTGAAGGACGAGGCGGTCCTGGTGGCGGCCTATGACGACGCCCAGGGCGTGACGGCCGCCTTCAATCTCAACCTGCTCACCCGCATCAACCGTGAACTGGACGGCGACTTCGACCTTGCCGCCTTCCAGCACCGCGCGGTGTGGAACGCGGTGGAGAGCCGGATGGAAATGCACCTGGTGAGCAAGCGCGACCAGGCTGTCAGGGTGGCTGGGCGCGTCTTCCACTTCGCGGCCGGCGAGAGCCTGCACACCGAAAATTCCTACAAGTTCACGGTGGAAGGTTTCGGCAAGCTGGCGGCGGCGGCCGGCTGGCGCCTCGAGCGCCAGTGGGAAAGCGCCGAGCCCACCTTCGCCATGGTGTTGCTCCGCGCCTAGAGCGCGCCAGGGTTAAGTGGAAGCCGGTTAACCCGTCCGGCGTGCTCTAACCCTTTGAGTTTAGAGCCGTCTCATGCGGGTCCGATGTCTCCATCTGACCCCAAAAAGGCTCTAGCAGCACACAAGCAAACGGCCCCGAGGCGTTCGGGGCCGTGGCTTATTCGGTCGGGTCGCGGGCGCTTAGTCTTCGAGCGGTCCGCGGGTGCGACCGCCGCCGCGGGAGGATTCTCCGCCCTTGCGGCCAGCCGAGGCCGCGAGGTCGCGGTCCTTGGCGAAGCTGCGTTTTTCGCCCGGTACACTGGCGCCGCCCTTGCGGGCGATCTCGCGCCGGCGCTCGGGGTTCATGGCGGCGAATCCGCGACGGGACTTCGGTTTGGCGTTGGGATCGAGGTCCATGGGGTTGCTCCTACTATGCGTGCCTTGAGGATGCGGGGGGCTGCATCAACTACGGTTACGCTCAGACAACCCTCAAGGCGCCGCAGAGGTTGCGCGGAAAGTTGCCAGCCGTCCGCATTCTTCCAAACGAATCAGGTTGCTAGGCTGTCATAGGCGCGCGCCGTCAGTCCGCCGCCGTCGCGGTTGAGCATCACCACGTCGCCCCCGTGGCCGCGCGCGACGGAGCGCACCACCGCCAGGCCCAGCCCGATGCCCCCTGTCTGGCGGCTGCGGGAAGGTTCGCGGCGGTAGAAGGGCTCGAACACCCGCTCGGCGTCCTCGACAGGAATGCCGGGGCCGTCGTCCTCGATCTCGACATAGGCGCTGGTCGCATCGCGATAGACCCGGGCGCGGGCCCGGCCGCCGAACTTCACGGCGTTCTCCAGCAGGTTGCTGAACAGCCGGCGCAGGGCGACCGGGTCGCCCTCGATGATCACCTTGTCGCCACGCGCGACCTGGGTGTCGCTGCCAGTCTCGGCCATCTCATCGCAGAGGCTTTCCAGGAGGGAGGACAGCTCCAGGGGCGTG
>JAZKFM010000159.1:2054-4747 GCA_040386415.1 Pseudomonadota bacterium
CGCACGAAGGTCAGGGCCGCGGAGATCATCTCCTCCATCTGGTCCAGATCACCCGCCATCTTGGCGCGCGCCTCCTCAGGCACGTTCTCGATGCGGAAGCGAAGCCGGGTGAGGGGGGTGCGCAGGTCGTGGGCGATGGCGCCCACCATAGCGGTTCGGTCCTCCACATAGCGGCGCAGGCGATCCTGCATGTCATTGAAGGCGGTGACCGCGACATTGATCTCGGCCGTTCCCTTCAGGGACACGGGCAGTCGGGCGCCTCGCGGATCGCGGCCCAGCTGCTCGGCGGCCTCGGCGAACAGCTGGAAGGGATGGGCCAGCCGTCGCGCGAAGATGTAGGCCACCGGCGCCAGCAGGGCGCCCGACAGCAGCAGCCAAAGCACAATGCGAATCTGCCAGGGGTCCAGCCCCAGGCGCGGCGTCGGACGCACCATGTCCCAGCGGCCGTCGGCCCGCTGCACCGTGACCTCGAAGGGGGCGATCAGGAAGTGATCCTCCTGTTCGCCGCCATCGCGGGCGATGCGGTCGCGGATGATGCGGAACACCCGACGGTCGGAGACGGGCAGGCGCGATGGCGCGGCGAAGACCACTTGGCTGGTGGTGACCCCCAGCTCCCGGGCGAGCTCGGCGCGCATCTTGGGCACCATGCGGCCTTCCATGGTGGGAGAGGAGGCCCGGTCGACGATCTTCAGTTCCAGCGGCCGCCGCTCGATCAGGTTGGGTGGGCGGCCCTTGAAGGTCTGAGCCACCTCGCTCAGCCGGTAGAAGTCCGGGGCCGGCGGCGGCAGGATGAAGATCATCGCCAGGATGATCGCCTGCGAGGCCACCAGGGTGATGCCGATCAGGGTCAGCAGGCGGGCGAAGAGCGAGGCGGTCGGCCGGCCCGACCAGGGCGGGGTCATACCCGCTTCACCTTGGCGGTGAACATGTAGCCCTCGTTGCGGATGGTGCGGATCAGGTCGGTGCCCCCGCCGCCGTCGTCGAGCTTGCGGCGCAGGCGGCTGATCTGCACGTCGATGGCGCGGTCAAAGGCGTCGGAGGCGGGGCCCCGGGCGAAATCCAGCAGCTGGTCACGGGTCAGCACCCGCTGCGGTCGCTCCACGAAGGCGCGCAGCAGGGAAAACTCGCCCGAGGAAAGGTTCACCACGACGCCGGGCGGTGAACGCAGCTCGCGCCGGACCAGATCCAGCCGCCAGCCGGCGAATTCGCAGCCGGCGCCGATGTTGTTGGCCTGGCCGCGCTGCTCGGCCCGGCGCAGCACGGCGCGGACACGGGCCAACAGTTCCCGGGGATTGCAGGGCTTGGCCAGGTAGTCGTCGGCGCCCAGCTCCAGGCCGACAATGCGGTCGGTGTCCTCGCCCATCGCCGACAGCATGATGATGGGGGGGCCTTCGCCGCTGAGCCGCCGGGCGATGGACAGCCCGTCCTCGCCTGGCAGCATGACGTCGAGCACGATCAGGTCGACGGGGCCGCGCTCCAGCGCCTGCTCCATCTCGCGGGCGTCTCCGGCCGTCTCGACTAGGTAGCCGTGCTTGCCCAGGAAATCGGAGACGACGTCGAGGATGCCCGGATCGTCATCGACCATCAGGATTCGGGCCGTCGCGGGGACCTGTTCGGTGCTGGGTTCCATTCGCGCCATGTTCAGCCCTTCCCGTAACGCACAGATTTCACGGCTGAAACCGCGTCAACCAGGCTCAATTGGCGGCCAGGATATCGTCAGCGACATAGCCATTGGTCTTCCGCTCAACGCCAAACCGCGACATGGGCCCGTGGCCCGAAACGAAGGCCACGTCGTCGCCGAGGGGCCAGAGCTTGCCGGTGATCGAGGCGATCAGCTGCTGGAAATCGCCGCGCGGGAAGTCGGTGCGGCCGATCGAGCCCTGGAACAGCACGTCCCCCACCTGGGCGAAGCGCGCCTCGCGGTGGAAGAAGACCACGTGGCCCGGCGTGTGGCCCGGGCAATGATAGACCTCGAAGCTGGTCTCCCCGAGGGTGACGGTGTCGCCGTCCTCCAGCCAGCGGTCGGGGGTGAAACCCTTGGCCTCCGGCATGCCCCACTTGGCCCCGCTGGCCTCCATCTGGTCGATCCAGAAGGCGTCGTCGCGGTGCGGCCCTTCGATGGGGACTCCGGTGATCGCCTTCAGGGCCGCCGTGCCGCCGGCGTGGTCGAGGTGGCCATGGGTGATCCAGATCTTCTCCAGCGTCAGGTCGTGCGCCTCCAGCGCGGCCAGCAGACGGGGCACCTCGCCGCCCGGATCGATGATCGCCGCCTTCTTGGTCTTCACGCACCAGACGATGGTGCAGTTCTGCGCCAGCGGGGTGACCGGGGCGATGATCGCGCGGATTGGGGAGGCCTGCTCGGACATGGCCCCAGCATCGGCGTTTGGGCCGGATATGAAAAGGCCCGGGATGTGATCCCGGGCCTGTCCTTGTCGGCTACTGCGCGCCGGGCATCGGGGGCACCGAGTCCGGCGGCGCGTCGGCCGCCAGTTCGGGCACGTCGATGACACCACGGC
This sequence comes from Pseudomonadota bacterium, assembly GCA_040386415.1. Classification (GTDB taxonomy): domain Bacteria; phylum Pseudomonadota; class Alphaproteobacteria; order Caulobacterales; family Caulobacteraceae; genus Phenylobacterium. Next base: position 4,571 of record JAZKFM010000159.1, read on the forward strand.
CCAGATGGCTGTTGCGGAAGCCGTAGGCGAAATAGACCACCAGTCCGATCGCCGCCCAGATCACGAACATCATCTTGGTGTCGGTCCCGAGGCTGAAGAACAGGAAGCCGCAGCCGAGGATCGCGACGGGCGCCACAATCCAGACCAGCGGGGTGCGGAACGGACGCTTCCGGTTGG
>JAZKFM010000160.1:0-1303 GCA_040386415.1 Pseudomonadota bacterium
CCTGCTGCTGCCTGCCGAGGAGGAAGCCCTCACCGTACGGGCCACTCGCGACGCGCTGGCCAAGCTGGACGTTGATCCCTCGCGGCTGCTGCAATAGCGCCGCACAAGGCCCAAGCGGGCAGCGCCCGCCGTCATCTCATCGGCCTCGCCCTCACCATCGCGGCCTTCGTGCTGATGTGCCTGTTTCCCGCCGCGTTCCCGGTGATCGCCAGCCTGTTCACGGTCCTGTGCCTGCTGACCGTGGTTCAGAGGAGTCTCATCGCTCGGGCCGAGTTCCGCCGAGACCGCTAGATCTCACCGACGCGCCTGCTTGGTTGACGGCAGACCCCGTCGCCCTTCCAACTGCACCATGGAAACCTGGGGCCGAGATCATGAGACTTAACCTTGCGCGGCTGTCGCTGGCCGTTTCCCTGCTGATCCCCGTCTATTTCATGGCCGCGGCCCTGGGGGTGAAGTTCGGCCTGTGGCCCTGGCAGTTCGGACTGGGGGTGCTGATCGCGAAGTTCGCCCTGCCGGTTTTGGGGATCGGCCTGGCCCTGGCCCTGATCGCCCTGATCGCCTGCCTGGTCCGCGCGCCCCGGCGGGGCTGGGCCATCGCCCTGGCGGCGCTGCTGATCCCGGCGCTGGGGGTCGGCTACCTGGCCACGGTGCGGGCGCGGGGCGCCGCCATTCCGCCGATCCACGACATCGCCACCAACGTGGTCGACCCGCCGATCCACTCGGCGAGGGTGCTGGCGGACCGTCAGGCGCAGGGGGCCAATCCGGTCAACGCGCTGAGTGCGAAGATGTCGACGCTGAAGCCCTATCAGGCGCCGCAGTTCGCGGCCCTGGGCCCACGGACCCTTGGCGAGGTCGGGCAGGCTGCCTATCCGGCCGTCAGGACCCTGGCGGTGTCGGCGACCCCCGCTGCGACCTATGACGCCGCGCAGGCGCAGGCCCGCGCCGAGGGCTGGACGCTCGCGGCCGGTGCGCCGAACTCGGGGGTGATCGAGGCGACGGCGGAAACCTTCTGGTTCGGCTTCAAGGACGACGTGGCCGTGCGTATCCGGCGCGCCCCCGACGGCGAGGGTTCGCTCGTAGATGTGCGCTCCACCTCGCGGGTGGGGCTGAGCGATCTGGGGGCCAACGCCGCCCGTATCGAGGCCTATCTGGCGGGGCTGTCGAAGCGGTTGGCGAAGGGGTGAGGTCCGACCGACAGTGACGGAGGTCCGCAGGCTGGCCCTGGTGGGCGCGGGCCATGCGCATCTGCACGTCATCCACCACCTCGATCGCCTGCGGGCGGCCGGTGTCGAGCCGACCCTGA
>JAZKFM010000160.1:1313-12892 GCA_040386415.1 Pseudomonadota bacterium
CCACTATTCGGGCCTGGCCACCGGCGTGCTCTCGGGCGCCCTCGAGGTGGCGGCGGCGCGCGTCGACGTGGGCGCTCTGGCGGCGCGACTGGGGGTGGTTTACCTGGCCTGCGAGGCGTCGGACATCGACCTGGCCCGGCGGCGCCTGATCCTGGACGACGGGACAGAACACGAATTTGACCGGCTCTCCCTCAATGTGGGGAGCGTCACCCGAGACCGCCGGGGCCTGGCGGCCGATCCGGGCGTCTGGACCGCCAAGCCCCTGGACAGGCTGCTTGACCTCCGGAGCGCGATCGAAAGGTTCCTGCGGGCCAGGGGCCGCTCTCCCAGCGTTGTCGTGGCCGGGGGCGGACCGTCGGGATATGAGATCGCCGCCGCGCTGGCCGGGCTATTGGAGCGTCACAGCGTGGTTCCAGATGTGAGCCTGGTGGGCGCGGCGTCCGGCTGGGCGCCGGCGGCGGCGATCACCCGGCTGACGCGCTCCCTGGCTCGGCGCGGCGTGGTGGTCCTGCCGGGCGAGGTCCTGGCGCGGGCGGGTGACCACTGTGTGCTGTCAGAGGGCGCGCCGCGGCCCTGCGACATGCTGGTGCTGGCCACCGGCCTGGAGGCTGCGCCGATCATCGCGACCCTGGGATTGCCGGTGGACGGACGCGGACGCCTGCGGGTCACGCCCGAATTGCGGTCGATCCACGACGAGGGTGTCTTCGCCGCCGGCGACTGCGGCGTGATCGACCCTGAGACGAGGCCGATGGCCGGCGTCTTCGGCGTGCGGGCCGCGCCGACCCTGTTGTGCAACCTCGCGGCGACAGCGGCAGGCGGCCTCACGCCCTACTTTCCGCAGCGGCGGTGGCTTTCGATCATGGACCTTGGCGACGGCTCGGGCCTGGCGCTGCGCGGACGGTTCTGGTGGCAGGGGCGCAGCGCCCTGTGGCTCAAGCGCCGCCTGGACGTCGGGTTTGTCGCGCGGGTCAGGCGAACCGCTTGAGGATCGACACCAGCATGCGTGTCCGGTCGGAAAACAGGGCCGGTGTGTACCACTGGCCGGCCAGCCGCTTGCCGATCTCGCTGCGGACCGGATAGGGCGCGATGGCGCTGGTCATCTGACTGAGTTTCAGCCGCGACGACAACATCAGCGCCCAGATGTGAATGTGATCGCCGGCATGTCGCCCCACGATGGTGACGCCCAGCACCTTGCCCTTGCCGGTGGTGACCAGCTTGCCAAAGCCGCGGGTGTCGCCCTCCGCCTGGGCGCGGTCGTTGTCCGTGAATTCGAACGTCTCGACCCGGATGCTGTCGCCGTGGGCCTTGCGCGCCTCGTCCTCAGTGATCCCGATGGCCGCGAGTTCAGGGTCCGCATAGGTCACCCTTGGGACCTGTAGGTCGTCGGCGTCGACGGGCAGGGCGAAGATCGCGCGGCGGACCACCAGGCCCGCATGAGCGCCGGCCAAGTGGGTGAACTGGCCGCGGCCGGCGGCGTCCCCGACGGCGTAGACCCGACGGTTGCTGCTGCGCAGGGACTTGTCGGTTCGAATGCCGTCGCGGTCGTAGGCCACCCCCGCACGATCGAGGTCGAGCGTTTCCAAGGCCGGCTGGCGGCCCACCGCCACCAGGAGGTGGGAGCCTGTAATGGCGCGTTCGCCCGCCTCGGACTGCACGATGACCGTCGGCCCTGCCTCCACCCGCACGGCCTTGTGTCCGCTCAGCAGCTCGATCCCATCGGCTTCGAGCTGGTCGATGACGACCTGGGCCGCGCCGCGGTCCTCGCGGCCGAGGACGTCGCCGGCCTCTATGATGACCACCTCGGAGCCCAGCCTGCGGAAGGCCTGGCCCAGCTCGATCCCGATAGGCCCGCCGCCAAGCACGATCAGCCGTTCCGGCAGCGTCTTCAGGTCGAACACCGTCTCGTTGGTGAGGTAAGGGACCTGATCGAGTCCCGGGATCGGCGGAACCGCGGCCCGCGACCCGGTGGCCACCACGATCTTGCGACCCACGACTCGGACGCTTTCGCTGGCCACGGTGCGGGCGTCCACGAACCGGGCGGATTCGCGCACCACGGTGACCCCCAAGCCTTCAAACCGAGCCTGGCTGTCGACCGGAGCGATGGTGGCGATGGTGGCGTGCACGTGGGCCATCACGCGGGTGAAATCGACCGTCACGCCTTCGGTCGTCACACCAAGCCGGCCACCTTGGCGGGCGTCGTGGGCGGCGCTGGCGGCGGCGATCAGGGCCTTGGAGGGGACGCAGCCATAGTTGAGGCAGTCCCCACCCATCTCGCCCTTTTCGAACAGCACGACCTTCAGGCCGAGCTGGGCCGCGCCGGCGGCGACGGAAAGCCCGCCAGAGCCGGCGCCGATGACCACGATATCGGCCCGCATCTTTGCGATCTTGCTCATAGCGCCGGGCCCGATCTGGCGCGATGGCGCTGGAACAGGGTCGTCCCGAGGGAGAGGAGGCCGAGGGCGACCAGCGGCAGCAGGATCTTCGGCTCGAAGATCACGCCCAGATCGGGCGTCTCTCCCCGGGCCAACAGTTCTCCGATGCCGGCGCCTATGCCGCTGTAGATGAAGGTGGCGGGCATGATGCCGAAGAACGTCGCCAGGGCGTAGGCTCGCAACGGCGCATGGGCCAGGGCGGCGGCCACGTTGACCAGCCAGAACGGGGCAAGAGGGATCAGACGCAGGGTGAGGATGTAGCCGAAGGCGCCCGCCTGAACACCGTCGATCACCGCCTTCAGGCGGCCCCCGGAAGCTTCCGCGCGATCCCGAAGCGTCTGGCCGAGGGAGGTCCTCACCGCATAGAAGACCAGCACCGCACCGATGGTGGCGCCGATGACCGTGGCGGCTCCGCCCAGCCAGGTTCCGAACAGGTATCCGCCCGTCAGGGTCAGGATGGTGGCGCCCGGCAGGCTGACCGCCGTGGCCAGGGCATAGATGACCACGAAGGCCGCAAGGGCCAAGGGTAACCGCTCCGTAACCAGCTGACGCAGGGCGGCCTCATTGGCCTGGAGCGCTTCGAGGCTGATGTAGCGCGTGACCCCGCTGGCCAACATGGCGCCGACGGCGACCAGCAGCAGCAACAGGGGGAGATACCGTTTGACCTGGCCCATTGGATCTCCGGTTGCGCGTTGAACACCCCGTCATAGGCTATGCTGACGCTGTGATCGACTCATCGCAGCGCTTCGCCGCCCATAGGGCCGGCTATCGCGGCCTCAAGGTCACCTGGCGGGGGCCCAAGGGCTACGCCGACTGGACATCGCTCTCGAACTCTGGCGCCTAGCGCGCACTTGGCTCGGCGTCAGTTCGGGCGACTTTAGGGATTCGAGACGCGTGAACAGGATCGAGGCGCTGGCGCAGCTGACCGGCCGGGGGCTGCCCTATGAGCTGACGGAGATCGAGGCCCTGGGGCGCCGGGTGCGGGCGTTCGCCAACGCCCCGGTCAACCTGCGGGCCCTGTTCGAGGCGGGGCGCAGCGACCTGCCGTTTATCGTCTATGAGGACGAGCGGCTGACGTTCGAGCAGGCCTGGGCGCAGTCGCAGCGGCTGGCGGCGGCGATGGTGGCCGACTACGGCGTGGAGAAGGGCGACCGGGTCGCGATCTCCATGCGCAACTATCCGGAATGGATCCTCGGCTTCATGGCGGCGACGTCCATCGGGGCGATCGCGGTGGCGATGAACGCGCTGTGGCAGCCGCACGAGATGGAATACGGCCTGAAGGATAGTGGCGCCAAGCTGCTGCTGGCCGACCAGGAGCGGCTGGACCGGCTGGCCGCCTGCGAGGCTCATCCCGAGGGCCTGTCTGTGATCGCGGTGCGGGCGACCTCGCCCCTGGCGGCGGGTGTGCGGAGCTATGACGCGGTGATGGCCGGCGCGGGCGACGCGCCGCCGGCGCGCGAGGTCGGTCCCGACGACGACGCCATCATGCTCTACACCTCGGGCTCGACCGGGCATCCCAAGGGGGCGGTCTCCACCCATCGCAACATCATGTCGGCCCTGCTGTCGTGGGAGCTGGACGCCCAGGCCGGCATGCTGGCCGGGTTCGCGCCGGTGGCGGGTGGGCCGCAGCCGGCGGCGCTGCTGTCGATCCCGCTGTTCCACGTCTCGGGCCTGCACGTCAGCCTGCTGCAGAGCTTCCGCGCCCAGCGCCGGCTGGTCTGCATGTACAAGTGGGACCCGGCCCGCGCCGTCGAGATCATCGAGCGCGAGCGCATCACCGGCTTCAACGGCCCGCCGGCGGTGACCGGCGACCTCGTGGAGATCGCCCGGCGCGAGGGCCGCGACCTCAGCTCGCTGATCGCCGTGGGCGGCGGCGGCGCGAGCCGCGCGCCCGAACAGGTCCGCGCTATCGACAAGGCCTTCCCCAACGCCGCCCCCAACACCGGCTGGGGCATGACCGAGACCAACGCCATCGGCACCAGCATCGCCGGCGCCGACTACCTGGCCCACCCGGCCAGCTCCGGGCGGGTGTCGGGGGTGCTGGACATCCGCATCGTCGACGAGGCCGGGGTGGAGCAGCCCCGCATGGCGCGGGGCGAGCTGCAGATCCGCGGCGCCTCGATCATGCGCGGCTACTGGAACCGGCCCGACGCCAACGCCGAGACCTTCGTGGACGGCTGGATGCGGACCGGGGACGTGGCCTATGTGGACGAGGAGGGCTTCGTCTACATCGTCGACCGCATCAAGGACCTGGTGATCCGCGGCGGAGAGAACATCGGCTGCGGGGCGGTGGAGGCCGCGATCCTGGAGCATCCGGAGGTGCTGGAGGTCAGCGTCTATGGCGTGCCTGATGACCGGCTGGGCGAGGAGGTGGGCGCCACGATCCATGCCCGCTCGCCCATCGACGAGGCCGAGCTGCAGGCCTTCCTGGAGCCGCGCCTCGCCCGGTTCGAAATCCCCCGCTATGTCCATTTCGCCCCCGAACCCTTGCCGCGCATCGCGTCGGGGAAGATCCTGAAGCGGCAACTGCGGGACGAGGCCGCGGTGCGCTGGAGGTAAGCCTCGTCGAGGGGAGCAGCAGATGATCCGTGCCGGATGTCATTGCGGCGCCGTCCGCATCACCCTGGAGCCAGCGCCGGCCTGGGTGCTCGACTGCAACTGCTCGATCTGCCGCCGCTACGGTGTGCTCTGGGCCTATGGCTCCGATCCCATCGGCAAGACGGAGCTTCGGGTGGAGCTTGTCCAGGGCGACGAAGCGGTTGAGGCCTATATCTGGGGCAATCGATGGATCGGGTTCTGGCGCTGCAAGACCTGCGGCTGCGTCACCCACCACACCGCCCTGGGCCAACCCTCGAAAATCCGCGCGGTCAATGCCCGCATGTTCGTGAACTTCGACCCCGCCAGCGTGACCATCCACCGGAGCGACAACGCGCACTCGGGCTGGTTCTGGACCCGCCCGGACGCACCGATCCGCAAGGGTGGCCAGCCGCCCATGCCACCGCCCGAGCCCGACGACTGGCGCTAGGAAGCCAGCGGCCTGCGCCGATGGACTCGGCTCTCGCGCTTGCGCCACCAGATCACCACGCCCGTGACGCTGAGGGCGGCCACCACGATCCCGGTGATGGAGATCAGGATACGGCCAGGCAGGCCCAGGATGCGTCCCGAGTGCAGGGGAAACTGCGCCTGGAGGAAGATGTCGGCCGCCGTGCCGACCCAGGGCTGGCGGGCGCCGAGCAGGGCTCCGGTCCTGCCGTCGTAATAGAGGTAGGGCGGGCCGACGCCGCCTGCGCCGTGGTCGTCGCCCGCCGCGTAGAAGCCGACGCCGTAGATGCCGAAGTCCGGCGTGTAGAAGGCGCCGCCGGCCGGGGCGTCCCAGCCGCGCCGGGCGGCCTCGGCCTCCGCCGTGGCGATCACCTGGGCGTAGGACCGGGTGGGGACGATCGGGCTGTCGTGGTCCACCGGCTGGCGCAGGTCGAAGGGGCCGGGCGTGACTTGGCTGACCTTGGACATCACCGGGTAGAAGATCTCCGAATAGAGGTTCAGCGAGAAGGCGGTGAAGGCCACCGTGAACAGCACGCCCCAGAGCCAGAGGCCGAAGGCGCGGTGGATGTCGAAATTGATGCGGTAGGCGCTGGCCGAGGTCTTGATCAGCCAGGCGGGTTTCCAGCGGGCCCAGAAGCCGCGGCCGGCCTTGGCGGCGTCGCGGGTCCTCTTGCGCGGCGGCAGGGTCAGGTAGAAGCCGACGAAGCAGTCCAGGGTCCAGAGGATGGCGACGCCCCCCAGCAGCCAGACGCCCCACCTGTCGATGCCCCAGACCTCCGGAATGTGCAGGGTGTAGTGCAGGATGTAGAGGAAGGAGACGAAGGTCTCCGAGCTGATCGGCCAGACCGCGCCCCATTCGCGCCGGCCCTGTTCGGCGCCGGTGACGGGGTCGAGGAAGACCTGGTTGTAGCCCGGCTCGAACAGCTTGGCGGTGGCCGGGTTCTGCTTGGGCGAGACGCCGAAGGCCAGGGTCCCGCCCGCCTCGGGGGCCAGGGGGACGAAGGTGACCTGGACCTGGGGATCGCGGGCCTCGATGGCCTTGGCGAGATCCAGCGGGGGCAGGGCGGCGCCGGTCTTGGACGCCGCGTACATCAGGTGCGGGTTGAGCAGGTCGTCCAGCTCATGGTCCCAGGAGATCACCGCCCCGGTGACGCCGGAGACGAACAGGAAGCCCGCGATCACCAGCCCCACCCAGCGGTGGATCCAGGTCAGGGCCGGGCGCAGAGCCGGCGGGGTGATGGCGGCGGTCCCCCAACGCGGGGCGCCCTCAGAGGCGGCGAGGTCGGTGTCCGGCGTGCGCGCGTCCATGGCTGGCCCTGTCGTCGAGGCGCAGGCGGGCCGAGGCGCTTCCTGCAATCAATAATTAGTCGCAAGAGCAGTTAGCGGTGACGCTAGGCGGAGTCAAACCCTGACCGAGGTCAGGCGCTGTCGCCGTGCCCGGCGTGGCGGAAAGGGCTGGCGGCCAGGAAGAGGGTGACGGCGGACCGTTCATTTCCTGACCCACGCAACAGAGTTGGGCCACTGTAGAGCGGGCGTCGCCAGGGTCGAAGCGCCGTTCCGGCGTTTCGAGGTGGTGGTCGGTGCGCCGGTTCCCCTATTCTCCGGCGGCGCCGCGGGGGAGAATTCACAATGTCTCGGATGTCCGACGAAGGCGCGCCCGCATCCAGTCTCCGCTACCGGCTGAACGTGATGCTGGACCCGACGCGAAGGACGGGGCGGGGCCTGTCGATGGTCAACCGCGTCGTGGTCGGCTCGATCCTGGTCGCGGGCGCCCTGGCCATTGTCGAGACCGAGCCCAGCCTGGCCGACCGGTTTGGTCAGGTGTTCCTGGTGATGGAGCTCGTCCTCGGCGGCCTCTTCAGTCTCGAATACCTGGCTCGGCTTTGGGTGGCCCCCGAGCAGCGCGCTGGCGTTGCGCCCTGGCGCGCCCGCCTGGCCTTCGTGGTTTCGCCGGCGGGGCTGACGGATCTGATCGCCATCGCGTCGTCACTGCTGGTGGCGTCGGGCTCCAGCGCCCTGCTGCTGCGGATCGTCCGGGTCGGCCGCATCCTGCGGCTGGCCAAGCTGGGCCGGATGTCACGGGCGCTGAACCACATGATCGCCGCCGTCGGGGCGCGCCGCGAAGAGCTCATGCTCAGCCTGGTGGGCGGCATGGTGCTGATGGTGATCGCCGCCACCGCGCTCTACCTCGCTGAAGGCCACGTGCAGCCCGACAAGTTCGGCAGCATCCCGCGCGCCCTGTGGTGGTCGGTGGCGACCCTGACGACCATCGGCTACGGGGATGTCTATCCGGTCACGCCGCTGGGCAAGATCCTCGCGGCGCTCACGGCGATCTTCAGCATCGGCCTCATCGCCATGCCCACCGGCATTCTCGCCGCCGCGTTCAGCGACGGCCTGCAGCGTCACCGCCGGGTGGTGGACGAAACGACGCCCGACGCCACGCCTGAGCCGCCGAGATAGGGCGCAGGGCCCAGGCGCGACCAGCCCTCCGGCCTTGCGTCCCGCCGCCTAGAGGCGCGGCAGCCACATCGCCATCGCCACCAGCAGGACGCCCACGGCGGTCGCAAGGCTGAGAACCAGCAGAAGCGCGGCCATGGCGCCCTTGGCGCGCGGGCCACCCCGTGCTCCGGCCGCCAGGTACAGCTCCAGGACCGCGAGGGGCAGGAGCACGTGGGCGAAGGCCAGGAAGATGTCGAAGGGGCCGTCGAAGGCGGCGGTGTGTCCCACCGGTCCCCGGTTGGCGGCGAACCACAGCATCATCCCCAGGCGGTAGAACCAGACGGCGTTGATCACCACGAAGAGGCGCAGGGCCCAGCGCCGGTGGCTGACGAAGGCCCGCGCCCGCGCCGTGCGCCAGGCCTGGGCGGCGAAGGTCAGGACGAGGGCGGCGTTGAGGGCGTTGCCGACCGTCATGTAGGTCCCCGCCACCGCGCCGCGGGTCAGGGCGATGAAGAGGCCGCTCGTCGCCGCCACGACCGCGACGGCGATGAACAGGCGTCCGTTCCAGCGGTGCAGCCAGGGCGCGCGGGCGCGGATCTGGGGGACCAGCTGCAGCCCCCCGCTGAGGGTGACGATGAAGGCCGTGGCCAGGTGGACGCCCAGCGCCAGGTTGCCCCGCATGTCGCCGGCGACATAGCCGTGGCCCTCGGGCAGGACCCGGTTCCAGCGGCTGAGGTCGCCGCCCGCCAGGCCCACGCCGTAGAGGGCGAGGATGTAGGCGCCAAACGCCCAAAGCCCCAGCATCGCCACCGCGTACCAGAGGGCGGCGGAGGCCCGCAGCAGCCGTTCGGCTTTCGGCGCGGTGGACATGACTCTACTCTCCTGCCGGTGAAGCTTCCTCGTGCGACCCTAGGGGTGCGCGCCGGAGCGTCGATGACCGCAGGACCCAGACTTGTGACCCCAGGGATCAACCGCACCGACCGGCCCACCGTCTCGGCGGGCTACGCCCAGGCGCTGCTGGACTTCGCGGTGTCGCAGGGGGCGGGGCGGGGCGAGCTGCTGGCGCGGTCGGGGATCGCACCCGCCGCCCTGACCGACCGGGACAACCGCGTGCCCCTGGCGAGCTATGTGGCCCTGATGAGGGCCGCCAAGGCGATCTGCCAGGCCCCCGACCTGGGCCTGCGCTTCGGGGCGGAGACGAACTTCGAGGAGGTGTCGCTGGTGGGGCTGATCTGCCGCGCCGCCGGCACTATGGGCGAGGCCTTGGAGCAGCTGAACCGCTACCGGCGGCTGATCGCCGAGGTGGACCTGGGGGGCGGCGAGCGGTTCGAACTGGTCCCCCAGGGCGCGGAGCTGTGGCTGGAGGACCGCCGTCCCGATCCGAACGCCTTCCCGGAGCTCACCGAGGAGACCTTCGCCCGCTTTGTCTGCGAGGTGGCGCGCAGCCACGGCGACGTCCCCTTCGTGACGGCGGTGGAGGTGACCCATGAAGAGCCCGCCCATGCCGCGGCCTATGAGGCGGTGCTCAAGGTCCCGGTGGTGTTTGGCGCGGCGCGCAACGCCCTGCGGATCGAACCGTCCTGGCTGTCCCTGAAGACCCACGGCGCCAACCAGTATGTGTTCGGCATCTTCAACGATCGGGCCCAAGCCCTGCTGGCGCGGCTGGAGGCCACGCGCACCGTGCGCGGCGAGGTGGAGCGCCTGCTGATACCGCGCCTCCACCTGGGGGCGGCCGACATGGCGGCGACGGCCAGGGCCATGAACCTCAGCCGCCCGACCCTCTATCGCCGGCTGAAGGCCGAGGGGGTGAGTTTCGACCAGGTGCTGGACGACCTGCGCCAGGAGCTGGCCAAGACCTATCTGGCGCGGCTGTCGGTGAACGAGACCGCCTATCTGCTGGGCTTTTCCGACCGCAGCGCCTTTTCGCGGGCCTTCAAGCGGTGGACCGGACGGGGGCCGCGCGGCTGGAAGGACGGCTAGGTCCGCCGCAGCACCCCGCTGGCCAGCAGGGGCGCAAGGAGGCCCGCCATCAGCAGGGTGTTCGAGGCCGCGTTGAGGCCAAAGCCGGTGGCGATGGAGAGGCCGGAGTCGATCACGTACCAGACCGCCGCGCTGGCGAGCACGCCGCGCCAGGTCGGGCCGCCCGCCGCGCCCAACTTGTGAGCGGCGTCGAAGGTCACGAGCAGGGTAAGCGCCCAGCCGAAGGTGACCGCCCCCATCAGTCCCACGGCGAACCGCATCTGGGCGCTCAGAACCAGGTCCTCGGGTCCGTTCAGCACGCCGAACAGCAGGCGGGTCGGACCGCTCGTGGCCTCGAACCCGGCCCCGGCCAGGACCAGGCCGAACAGGGCGACCGCCCACCCCCAGACCGTCAGCCAGTTGCGCCAGAACCTCGACATCGCGCCGCCTCCCGTTTCACCTGAGACCAGACTAGGGACCGGCCGGAAGCAGCGCCATTACCCGCCAGGTCATGGCCGTGGGGTTTCCGCTTGGAACCTCGGCTGTTTTCACCGATTGGAGGCGGACCAATCTCTGAGGGACTGACCGATGGCTTCCGGCCTTGCCGCGCTGCTGGACGACGTGGCGGCGATCGCCAAGATCGCGGCCGCCTCGGTGGACGACATCGCCGGCGCGGCCGGCAAGGCCGGGTCCAAGGCCGTCGGCGTGGTGGTGGACGACGCCGCCGTGACCCCCGGCTACGCCATGGGCTTCACGCCCGACCGTGAGCTGCCCATCGTCTGGAAGATCGCGCTGGGCTCCCTGCGCAACAAGTTCATCTTCCTGCTTCCCGGCGCCCTGGCGCTCAGCGTCTTCGCGCCCTGGCTGGTGACGCCGCTGCTGATGATCGGCGGGACCTATCTGGCCTTCGAGGCCAGCGAGAAGATCCTCGAGACCTTCGTGCCGCATGAGGCGGACGAGACGCTTGAGGAGCTGGCGCTCAGCTCCACCGAACTGGAGGACCAGAAGGTGGCCGGCGCCATCCGCACCGACCTGATCCTGTCGGCGGAGATCATGTTCATCGCCCTGGCCGATCTCGCCGGGCGGCCCTTCCCGATCCAGGCCGTCGCCCTGGCCGTGGTGGGTCTGGGGATCACCGTGGTGGTCTATGGCGTGGTGGGCCTGCTGGTGAAGATGGACGACATCGGCCTCCACCTGTCGAAGGGGGGCACGCGCGCCGGCCAGGTTCTGGGGCGGGGCATGGTGAAGGCCATGCCGACCATACTGACGGGTTTGGCGACCATCGGCACCGCGGCGATGCTCTGGGTCGGCGGCGGCATTCTGGTGCACGGCCTGGAGCACTACGGCTGGATGGCGATCCCGCACCTGGTGGAAGGCCTGTCACACTGGGCGGCCGGAGTCCCCGGCGTCGGCGCCGTCACCGGCTGGCTCGGTTTCGCGGTGGGCTCGGCCGTGGTCGGCTTGGCGGTCGGGGCGGTGATCGTCGGCCTTGTCCACCTGGTGGGGCGACTGCGGTCTCACGCCTGAATCCTATTCCGATCCGCCCGCCGGGACAGGCGCGGCATGGACCACGACGGTCTTGATGTTGACGAACTCGCGGATGCCGAAGTCAGCGCATTCGCGGCCGAAGCCGGAGTCCTTCACGCCGCCGAAGGGCAGGCGGCTGTCGGAGCGGCGCTGCCACCGCACGCGGATGCGGGGGGCCGG
>JAZKFM010000161.1:0-2431 GCA_040386415.1 Pseudomonadota bacterium
TCGCCGAGGTCGTCCGCGACCTGCACCGCGCCGAGAACCAGCCGGAGCAGTCCTATTCCGAACGCCAGCTCTATGAGTCGGCGCTCGACCGCATGGCGCGGGAAGTCGCCGCCATCGAACAGATCGACCGCGACGCCGCCATCGGCATCCTCAACAAGAATCTGATCAAGGCCGTCGCCGCCTAAGGCTGCGACCCAACCGCTGATCTGCGAGACGCCCGGCCTGCGAAGGCCGGGCGTTTTCGTTTGGCCCATTCGTCGGCGCTGAGCAGGTCTCTCTCCCTGGGTCGGGTTTTCGGGCATCCTCTCCCATGACGTCGGGCCGGCAAGGAGTGAGCATGGCGGAGCGCGCGCCCATCAGTTTCAGCGACCTGCTGGCCAGGCCTCGCGCCAAGGCGGACGCAAAGGTCGCCTATGGCCCCCTCGACCTGCAGTTCGGCGAGCTGTGGTTGCCCCCAGGATCTGGCCCGCATCCGCTGGTGGTGATGATCCACGGTGGCTGCTGGCTGGCCGACCTGCCGGGGCTGGAGCTGATGGACCAGGCCTGCGCCGATCTGAAGGCCAGCGGCGTCGCGGTCTGGAACCTGGAATACCGCCGCATCGGCCACGAGGGCGGCGGCTACCCCGGCACCTTCCAGGACGTGGCCACCGGCGTGAACCACGTGCGGGGACTGGCCAAGTCCCACCCCCTGGACCTGAACCGGGTGGTGGTCGCAGGCCACTCAGCCGGTGGGCACCTGGCGCTGTGGAGCAGCGTACGAGGTCCCCTGCGCGGCCCCGACCCCTTCATTCCAAAGGGGGCTGTAAGCCTGGCCGGGATCATCGACCTGGCGGCCTATCACGCCACCGGACCGGACGCCTGCGGCGGCCCCGGAACCATCGACGCCCTGGTCGGCGCCGAAGGCCGCGGGGGCCAGGATGTCTATGCCGACACCTCACCTCTGGCCTTGCTGCCCCTCGCCCTGCCCTATGCGGTGATCTCGGGCGTGCTGGATCCAATCGTTCCCTCGCGCTTCGGCGCGGCCTTCGGGGCCGCCGCCAAGGCCATGGGCGACACGGTGACGGTGCTGGACCTGGCAGGCGCGGGGCACTTCGAGCTGATCGATCCCACCGCCCCGGCCTGGGCCGTCATCAAGGCGCAGATCAAATCCCTGCTGGATTGACGTTGGGTCCTGCTTGACGCGCCAGCCTCTCGCGCAAAAGGTCCCCCGAACGCCTTTAGGGAGATGCGCCATGAAACTCTACGACTCGATCGGCCCCAATCCGCACGTGGTGCGCATCTTCATCGCCGAGAAGGGCATGACGATCCCCTCCCAGAAGGTGGACCTGATGGGCGGCGAGAACCGCAAGCCGCCCTACATCGAGACCATCAACCCCGCCGGCCAGCTTCCCGCCCTGGAACTCGATAACGGCCACAAGGTCTGCGAAATCCTGCCGATCTGCGAATACCTCGAAGAGGTCCAGCCCTCCCCGCCCCTGATCGGCGCCAATGCCGAGGAGCGGGCCGAGACCCGCATGTGGACGCGGCGCATCGACCTGAACATCTGCGAGCCCATGGCCAACGGCTTCCGGGCCGCTGAGGGCCGCCCGCTATTCGAGAGCCGCATGAAGCTGGTGGGCGCGGAGGGCGCCGCCGACCTGAAGGCCATCGCCAAGGACCGCCTGCTCTGGCTCGACGGCCAGATGAAGGGTGACTTCGTCTGCGGCGGCCGCTTCACCCTGGCCGACATCCTGCTGTTCGGCTTCCTGAAGTTCGGCGCGACTGTGGGCCAGCCGGTCCCCGATGACGCCAAGTGGCTCAAGGGTTGGATGGAGCGGGTCGGCGCCCGCCCCAGCGCGGCCGCCTAAACCCTAGAACTCTTCCCAGTCCGCCGAGGCGGCGGCGGCCTTGCCGCCGCCGAACGCGGACGCCAGCCGGGCCCGGTCGCGGGCGACCGGGTTTCTGGCCGGGGCGTGACGGTCGGCCCGGGCCAGTTCCGGCCGTGTGGGCTGCGCGCTGATCTGGAAGCGGCCCACCAGCCGGGTCAGCTCCACGGCCTCGCTGCGCAGGTTTGACGCCGCGGCGGTGGCTTCCTCCACCATGGCCGCATTCTGCTGGGTCACATGGTCCATCTGATTGACGGCGGTGTTGACCTGGGCCAGCCCGACGGCTTGCTCCTGTGACGACTGGGCGATCTCGGAGATCAGGCCGTCGATCTCGGTGACCCGCCCGACGATTCCCACCAGAGCGTCACCCGTCTCGCCCACCAGGCGGACCCCGGAATTGACCTGGGCCGACGAGGCGCTGATCAGGGCCTTGATCTCCTTGGCGGCATCGGCCGAGCGCTGGGCCAGGGCCCGAACCTCGGAGGCGACGACGGCGAAGCCACGGCCCGCTTCGCCGGCGCGGGCGGCCTCGACCCCGGCGTTCAGGGCCAGCAGGTTGGTCTGGA
>JAZKFM010000162.1:0-2926 GCA_040386415.1 Pseudomonadota bacterium
CGGGGGTCTCGGAGATCGCCAGGCCCACCAGGCCGGCGGCGAACAGCAGGCTGGCGGCGGTCAAAGGCGGCCGTCCGCCCTGCTGGTCCACCAGCTTGCCGACGCGGGGGCCGGTCACCGCCTGCAGCAGCAGCGCCGCGGAGAAGGCCAGGAACACCCCGGTGGTCGACATCCCCACATCGGCGGCCATCGGTTTGGCCAGGGTCGCAGGCAGGTAGCTCGAACACGCATAGCCGATGGTCTGGGTCACCCCCAAGGTCAGCACCGCGCGGCGCGGGGTGAAGGTCATGGTCGGTGGCGGACAGGCAAGGGTGAGGGCTCCAACGCCAAAGGGCGTCAGAGCGGAAGCTTAAGCAGAGTCGGACGCCGGTGTTCCCTTCTCACCCAGGGCGAGGAGATTGAACGCCTCAGTGCCCCGGGCGCGGACTGAGGGACTTCTGGTCCTTCACCTTCACCGCCCTCTGGTCGGGCGCCCGGCCGTGCTGCGGCTTGGGCGCGGAGCGGGGCACGCTGAAGTTGAGGTTGGGGTCCTGCTGATGGAAGCCTGTGGTCATGGCCTGTTCCTCCCAAGACCCTAACGCTTAAGCCGCCTCCAGGTGCGGGTCGGCCGGTCGCACATCTACGTGAATCGACAGCTCGCTCTTGCCCGGGTTCCCAAGGATCAGGCCGCTGATCGGCGTGGCGCCCTCGGGGGTGCGGCTGACGGCCACCGGGATCAGGTCGGCCGATTCGGCGAGGCCGTTGGTGGGGTCGAACTCCAGCCAGCCGAGGTCGGGCAGGAAGACCTCGCACCAGGCATGGGTGGCGCCTGCGCCCCGCACGCCGGAATGCTGCGGCGAATAAAGATAGCCGGTGACGAAGCGGGCCGCATAGCCCAGCCGCCGGAGCGCCTCCACCATCAGCCAGGCGAAGTCACGGCAGGTGCCCGAGCCCATCGTCACCGTGAAGGCGGGCGTCTGGGTGCCCTCTTCGTCGCGCTGGCGGTAGTCGAAGTGCTGGTGGATGTAGCGGTTCAGCCGCTGAAGGAAGTCCAGGGCCGGCTCATAGGGGCCGCCCGCATGGGCGCGGACCCAGTCCAGCAACATGCCGTTCGGATCGTCGCTCGCCGGGTCGATGAAGGGGTCCAGGATCGTGCGGTCGCCGCGGTCGTAAACGATGGGCATGGCTGTGTGCGGATTCTCGATCCGCAGGGGCGCCAACGGGGCCGGAAACCGCTCGATGGTGAGCTGGCTGATGATGGTCAGCTCCTGCGACCGCCCCTCGGGCGTCATCAGGCAGACGCAGTTTCCCAGGGCGTCATAGACCCACCGCTTGGCAGCCCGCTGCGACAGGCTCATCGAGGCCGCCACAACCCGCGTGGCGTGGCTGTCGCGCGGCCTCAGCAGCAGCCGATGAAGGCCAAAGCCCACCGGCCGCTCATAGAGGTAGCGGGTCTCGTGACGGATAATCAGCCGGGCCATCGTGCGCCACGAACGGGCGGACGCGACGGAGGTTCCGGCTAGAGCCTTTTAGGGTCAGATGGACTCATCTGACCCGTTCAAAAAGGCTCTAATCCAAAGAGATAGAGCGCGGCGGACGGGCTAACCGGCGTCCACTTAACCCTGACGCGCTCTAGGGCGTGGTGGTCCCGCTTCCGGCGCCCTGGCCGCCGCTCGTGCCGAAGCCGGCGCCTTCGGCGGCCGGCGAGGTGGCCTGCATCGGGGGCGGGGAGCCGTCGGCGGGGACCGCGCCGGTGACGCCCGCGTCAGGGGCCGTGGCCGCGCCGGTTCCGGCCACAGCATCGGTGTCGGGCATGGCGGCGCCGGTGGCGTTGGGTTTGTCGCTGCAGGCCGACGCGGAGAACGCCAGGGCCGAAACGGCCGCCAGGGTCAGGACCAGTCGCATGGGAGCTCCTTTGAATGGGTGAAGCTGCAACGACCGACGCGTCTCGGCGTTCCGCCGGAGCTCTCACCCGGCTCCGGCCACGCTTGGCGCCCCACGCCCATGTGGTATGGACGCCGCTTCCACGGGGCCCGCGCCCGATTGAATGCGACGTGCATGTCCGACAACGACCCCGAGGTCGATCCGCCCAAGCCCGACAAGGCTCCGCCACCGGAGCTGGCGCCGGGGGACGAGACGTCGCCGGAACAGTCGTCGGAGGCGCAGGACCTTCCAGAGTCTGAAGTCACGGACCAAGACGCTGAGGCCGCTGGAGCGCCCGAACCGGAGTCCGGGCCTGAACCGGACAGCCAACCGGAAACGGAGGTCACGCCGCAGCCTGAGCCCGAGCCCGAGCTGGTTCCCGACGCCGATCCTGAGCCTGAGATCACGCCCCAGCCGGAGCCGGAACCTGAGGTCGGTCCCAGCCCGGTGACCGCCGCCGGCGACGGCGCCCCCCCGATATGGATGCGCCGGCCCTGGCAGATCGGAGCCGGCGTCGCGGCCGTGTTCCTTATCGTCATGGTCTGGCTGGTGGGGTCACTGCCGCTGGGCCAGGCCCTGGAGCCGCTGGAAAATCCGACCCTGGTCCTGGTGGCCGCCGACGGCCGGCCCATCGCCAAGCGCGGCTCTTACAAGGAAGAGCCCGTCGAGGTCGCCAAGCTGCCGAAGTACGTCTCCGGCGCCTTCATCGCCATCGAGGACCGGCGCTTCTACAGCCACATGGGCGTCGACCCCAAGGCCATCGCGCGCGCCATGAACGCCAACGCCCGGGCCGGCGGCGTGGCCGAGGGCGGCTCCACCATCACCCAGCAGCTGGCCAAGAACGCCTTCCTGTCGAGCCAGCGCACCCTGCGGCGCAAGATCCAGGAGGCGATCATCGCCGTCTATCTGGAGGCCCGCCTCTCCAAGGACGAGATCCTGTCGCGCTACCTGTCCTCGGTCTATTTCGGCGACGGCGCCTTTGGCCTGCGGGCCGCCGCCCGGCATTACTTCGACAAGACGCCGG
>JAZKFM010000162.1:2936-4232 GCA_040386415.1 Pseudomonadota bacterium
GAGGCGCTCTCCATCGGCGAGGCCGCCATGCTGGCTGGCCTGGTCAAGGCCCCCTCGCGCCTGGCGCCCACCGAGAACCTGGAGGGCGCGCGCGAGCGCATGCGGATCGTCCTGGGCGCCATGGCCGACACCGGCCTGATCACCAAGGCCCAGGCCCGGAGCGCCGCCCGCGGCGTGCGCCCCTATGGCGGCCGCAAGCCCATCCCCACCGGCTCCTACTTCGCCGACTGGGTCATCCCCCAGGCCAAGGCGGAGATGGAGGCGAGCTACGGCGAGACCGTGATCCGGACCACGCTGGACACCAATCTCCAGGCCCAGGCCGAGAAGATCCTGGCCCGCGCGCTGGACCGCGACGGCAAGGTGCTGAACGCGGGGCAGGGCGCCCTGGTGGCCATGCGCACCGACGGCCGCGTCGTCGCCATGGTGGGGGGCCGCGACTACAAGGTCAGCCAGTTCAACCGCGCCGACGCCGCCCGACAGCCGGGCTCGGCCTTCAAGCTGTTCGTCTATCTGGCCGCCCTGCGCGAGGGCTGGACCCCCACCAGCCCGATCCTCGACGCGCCTGTCGAGGTCTCCGGCTGGAAGCCGAAAAACCACGAGGTGAAGTACGCCGGCCGCATGGTGCCGCTGATCACCGCCTTCGCCGGCTCCTCCAACGTGGCCGCTGTGCGCCTGGCCAAGGAGGTCGGCCGCGACGACATCGTGCGCACGGCGCGCGAGCTGGGCATCACCGAACCGATCCCCAATGACCTGACCCTGGCGCTGGGGACCGGTCCCATGAGCCTGGTCCTGCTCACCGCCGCCTATGCCGCCATCGACGCGGGGGAGGCGCCGGTGATCCCCCACGGCCTGGCCAGCTTCCGCAAGCCCGCGACCGTCCGCAAGCTGGGCAAGGCCGAACTGGCCGGGATGCGCGACCTTTTGCGCTCGGCCACCCAGCGCGGCACCGGCATCGAGGCCGCCATGCCCGGCGCCTTCGGCAAGACCGGCACCACCCAGGATTACCGGGACGCCCTGTTCATCGGCTATGTCGGCGATCTCGTCGTCGGCGTCTGGGTGGGCAATGACGACAACGCCTCGATGAACGGCGTGGTCGGCGGCGGCCTGCCCGCCAAGATCTGGAAGGAGTTCGTCACCTACGCCGTCAACCGCGACCGTCCCAAGGCCGCCTTGGTGGAAGCGCCCCCGATCGAGACCGAAGACCTGGCCATCCCCGAACTCCCCGCCGACGGGACCCTGCCGGAAGGGGCCGAGCCGCCCCCCGCCGACACCCCGCCCGACGCGCCGCCCGCCCCG
>JAZKFM010000163.1:0-7617 GCA_040386415.1 Pseudomonadota bacterium
TGGGCTGCGTGGACTTGGTGGTCCCCTTCGATGAGGACACCCCCATCAAGCTGATCGAGGCCGCCAGGCCTGAAGTTCTGATCAAGGGCTCTGACTATTCCGAGGACCAGGTGGTGGGCGGCGACCTGGTGAAGTCCTGGGGCGGCGAGGTGCGCCTCGCCCAGATCGTCGACGGCTATTCCACCACCGCCGCCATCGCCCGCATGACCGCCAAGGAGCCGACATGACCCGTCGTATCGCCTTCGTCACCGGTGGGGCCGGCTTCATCGGCTCCAACATCGTCGCCAAGCTGGCGGAGGACCCCACCCTCGACGTGGTGGTCTGCGACTGGCTTGAGGAAGCCGAGCTCGGCAAGTGGCGCAACATCGCCAAGCATCCGATCGGCGACTTCGTGGCGCCGGAAGACATGTTCGAATGGCTGGAGAAGCGCTGGCGCGACATCGAGATCGTCATTCACATGGGCGCCATCTCGTCGACCACCGAGCCCGACGCCGACAAGATCATCCACAACAACTTCACGCTCAGCCGCGACCTGTTCCGCTGGTGCGCCGACCGCCAGCGGCGGTTCATCTACGCTTCCTCGGCGGCCACCTATGGCGACGCTGTCGACTTCGACGACCAGGATGATTTCCAGTCCCTGGCCGCCCTGCGGCCGCTGAACGCCTATGGCTGGTCCAAGGCGTTGTTCGACCAGTTCGCCGCGCGCCAGGCGGCCCGCGACTACGCGCCGCCGCAATGGGCGGGGCTCAAGTTCTTCAACGTCTACGGCCCCAACGAGGAGCACAAGCACTCGATGAAGTCTGTGGCCTCGCAGATCTGGCCCAAGGTCGCCGGCGGCCAGACGGTGCAACTGTTCAAGTCCTATCGCGAGGGGATCGCCGACGGCGGCCAGACCCGGGACTTCGTCTATGTCCGCGACGTCGCCGACGTGGTGGCCTGGCTCAACGCGTCGGAGCAGGTGAACGGGGTCTACAACCTCGGCTCGGGAACCGCGCGGACCTTCGAGGACATGGCCAAGGCGGTGTTCGCGGCCGCCGGCAAGCCCGCCCAGATCGAATACACCCCCATGCCCCCGGCCATCCGTGACAAGTATCAGTACTTCACGGAGGCGAAGATGGACCGCCTCAAGGCCGCCGGCTTCAACCAGCCGATGACGGCGCTGGAGGACGGCATCACCGACTATGTCCGCAACTACCTGTCCCAGCCCGATCCCTACAGGTAGGCGATGGCGGAGCGTCCCAAGGGCTTCAAGCGGACGGTGAGCGCGGCGGTCGTCGTGGTCCTGGCGCTCGTGGTCATGGCGGCCTTCGTCTGGCGTGACGACATCGCCAGCAACGCCCTGGATCCCAAGGAGCCGTTCCAGACCTACCGGCCGCCCGCGGCGCCCGACTACACCCGCCGCGCCGCCTGGGCCCTCTTGCCCGCCCACCCCGAGGTCTGGACCACCGCCGATCCGGCCGCCGACGTCTTTTTCGTGGGCCCCACCACCTATGATGGCGGCGTCCACTGGAACAGTCCCATCGACGACGTCCAGGCCGACAAGTTCTTCCGCCGCGTCGTGGCGCCCAACTATGCCGGCCCCTTCGTCCGCGTCGGCCGGCTGTTCGCGCCGCGTTACCGTCAGGCCAGCCTCTACACCCTGCTGACCCTGCGGGAGGACGCCCGCGACGCCCGGCGCTTCGCCTATGCGGACGTGGCCGCCGCGTTCCGCCAGTACCTCGCCGCCGACAACAAGGGCCGGCCCTTCATCATCGTCGGCGTGGAGCAGGGCGGGACCTTGGCCTCGCGCCTGATCGCCGACGAGGTCGTCCGCGATCCGGCGGTCCAGGCCCGGCTGGCGGCGGCCTACCTCATCGAGACCGTGGTGTCCGCTGACGCCCCGCCGCTGACGCCCTGCGCCGGGCCACGGCAGGCCGGCTGCCTCGCCGCCTGGGCCTCGGCCTTCGAGCATGACGTCGAGCGGGTCCAGGCCCTGAAGGACCGCTCCCTGGTCTGGGACGCGAACGGCGAGCTGGAGAACATCTCGGGCCGCACACCGCTGTGCTTCAATCCGCTGCTGGGCGCGACCACCAATGCCCCCGCGCCGGCCAAGCTGAACCTGGGCGCGGCCAACGCCACCGGCCTGGAGTGGGGCGCGCGGCCGGCCTTCTTGACCCGCCAGGTCTCCGCCAAGTGCGACGACGGCATCCTGCGGGTGTCGCGGCCCAAGCCGAAAATGCTGAAGAGCGCCGGCTCCTGGGCCGACAAGCGCAAGGTCCCCGGCTACAACCTCTTCTACGGCGACCTCGAGGCCGACGCGAAGCGGCGTGTGGCGGCCCTGACCTCGAGTCCGGGCTTCGTGCGGCCGGCGCCCCCGATCACCGAGGTGCGGGCGGTGAAGGCGTCAAAGGTGCATCGGATCGACCGGTAAGCCCCAGCCCCCTCCGTCTCCGCTTCGCCGATCCACCTCCCCGAATCGCGCTTCGCGCTGGGGGAGGAATTTGGAGCGCGTGATTCCTCCCCCAGGCCGCAGGCCGTGTCGGGGGAGGTGGCGCGCACCGCAGGTGCGTGACGGAGGGGGCTACGCCCTCGCCTCAGCCCGCGTCCTTCAGAGGCGAACTGGCCCGCCAGTCAAACAGCTCCTGCAGCACCCGCAACGCCTTGCCGCGTTCGCTGGTCAGCTCCGGGTCGCGGCCGATGATCATCCGCGCGTCGTCGCCCGCGGCCGCGATCAGGTCGCGGTGGGCGAAGGGGTCGGCGAACACATAGTCGGGGAAACCGCTCTGGCGCAGGCCCAGCGCGTCGCCGCCGCCTCGCAGCTCCAGGTCGGTCTCGGCGATCAGGAAGCCGTCGTCGGTGCGCCGCAGGATATCCAGACGCTTCTGGGCGGTCTCCGGCAGCGGCGGATCGTAGAGCAGGACACACGAGCTTTCCCGCCGGCCCCGTCCGACCCGGCCGCGCAGCTGGTGCAGTTGGGCCAGGCCGAAGCGCTCGGCCTGCTCGATGACCATGATGGTGGCGTTGGGGACATTGACGCCCACCTCCACCACGGTCGTGGCCACCAGCACCTTGATCCGGTTGTCGGCGAAGTCGGCCATGACGGCGTCCTTCTCCGGCCCGGTCATCTTGCCGTGCACCAGGCCGACGCCGTCGCCGATGGTGGCGCGCAGTTCGATGGCCCGCTGCTCGGCGGCCTTCAGGTCCACCAGCTCCGACTCCGAAACCAGCGGGCAGATCCAGAAGGCCTGGGCCCCGCCGTGCACGGCCTCGCGCAGGCGGGCCTCCACCTCGTCGACCCGGGTCATGGGCGCCGCCCGGGTGGCGACCGGCGTGCGGCCGGGCGGCTTCTCGTCGATGCGGCTGACGTCGAGGTCGCCATAGACGGTGAGTTCCAGGGTGCGGGGGATCGGCGTCGCAGACATGGCCAGCAGGTGGACCGACCGCCCCTTGGCCTGCAGCAGCTGCCGCTGGGCCACCCCGAACCGGTGCTGCTCGTCCACCACGGCCAGCTGCAGCGCCTGGAAGTGAACCTCGGCCTGAAAGAGCGCGTGGGTGCCCACCGCCACCTGGGCCGCGCCGCTGGCGATGGCCCGCAGCTTTTCCGCCCGCGCCGCCCCCTTGTCGCGGCCGGTCAGCAGGAGACAGGTGATCCCATGGGCGGCGAGGGGCCCTGACAGGATTTCGTAGTGCTGGCGGGCCAGGATTTCGGTGGGCGCCATCAGGGCGCACTGGCCGCCCGCCGCCGCGACATCGGCCATGGCCAGCATCGCCACCACCGTCTTGCCTGAACCCACATCCCCCTGCAGCAGGCGGCTCATCCGCTCGCCCTGGGCGAAGTCGTGGCGCACGTCGGCCAGCGCCCGCTCCTGGGCGCCGGTCAGCTTGAAGGGCAGGTCGGCGAGGATGGCGGCGGCCTTGGGCCCCGGCGCGATCCTGTCGGCGGGTTCGGCGCGGCGGTCGGCCTTGCGCTGGGCCATGGCCAATTGGTGAGCCAGCAGTTCGTCATAGGCCAGGCGCCTCAGATGGGCCGCCGTCGGCAGCAGGTCGCCTTCGCTGGCCGGCGCATGTAGCCGCTCCAGGGCCTCGCGCCAGGTGGGAAAACCGCCCTTGGCCATCCAGGCGGGATCCTGCCACTCCGGCAGCTCGGCGGCCTGGTCCAGGGCCTGCAGGACCAGCTTGCGCACCGTGCGGGCGGGCAGGCCGGCGGTGGCGGGATAGACGGTCTCCACCTCCGGAATCTCATCGGCCTTGTCGGGCGCCACCAGATAGTCGGGGTGGCTGATCTGCCATTCCGAGCCGAACCGCTCGACCTTGCCCGAGACGATCCGCTTGGCGCCCACCGGGTTCTTCTCGGCCACGGCGTGCCCGAAGCTGCCGAAATAGACCAGCGTCAGGAAGCCCGAGCCGTCGAAGGCGCGGATCTTCCAGGGCTGCTGCGGGCTGCGGGGCTTCTGGTGCTCGTCGATCTCGACGGTGAAGGTCTGCACCTCGCCCTCGATGGCGGTGTTCACCGTGGCGGGGCGGCGGCGCACCAGCGAGTGGGGCGCCAGGAACAGCACGTCGCGCACGATAGGGCCGGCCAGCTTCTCCAGCAGGGGCGCCACCCGTGAGCCCACACCCTTCAGCGTGGTCACCGGGGCGTAGAGGGGAAACAGAATCTCGGGCCGCATGGGGCGATCATAGCGTGAAGCTGGACGCCCGCCGCGGCCCATGATGATCTCCCGCCGACCTTTGGGGACAAGTATCGATGAAAAGTCTGTGGACCGCCGTGGCCCTGGCCGCCTTGCTGACCGCGTGCAACCAGCCATCCGGCGCCAGCGGCGAGAAGGCGACCTCCGATCAGGGCTTCGTCCCACCGGTGGAAACTCCCGCCGAGGCCCCGGCCGCTGCCCCGGCGACAGCGCCGGCCGGCTTCAGCCACGTGAAGGGCGAGAACCTGTTCGGCTACTACATCCCCAACACCGAGGTGAAGGTCGGCAACTTCCGGCTGGAGAACATCACCTTTGGTCCCGAGGACGACTTCAACAAATGGGAAGCGGGCGAGCAGGGCGGGCCCTGGGGTCCCATCATGTTCGACTTCGTCGATGTCACCACGCAGAAGGGCGAGAATGAGCTCGGCCAGCCCATCTACACCAAGACCATCCGGGTCCTCCCCACCAGCTACAACATCGGCGGCGGGAACCTCCAGTTCACCGGGACCGACGTCACCCTCGGCCAGGTCCAGTTCGACGGGACCATCGATATGGCCGCCCTGAAACGGGCCCGCGCCGGGGGTCCGGGGACCCAGGAGACGGTCCTGCGCACCGGCCTGTCGATCGGCGGCACGCCTTTCAAGAACCTGTCTTTCTCCTGGTACGGCGGCGACTGACGCCAAGGCCGGGGGGTGACGGGCGCCCTAACCGGCGCCCACTTCAGGCTGTCACGCTCTGAACGCTGGCGTCCGGGGGCGGGCGGCCCTATATCGGCCCGTCCACATGCCGATAGACGACACCCGCCTGCGAAAACTGAAGTTCCGTGCGTGGCACAGGGGCTTCAGGGAAGCGGACCTCATTCTGGGGCCGTTCGCGGACACCCATGCCCAAGAGCTGTCGCCGCAGGACCTCGACCTCTTCGAGGTGCTGCTGGAGCAGCCCGACCACGATCTCAACGAATGGATCATGGAGCGGGCCGACATTCCGGCGGAATTCGACGGCGCGCTGCTGAACCAGATCAAGGCGTTCCGGTTCAAGGTTCATGAGATCCGCGGCGACGAACATGGCGGCTGACGGTTCGCGCGCGCCCAGCGCGGCGGACCACCGCCGCATCGCCACCGATCCCGGCCGCCTCGACCTGATCGGTGCGCCCGAGGGCTTCGACGCCCTGGTGATGGCCGACATCGTCCGCGCCCGCGGCGGCCTGTCGGTGTTCGTGGCCCGCGACGGCTCGCGGCTCTCGGCCTTCATCGACGCCTTCAGATTCTTCGCCCAGGGCATTGAGGTGCAGCAGTTCCCCTCCTGGGATTGCCTGCCCTACGACCGCACCGGCCCGTCGCCGGGCGTCGCGGCTCAGCGGATGACCACCCTCGCGCGGCTGGCCCACGGCCTGGACGCCAAGAAGCCCACCCTGCTGGTCACCACCACGCCCGCCTTGATGCAGCGCGTGCCGCCCAAGGACGTGGTGCAGGGCGCGGCCTATGCGGCCCGCACCGGCAATGTGGTGGAGATCGCCGACCTGGAGCGCTACTTCGCGGTCAACGGCTATGCGCGGGCCTCGACGGTCTCCGAGCGCGGCGAGTTCGCCATCCGTGGCGGCGTGATCGACGTCTTCCCGCCCAACGCCGAGGAGCCGGTGCGCCTGGACCTGTTCGGCGACACCCTGGAATCCATCCGCGGCTTCGACCCCGACACCCAGCGCTCCACTCGCCAGCTCAAGGAGGTCAGCCTCCTGCCGGTCAGCGAGGCCCTGCTGGACAAGGACTCCATCTCCCGATTCCGCCGCGGCTATGTGGAGGCCTTCGGCGCGCCGGGCGGCGACCCGCTGTATGAGACGGTCAGCGGCGGCGGCCGGCGGGCGGGCATGGAGCACTGGCTGCCCCTGTTCTACCCGTCGATGGCCACCCTGTTCGACTACCTGCCGGGTTCGGCCCTGATCGGCGTCGACCACCTGGCCAGCCAGGCCCGCGACGAGCGCCTGGCCATGATCGCCGACGCCTACGACGCCCGCGCCCAGGCCGACCGCAAGGTTCACTACCATCCGCTGGAGCCCGACCGCCTCTACCTGAACGCCGAAGAATGGCGCGCCCGCCTGGCCGAACGCGCCACCCGCCAGTTCTCCGCCTTCCAGGAGGCCGAGGGCGAGCTGGTGGTGGACATGGGCGCCCGCCAGGGCCGCACCTTCATCGCCGAGCGCCAGCAGGACTCGGTGAACCTGTTCCAGGCCACCGCCGACCACGCCCAGCGTCTGGCGGAGGCCGGGAAGCGCGTGCTGTTCGCCTCCTGGTCGGAGGGCTCATCGGAACGCCTCGGCGTCATGCTGGCCGACCACGGCCTGAAGAACGTCAGCCAGGCGCCCTATTGGGACGCCGCCAAGGCCGCCAATCCCAAGTTCCCGCAGCGGGTCGTCCTGCCGCTGGAGTCCGGGTTCGAGACCGACACCCTGGCGGTCATCTCCGAGACCGACATTCTGGGCGACCGCCTGGCCCGGCCGCGCCGCAAGCGCCGGGCGTCGAACTTCCTGGCCGAGGCCTCGTCGCTCAGCCCCGGCGACCTGGTGGTCCACATCGATCACGGCATCGGCCGCTATGAAGGTCTGAAGACCCTCGAGGTCCAGGGCGCGCCGCACGATTGCCTGGAGCTGCAGTACGGCGCCGAGGCCAAGCTGTACCTGCCGGTCGAGAACATCGACCTGCTGACCCGCTACGGCTCGGAGGGCGACGGCGTCCAGCTGGACCGCCTGGGCGGCGCGGCCTGGCAGGCGCGCAAGGCCAAGGCGAAGGAACGCCTGCGCGACATGGCCATCGGCCTGATCCAGATCGCCGCGGCCCGCGCCACGCGCACCACCGATCCGGTCGATCCGCCGCATGGGGTGTTCGACGAATTCTGCGCCCGCTTCCCCTATGAGGAGACCGACGACCAGCTCTCGGCCATCGGCGACATCCTC
>JAZKFM010000164.1:0-2992 GCA_040386415.1 Pseudomonadota bacterium
AGCGCGCGCAGGGGCTTGCCGTCGGGCGCGTAGACGCGGATCTGGTTGGTCGGCCGGGGCGCGCGCTTGACTGGCGTGCTCAGGCCGAAGGTGGTCGGCGGCTGCCGGCCCCAGGCGCCCCGGGGCGTGCCGAACGGGTTGTCGTCCTGGCCGGGCGGCATGTGATCTCCAATTGGTCCCCGATGCGGGGAGGTCGTGCCTCGGGACTTGGACCGATCTATGACGGGCGCGGCGCAAACAGCCGGCGGAACCGCTCCACCACCACCGGCGCCAGGGCGGCCGTGACGCCGCCGGCGTCGGCGACCCAGTTGCGGATCGCCCCCTCCGCGGCGCCGCCGCGCGCGAGGTGGATCACCGACAGGACCAGGGCGAAGGCCAGATAGCCCATGGCGATCCTGCGGATCGGCGTGCGGGGCATGGCGGCCAGGCCGGCGCAGGCCGCGATATAGAAGGCGGCGAAGTGCTCCAGATAGTGGGACCTCAAAAGCTGGGGGGTCAGCCAGCCCGGCGCGATCGAGGCCAGGAAGATCGCCAGCAGGGTCAGGCCGAAGCCCAGGCGCGCCAGCACCGCCAGCATGCCGGTGTCAGGATAGGTCGCGGGCTCGCTCATTCGGCGGCCGCCTTCACCCCGGCGGGCAGGCGCGAGCGGTGATAGGGCCGGTCTCCCAGCACGGTGGCGCGGTTCATGATCCGGCGATGGGGCAGGTAGTCGTTGACGGCGTAGTGCTGGGTGACCCGGTTGTCCCAGAAGGCGATGGCGTTGTCCTTCCAGCGCCAGCGGACCAGGAACTCCGGCTTCTGGATGTGCTCGAACAGCATGCCCAGGATGGCGTCGCTCTCCTTGCGGCGCAGGCCCTTGATGCGGTCGGTGAAGCCGTAGTTGATGAACAGGCCGTCCTCGCCGGTCTCCGGGTGGGTTCGCACCACCGGGTGCAGGACAGGCGGGTTCTCGGCCAGGGCCTTGGCGTGCTTCTCGGCGCCGGCGCCCGCCGCCACGATCCCCTGCTGCGGGAAGCCGCGGGCGAAGTCGTGCACCGCGTCGAGGCCCGACAGGAACTCCCGGAAGGTCGGCGACAGGGCCTCATAGGCCGCCTTCATGTTGGACCAGATGGTGTCGCCGCCGCTGGGGGGCAGGTGCTTGGCGTAGAGGATCGAGGCCATGGGCGGGGTCTGGATGAAGGTGACGTCGGTGTGCCAGCTGTCGTTGTCGGTGGGATTGTCCTTGTGGTTGTCCAGGATGAACAGCTCCGGCGCCTCGGGCACGCCGGGATAGAGGGGGTGGGTATGCAGCGCGCCAAATCTCGCGGCGAAGTCGCGATGTTGAACGGGCGTGATGTGCTGGTCCTCGAAGAAGATCACCTGGTGGGCCAGCAGGGCGGCGCGGACGTCGGCCAGCTGCTCGTCATCCAGCCGCTGCGACAGGTCGATCCCGCCCACGACGGCGCCGATGGTGGGGGTGAGTGGTGTCACCTGAAACTTGGCCATGCTGGTCTCCCTGAGGGCCTCATCTAAGCGCGCCTTGGCCCGGCTTGCCAGGGTGGCGATTGGGGAATCATGGCAGCCTGCCGCCATGTCCAGCCCCCCCGGCCTTCCCGAGTTCGACCTGCCGATGATCTTCGCCGACAAGGTGGCGGGCCTGGGCTTCCAGTCTGGCGTGTTCCGGGTGGCCCTGGCGGCCAATGTCTCCAACAATCTCGGGGTCACCGAGGTGGTCAAGTCCGGCTTCCTGATCCTCAGCCCCGAAGGCATGCTCGAACTGCGCAGTCAGGTCGACCAGCTGCTGGGCGAGCTGGAGCGGCGGGGGCTGATGAACCTCAAGCCCGACAAGCTGGACGGCTAAGGCACCTTTTCGGCCACTGCGTTCGCGCCTGCGTGTCCCGGACGGCGACGGCCTCGGTTAGTCCTTACCCACCAGCTTCGTCACTTCCGCGACCTGTTCCGGCGTCAGCTTCCAGTCGCCAGCCTTGGCGTTGGCGACGATCTGGTCGGTGCGGGTGGCGCCGGCGATCACCGAGCTCACCACCGGGTGACCCAGGATCCAGGCGAAGGCCAGCTCCAGGATCGTGTGGCCGTTGTCCCGGGCCCAGGCGTCCAGCTTCTCGATCTGGTCGAAGTTCTTGTCGCTCAGGGCCGCGGCGCCGCGCGGACCCCAGGCGGCCAGGCGGGTGCCCTCGGGCGGCGCCTCGCCGCGGCTGTACTTGCCCGACAGCAGGCCTGAGGCCAGGGGGAAGAACGGCAGGAAGCCCAGGCCGAACTTCTCGCAGGCCGGCAGCACCTCGCGCTCCACGTTGCGCTCCAGCAGGCTGTAGTTGTTCTGGGCCGAAACGAATCTTTCCAGCCCGCTCGTTTTGGAGATCCAATCGGCGTCGGCGATCTGCCAGCCGGAGAAGTTGGAATTGCCCAGGTAGAGCACCTTGCCGTCGCGGACCAGGTCATCCAGGGCGTGCAGGGTCTCGTCGATGGGGGTGTCGGGATCGGGGCGGTGCATCTGGTAGAGGTCGATGCGGTCGGTGGCCAGGCGCTTGAGGCTGGCCTCAACGGCGCTGACCACATAGCGGCGCGAGCCGCCGGCGTTCTCGCCCATGGCGAACTTGGTGGCGACCACGGCCTTGTCGCGCTTGCCCTTGAGCGCCGCGCCCAGGAATTCCTCGGATTTCGTGCCGCCATAGACGTCGGCGGTGTCGAAGAAATTGATGCCGTTATCCAGGGCTGCGTCGACGACCGTCTGGGTCTCCTCGGCGCTGATCCGCATCCCGAAATTGTTGCAGCCCAAGCCGATGGCGCTGACCTTCAGGCCGCTGGTCCCCAATCGCCGCTGTTCCATGTCGCCGCTCCCAATGTCTTTGGTTTGAATGGGCGGAGCATAGGATGCGAATGCGCGGCGGCGCTAGCTCAGGCGCAGCTCACCACGTCGAGTTGTTCGGCGTCGGCCTCGTCCAGCACGGTCTGGATGGCGATCAGCAGGCGCTCCAGCTCCAGCGGCTTGGGCACC
>JAZKFM010000164.1:3002-9672 GCA_040386415.1 Pseudomonadota bacterium
ACTCGGCCGCATGGTGGGCCATGGCGTTGGCGGTCAGGGCGATGATCGGCGTGCGGCGGTGGTTTTCGTTGCGCTCCCACTCGCGGATCAGGCGGGTGGCGGTGGGGCCGTCCATCACCGGCATCTGAACGTCCATCAGGATCGCGTCCCAGTCGCCGGTGGCCGCGGCCGCCACGGCCAGCTCTCCATTGTCGACGCAGGTCACCTCGACCCCGACCTGGGCCAGCAGGGTGCGCAGCACCAGCTGGTTCATCGGATTGTCCTCGGCCGCCAGGATGCGAAGCGCCGAGCCGTCGCGCAGGGGCGGGGCCTCGAAGGCGTCGTCGCGCACCGCCTGGCCGTCGGCGTCGCCGATGCGGGTCAGCGGCAGGCGCACCGTGAAGGCCGACCCCTGGCCAAGCGTGCTGGCGGCCTCGATCTCTCCGCCCATCAGGGTGGCGAGCTCCCGGCAGATGGCCAGGCCAAGGCCCGAACCGCCGAACCGCCGGGTGGTGGAGGTGTCCTCCTGGACGAACTTCTGGAACAGGGCCCCCAGCCGGTCGGCGGCGATGCCGGGGCCGGTGTCGGTGACCTTGAACACCAGGTGCGGCGCCTCCACCGAGACATCCACCCGGACCTCGCCCCGGTCGGTGAACTTCACGGCGTTGGAGACCAGGTTGTAGACGATCTGGCGCACCCGGGTCGGGTCGCCGGCCCAGACACCCCGGGCCTCCGGCGCCACGGAGACCGCGAAGCTGACGTCCTTTTCGGTGGCCAGGGTGGTGAAGGTGGCGTGGGCGCCCTCCACCAGCTGTTCGACGTCGACGGCGGAGTCTTCCAGCTCCAGCCGGCCGGCCTCGATGCGCGAAAGGTCCAGCAGGTCGTTCAGCAGGGCCAGCAGGGTCTCGCCGGCCTGGCGGATCACCGTCAGACGTTCGCGCTGGATTTCCGGAAGGTCGTCGCGGGCCATGGCCTGGGCCATCCCCAGCACCCCGTTCAGCGGCGTGCGGATCTCGTGGCTCATGGTGGCCAGGAAGGCGGACTTGGCCTCGTTGGCGGCGTTGGCGTCGTCGCGGGCCCGCTCCAGGGTCACGTTCAGCTCGCGCAGCCGGTCCTCGGACTCCTTCAGGTCCTGGATGGACTGGGTGATCACCACGCAGCGCACCGGGCCTTCGCCCGCGAAGCGCGCCGCGGTCATGCGGAACCACTCGCCGCTGACCGCCTGATAGGCGCGGATGAAGGACCTGGTCTTGCCGGTGAGGATGTCGCGCAGGCCCTTCACCAGGGCCTTGCCGTGGTTGCCCGGCAGCTTCGACACCACGTCGAAGAGGTTGCGGCCCAGGTGATAGGTGTCGCTCTCAATGAGCTCCGCGCCCCGGGCCCGGAAGGCCTGATTGGCGGCCACGATGGCGCCGGTCTCGTCGATGACCGTCAGCATGGCGGCCACGCCATCGATCACGCCGCGCCCGAAACGCTCGGACTCCAGCAGCTCGGCATGGGCCTGGCGCTGGGCGGTGATGTCCTGCATGGCGCCGTGGATGGCCACGCACTTGCCGTCCACCATTTCCGGCTCGCCGACGATACGGAACCAGAGGTCCCCGCCCGCCGGTGTGAGCATGGGGCTCTCGAACTCGATCCGTTCGCCGGTCTGCATGGCCTGGCGGATATAGGCGCGGACCCGCTCGCGCTCACCCTCGGGATAGATGGCCAGGGTGGCGGCGTAGGTCTCGATGCGGTCGGGTCGGTCCAGCATCGCCCGGACCTCATGGCTCCAGCGGACGACGCCGTTACGCAGGTCGACCTCCCAGCCGCCAAGGCGGGCGAGGTGGCCAGCCGAGCGCAGCGAGGTCGAGGTGGCCTTCAACCGCGCCTCGAGCTGCTTGGCTGAGGTGACCTCGGTCTGGACCGAGACAAAGCCGTCATGGGCGCCCGCCGCGTCGTAGGTGGGCCGCACGTCCAGGTCGATCCAGAACTGGCGCTGGTCCTTGGCCTGCAGCTGGACCTGAAGGCGGAAACCCTCGCGCCCGGCGATGTAGCCGCGCAGGCGGGCCAGGGTCTCAGGATTGGTATGGGGGGATTCCAGCAGGGCCCAGGGCGTCAGGCCCCGGCTTTCGTTGAGGGAATAGCCGGTGATGGCGGTGAAGCCCTCGTTGATCCATTCGATGCGGCCCGCGGTGTCCAGCAGGGCCGTGCCGCTGGAGGTCGCCCGCGCGATACGCGCCAGCCGGCTGTCGAGGTCGCTGCGCGGCTCCAAGCCCTCTGCCCCCACCCTTCAAGTCTTCCCAGGATTAACTCTGTTACGCCGGGAATGAACAAAGGGGAAAGCCGCCGCGAAAATTCGCCGCAGGGCATCGGCCAGATCAAGCCGGTGGCAGTGGGACCCGGCTCTCTACGGTGAGGCTTACGAGGTCGCTTTCGTCCTTCAGCCCCACACCGGTCAGGCCAAGGCGCCGCGCCTCGGCGATGTGCCAGGCCAGCTTGAAGGCCGCCTCCTCATAGGACAGGCCCTCAGGGCGGATGTTGGAGATGCAGTTGCGCTCCGCGTCGGTGCGGCCCACGTGGGGCGCGTGGGTCAGGTAGATCCCCAGGCTGTCGGGGCTCGACAGGCCGGGCCGTTCGCCCACCAGCAGGGCCACCATGCCGGCGCCCAGGCGTTCGCCGATCTCGTCGCCCAGGGCCACCCGGGCCTGGGTCGCAATGACCACGGGCCCGAGACTCCATCCCGCGCGATCGACATAGGGGGCCAGGGCGGCCACCAGGGGAACGGCGTGGGCGTGGGCGGCGGCGCTGGAAAGCCCGTCAGCCACCACCAGCACCAGGTCGGATCCACGCGCTCCGCTGCGCTCGAGCGTCTCCCGACCGGCGCCCGACAGCCTCCGCCCAAGGTCTGGCCGACGCAGATAGGTCGCCCGGTCCGGCGCGGCGCTGGCCACCTGGACCGTGGCGTGGCCAAGCGCCTCCAGGCCGCGGGCGACGGCGTCGGCGTCGAAAGGGGCGTGCACCGCGTCCCGGGCCTGGGCGTGCGCCAGGGCCAGGGCCAGCACCTCGCGGGTCGGCAGGGCGGGGCCTGCGCGGCCCAGCGCGATCCGTGCGGCGGTCAGGCCGGTGAGTTGGGTCCAGGGATCGCGGGCAGGGGGCTCGCCCATCAGACCCCCGTCAGCAGGCGGTGGGTGGGCGTGCGCGGTAGCAGTCGCCCGTCGCCGCCGGTGATCTTCATGCCCTCCAGCCAGGCCTCGAACTCCGGCGCCCGCCCAAGGCCCAGCAGCTCACGGATATAGAGCGCGTCGTGGAAGGAGGTGGACTGGTAGTTCAGCATCACGTCGTCGCCCCCCGGCACCCCCATCACGAAGGTGACGCCCGCGGTGGCCAGCAGGGTCAGCAGGGTGTCGATGTCGTCCTGATCGGCCTGCGCGTGGTTGGTGTAGCAGACGTCGCAGCCCAGGGGCGCGCCCATCAGCTTGCCGCAGAAGTGGTCCTCCAGCCCCGCCCGGATGATCTGCTTGCCGTCATAGAGGTACTCCGGCCCGATGAAGCCGACGACCGTATTGACCAGCAGCGGATCGAAGGCGCGGGCGACGGCGTAGGCGCGGGCCTCCAGGGTCTGCTGGTCCACGCCGTGGTGGGCGCCCGCCGACAGGGCCGAACCCTGGCCGGTCTCGAAATACATGACGTTGTCGCCCACCGTGCCGCGCTTCAGGGACAGGGCCGCCTCGCGCCCCTCCTTCAGCAGGGCGAGGTTCACGCCGAAGCTGGCGTTGGCGGCCTGCGTGCCGGCCACTGACTGGAAGACCAGATCCACCGGCGCGCCGCGCTCTATCAGCTCAAGGCTGGTGGTGACGTGGGCCAGGACGCAGGCCTGGGTGGGGATCTCGAACCGCCCGATCAGGCCGTCCAGCAGCCGCAGCAACTCCCCGGTGGCGGCCAGGCTGTCGGAGGCCGGATTGATCCCGATCACCGCGTCGCCGCAGCCGTACATCAGGCCGTCCAGCACGCTGGCGGTGATCCCGGCCGGGTCGTCGGTGGGATGGTTGGGCTGCAGGCGCACGGCCAGGGTCCCGGCCAGGCCGATGGTGTTGCGGAACCTCGTCGTCACCCGGCATTTCGAGGCGACCAGGATCAGGTCCTGATTGCGCATCAGCTTGCTGACCGCCGCCGCCATCTCCGGGGTGATGGCCGGAGCCAGGCGGGCGAGCACCGCCGGCGTGGTGGTCTCGGACAGCAGGAAATCGCGGAACGCCCCGACCGTCAGGCCGGCGATGGGGCCGAAGGCCTGCGCGTCATGGCTGTCGCAGATCAGCCGCGTGACCTCGTCGGTCTCGTAGGGGATGAGCGGCTGGTCCAGAAGGGTCTTCAGCGGAACCTCGGCGAGGGCCAGCTTGGCCGCCACGTTCTCCTGGGCGCAGGACGCCGCCAGTCCCGCCAGGGCGTCCCCCGACCGCAGCGGCGAGGCCTTGGCCAGCAGGTCCTTCAGGTCCGGAAAGGTCCAGGTGGTCGTGCCGACGACCTGACGATAACCCATGGCGCGCCCCGTGCAGGCGGGGATCATGGCGCCTTCAGGCCAAGCTCCCAACCCCGCTCATCCCGGCGAAGGCCGGGACCAAGGTGAAGCCCACATCAATGTCAGGACGCGCTCAAAGGAGCAGCGACATACCGCCACGCTTTAGATGAATCTGGGTCCCGGCCTTCGCCCGGATGAGCGGGGTCTAGAGCGCCCGCGCCAGCCTCAGGGCCTCGGCGTTCTCGGCCCGGGCGCGGCGGTCGTTGATCGCCACGTCGGCGTCCAGGGAGTCGTCATAGGACACCTCCTCCTCGAAGGGCGAGATGATCGCGTCGGGCAGCAGGTCCATTTCGTTCGGCATCGGACGCTTCTCCAAGGTTAGCGCTCGCCTGTCGCGGGATAATCAGGATGCCGTTCATCTCTCGTTAAGAAAAGCGTCACGTGGCCGATGGGCCTGACTCTCACGCACTGTTGACCTGCCGGTCCGCGGCGCCGGGACGCGGGCTTTTCAGTGATCGATGATCAGAAAGCGTATTGGCCTGAGCGTGGAACGGTATTTAGATGAAACCAACGCCGCGTCGTGGTCGGCGGACGCAGTCCCGAAAGCAGGAGGGCGTTTCGCAACTGCGAGAGTAGAGCGTCGCGGGAAGGGATTTGTTTTGCAGCGCACCATTACCGAGGGGCCTGACTACTTTCATAAGGTTGTCGATTGCCAGTGGGCCTGTCCGGCCCACACGCCAGTTCCTGAATACATTCGGCTGATCGCCGACGGCCGCTACTCCGACGCCTACATGGTCAACTGGCGCTCCAACGTCTTCCCAGGTGTCCTGGGGCGCACCTGCGACCGCCCCTGCGAGCCGGCCTGCCGCCGCGGCCGGGTCGAGGACGAGCCCGTCGCCATCTGCCGGCTCAAGCGGGTCGCCGCCGACAACAAGTCCAACATCACCGCATTCCTGCCCACCGTCGCCCCGCCCAATGGCAAGCGGGTGGCCCTGGTGGGCGCAGGCCCCGCGGCGCTCACCGTCGCGCGCGACCTCGCCCCGCTCGGCTATCACGTCGTGGTCTTCGACGGCGACGCCAAGGCCGGCGGCATGATCCGCCGCCAGATCCCCCGCTTCCGCCTGCCGGAGGAGGTGATCGACGAGGAGGTCGGCTACATCACCGGCCTGGGCCTCGACATGCGGCTGGGCCAGCGAGTCGACAGTCTCAAGGACCTTCTGGAGGAGGACTACCACGCGGTCTTCGTCGGCACCGGCGCCCCGCGCGGCCGCGACCTCGATCTGCCCGGCCGCAAGGAGGCCGCAGCCAACATTCACATCGGCATCGACTGGCTCTCCAGCGTCGCCTTCGAGCATGTCGAGAAGATCGGCAGACGGGTCATCGTGCTCGGCGGCGGCAACACCGCCATGGACTGCTGCCGCACCTCGCGCCGGCTGGGCGGCGAGGACGTCAAGGTCATCGTCCGCTCCGGCTTCGACGAGATGAAGGCCTCCCCCTGGGAGAAGGAAGACGCCCTCCACGAGGACATTCCGATCCTCAACTTCCTGGTCCCCAAGGAATTCACCCACGAGAACGGCAAGCTCACCGGCGTGATCTTCGAGAAGGTTGTGGCCCAGTTCGACGATAAGGGCCGCCGCAAGCTGGTCCCGTCGGGCGAGCCCGACCAGCACTTCGAATGCGACGACGTCCTGGTGGCCGTCGGCCAGGAGAACGCCTTCCCCTGGATCGAGCGCGATCTTGGCCTGGAGTTCGACGAGTGGGGCATGCCCAAGGTCGACGAGGTCACCTTCCAGTCCACCCTGCCAAAGGTGTTCTTCGGCGGCGACTCCGCCTTCGGACCCAAGAACATCATCTGGGCCGTGGCGCAGGGCCACGACGCGGCCATCTCCATCGACAGGTTCTGCCAGGACCAGGACGTCCACGACCGGCCGCCGCCGGGCACCTCGATGGTCAGCCAGAAGATGGGCATCCATGAGTGGAGCTACGACAACGACATCTCCAACGACCTGCGCCACCGCGTGCCGCTGCGGGAGAAGGGCGAGTCGCTGAAGAACGTGAAGCTGGAGGTGGAGCTGGGCTTCGATCCCCTGCTGGGCTTCGCCGAGGCCCAGCGCTGCCTGAACTGCGACGTCCAGACGGTGTTCGCCGAGCCGATCTGCATCGAGTGCGACGCCTGCGTCGACATCTGCCCGG
>JAZKFM010000165.1:0-11499 GCA_040386415.1 Pseudomonadota bacterium
CGGCAAGCTGAAGCTGGAGAAGGGCGGTCCGGCGGACCTGGCGACGGTCTTGGATCTATTCCGCGGCTGAGGCCCGCACATAGGTCCAATGCTCGGCGCGCGGCTTGCCGGCCACCACGCCCTCGATCCCGGCGCAGAGGTTCTCGCCGCAGCGGCGGTACATGACCCGCTGTGGGAAGTCGTGGGCGCTGTTCTCGAACACCGCGCTGCCGGGATCGCTGGGGATCGCCACGAAGGGGGTCGGCGGCTGGCCCTGGACATGGGCCGTGAAGGTCAGGCCCGCCGGCTCAACCGTGATGGTCATGAACTCCGAGCGCGCCGGCTTCCCCGGCCGGTTGGTCTGGCCCGCGCCGGACATGGCGCCCCCGAGCGGCGGCAACCAGGTCTCCCGCGTCACGATCCCATCCTTCTCGTGAGTCCAGGATCCCGCCATCCAGGTCAGGTCTGCAGGAGCCCCGACAGCCGCCGCCGCCAGTATCGCCAGCATCATGTGGGCTCTCCCTTTTTGCGCCGCGCCCGGAAGAAGCCCTTCAGCATCTCCGAGCTCTCCTCGGCCAGCACCCCGCCCACCACCTCCGGCCGCCAGTGGCAGGTGGGCTGCTCGAAGAAGCGCGGGCCGTGGACCACCGCCCCGCCCTTGGCGTCGTCGGCCCCGAACACCACGCGGCCGATCCGCGCGTGGCTGATGGCGCCGGCGCACATGGCGCAGGGCTCCAGGGTCACCACGAGGGTCAGGCCCGTCAGCCGGTAGTTGCCAAGCTTTTCCGCCGCCGCCCGCAGCGCCACGATCTCGGCATGGGCGGTGGGATCGTGGCTGCCGATGGGCTGGTTGGCGCCCACGGCGATCACCTCGCCGGACACCGGATCAACCACCACGGCGCCCACCGGGGTCTCGCCCCGGTCGGCTGCGGCTTGCGCGGCTTCGAGCGCGATGCGCATGGTGCGAAGATCATGGTCCACGATCCCCAAGACACCCAGGACGACCCCGCAGGTCAAGGCGGCGAACGCATCGCCAAGGCGATGGCGAGGGCCGGCGTGGCCTCCCGCCGCGAGGTGGAACGCCTGATCGAGGCCGGCCGCGTCTTCGTCAACGGCGTGCGGGTGACGACACCCGCCACCAAGGTCGAGGCTGACGACGTGCTGACCGTCGACGGCGCCCTGGTCCAGGCCGCCGAGCCCGCCCGCCTGTTCCGCTATCACAAGCCCGTCGGCCTGGTGACCACGCACAAGGACACGCAGGAACGCCCGACGGTGTTCGACGCCCTGCCCAAGGCCCTGCCGCGCCTGATCTCGGTGGGCCGCCTCGACCTCAATTCCGAGGGCCTGCTGCTGCTGACCAATGACGGCGGCCTGGCTCGGGCGCTCGAGCTGCCCTCCAGCGCCATCGTGCGGCGCTACCGCGCCCGCGCCCGGGGCCGGGTCACCCAGGAAAAGCTCGACAGCCTGAAGGACGGCATCACCGTCGAGGGTGTCAGCTATGGCGCCATCGAGGCTCACCTCGACAAGGCCAAGGAAGGCCCCCAGGGCGCCAACGTCTGGATCACCGTCACCCTGGCCGAGGGCAAGAACCGCGAGGTCCGGCGCGTCCTGGAGGCGCTCGGCCTGACGGTGAACCGCCTGATCCGCATGTCCTACGGCCCGCTGGCGCTGGGAACCCTGGCGGTCGGGGAGATCGAGGAGGTCGGTCCCCGCGTCATCCGCGAGCAGTTCGCCGATCACATCGCGGCCGGAAACCTGCCCACCGGCGACCGCGCCCAGTTCTCCAAGCCGATCGCCACCTGGGCCGGCGGCGACGTCCAGCGCCGGGGCCGCACCGCGCCGGGCGCCGGCCACCACACCGGTCCTGACGACGGCATGCCCGCCAAGCCGAAGACCGTCTACAAGGCCGGCTGGGCCAAGCCCACCATCACGCCGAGCCCGCATCCAAAGCGCAAGACCAAGCCGAAGCCGGCCGGTCCCGTCGCCCAGGTCCGTCCCGCCGCCATCCCGCCCAGCGGCCCGGCGCGGGCCCCGCGCTCCGACGCCCGCCTCGCCGCCCAGCGCGCCGAGCCCCGGGCGCCGCGCCCGGACGCCCCTCGGTCAGAGGCTCCGCGTGCGGCGCGCGGCCCCCGCCCCGACGCCCCGCGTCCGCAAGGCGCGCGCGCAGCCCAGCCCGAGGCCCGCCCTCCGCGACGCGACGCCCCCGCGTCCACGACACCCCGTCCCGATCGCGGCCCCCGCGCCGACGCGCCGCGGTCGGGCCCGCGCCCCAATGGCGCGAAGCGGGATGCTGTTCCCAAGCGCAAGGAAGGCCCCAAGGCCGACTCCCGCCGTCCCGACCGCTTCAAGGGCCCGCGGCCGGACGGCGGCAAGACGCACGACGCCCGGCCCGCCGCCCAGGACGCCCCGCGCGACTTCAAGCCCAAGCGTTCCGGATCTCCGCCGGCCGATGGGCGCCCTTCAGGACCGCGCGGGCCCAGTCGGTCGGCATCACGGCCGCAGGGCTCGCCGGCGCGTCCGCCAGGCCCTGCGCCCAAGGGCGGTCCCAAGCGGCGCGGATAGGCCGCTCGGCGCCGCCGCCGCGCCACGGTCTTCCGCCCCGCTTCGCCAACACTCTGTTCCACCCGAGAAATTCCCATGCGCATCGTGTCCGGCGACTTCCGCGGCAAGGCGATCGTCACCCCGGCCGGCGACGCCACCCGGCCCACCTCCGACCGTGCGCGCCAGGCGGTGTTCAACATCCTGGAGCACGCCGCCTGGTCGAAGGGCCTGAGGGACCTGCGGGTCATCGACCTGTTCGCCGGCTCCGGCGCGCTCGGCTTCGAGGCCCTGTCGCGCGGCGCGGCCTTCTGCCTGTTCGTGGAGACCGATGAGGCGGCCCGGGGCGCGATCCGCGAGAACGTCGATGCCATGGGCCTGTTCGGTCGCACCCGCGTCCACCGCCGCTCGGCGGTCGACCTGGGGACCCGGCCCGGCGCCGACGGCCCCGCCTTCGACCTCGCCTTTCTCGATCCGCCCTACGCCAAGGGCCTGGGGGAGACGTCGCTGGCCAAGCTGCGCGACGGCGGCTGGCTGGCCCCCGAGGCCCTGATCGTCTTCGAGCGCGGCTCAGCCGAGCCCGCCTTCAGCGTCGAGGGCTTCGAGGTGCTGGACGCGCGCGACTACGGCGCCGCGCGCGTCCATTTCCTGCGTTTCCTGGGTTCACCAACCCCGGCTTGAGGTCCGGTTGTCGAGCTGGGCCCGCAGGTTCACCAGGCCGTCGCGGGTCACCCGATAGGGCTGGCCGTTCTGGCTGGCGATCAGCCGCTTCTTCTTCAGGCTCTTGAAGACGGCCAGGTCGCAGTCGGCCAGCCGCCAGCCGTCGCGGCTGATGCAGGCGGCTTCGACGACGCCGCCTCTGGAGTCGCGTTCAAGGATGATCTGGCCGCCTTGGGCCAGGGCGTGCAGCGTGCGTTGCTGCGCTTTGGAAATGTTCAATTGTGTGTCCGGAACTGAGCATGACAGGACGCGCCCGCGCGCTGGCGCGGACGGCGAAGGGCCATGGGCCGAACAGGCGCTCATCAAAGAGCAGGAACCTCGTCGGCGGTTAGGCCCGGGTTCCGAACACAGTCTCTGACATGATCTCCCCTTGGGTTGAGACCGCAGCATCCTAGGCCACCGCGCAGGCGCCGCAACAGTCAAGGTTGCAAGGATGGAAATTCAATCTGTGCCTGAATATACTTTCGCCGTTCGAATAATGACAGGTATGTGACGAATATACGACGACCTACGGGGTCAAATTGGAGTATTTGTCGCGCGCGATTCACTCCGCGTTAGTTGCCGCCACCTTAGGACTGGCATACCCCCAGTACGAGGCCTCGCATGTCCGGCGTTCTTCTCGACCTTGCCCAGCCTTCGGATCCCATCACCCCCGACACGCCCGGCGCCCAGGTCTATGAACGGTTCCAGGCCGAGCCCGACGCCCTGGCGATCGCCGTGCTTGACGCAGGCCGGCGGCCGGTGGGCCTGGTGGAGCGCACCGCCTTCTTCCTCGCCATGGCCGGACAGTACGGCCGCGCCCTCTATGCGGGGCGACCGATCTCCCTGCTGATGAACGCCGAACCCCTGGTGGTGGAGGGCTGCGTCGACGTGGCCGCCTTCTGCGGCGAAGTCTTGGCCGAACGGCCCTCGGAGCTGCTGCGCGGCTTCATCGTCACCCAGGCGGGCCTGTATGCGGGGGTCGGCAGCGCCCTGTCCCTGCTGCAGGCCACCAGCGCCGCCAACCGCGCCCATGCCGATGAGATGATGGCCCTGGCCGGCGCCATGCACCGAGCCAAGCTGGAGGCCCAGGCGGCCCTGACCGCCAAGTCGCAGTTCCTGGCGGTGATGAGCCACGAGATCCGAACCCCCCTGAACGGGGTCCTGGCCATCGCCGACATCCTGGCGCGCAAGCTGGCCCAGCCCGAGCTCATTCCCTATGTCCGCGGCATCCAGGATTCCGGCGAGA
This sequence comes from Pseudomonadota bacterium, assembly GCA_040386415.1. GTDB lineage: Bacteria > Pseudomonadota > Alphaproteobacteria > Caulobacterales > Caulobacteraceae > Phenylobacterium. Next base: position 4,466 of record JAZKFM010000165.1, read on the forward strand.
CCCTGCTGCGGCTGCTCACCGACGCCCTGGACCTGTCGCGGGCCGACGCGGGGCGGCTGGAGCTGAACGAGGAAAGCTTCGAGCTCTCCCGCCTCACCGGCGACCTGGCCACCCTCTGGGGCGCGCGCGCCGAGCTCAAGGGCCTTACCCTCGCCATCGACTATGACGGGCCCGCCAACCAGTGGGCGCTGGGGGATGAAATCCGCATCAAGCAGGTGTTCAACAACCTGATCGGCAACGCTCTGAAGTTCACCGAAACCGGCGGCGTCCAGGTCCTGCTCCGCGTTCGCCGCGAAGGGATTCACCTGGCGGTGGAGGGCGAGGTCTCCGACACCGGCGTCGGCGTCCCCGAGGACCGGCTGTCCAGCATCTTCCAGCCGTTCAGCCAGACGGAGTCTGGCTTGAAGCACGGCGGCGCGGGGCTCGGCCTCTCCATCTGCAGTGAGCTGGTGGCCCAGATGGGCGGGACCATCGGAGCGGTGCGCAACAAGGCGGGCGGCCTGCGCCTGCACTTCGCCATCCCGCTCTTCGACCTGCCGGCGCCTTCCGAGGCGGACCCGGCCCAGGGAACCGCCGCCGCCGCCGAGGGCGGCCTGCACATCCTGATCGTCGACGACAACGCCACCAACCGCCTGGTGGCCGAAACCCTCTGCGACATGTTCGGGGCCACCACCGAGAGCGTCGAGGACGGGCTTGCGGCGGTGAGCGCCGCGGCCGGGGGCCGGTTCGACCTGATCCTGATGGATATCCGCATGCCCAAGCTGGATGGCGTCGGCGCCACCCGCCGCATCCGCGCCCTGACCGGCCCCGCCGGGGCCGTGCCCATCCTGGCCCTCACCGCCAACGCCGATCCCTGGGACGCGGCCGGCTACATCGCCCAGGGCATGAACGGCGTGGTGGAAAAGCCCATCAAGGCCGAACGCCTGATGAGCGCCATCAACGAGGCCCTGGAGCCCGACCGCCGCGCCGCCGCGGCCTAGGGGGCGGAGCGGCAGCTCAGCTGATTTTTCTTCCCCCGAAAACGTGGGAGGAAAGGGGCGGTTGGAAGTTGAACCCTAGGCGCTCAACGCCTGCGGCCCGTCCACGGCCACGCCGGCCCCCTGCTTGTCCGTCCACACCTGCTCCACGACCCGCAGCAGGCCGTCGGCGGTGATGGGCTTGGTGATGTGGCCGTCGGCGCCGGCCTCGGACGAGGCCTTGGCGTGCTCGGGCATGGCGTTGGCGGTCAGGGTGTAGATCGGGGTGGGATGGGCCTGCTCCCGGCCCTCGCGGCGGCGGATGGCGCGGATGGCGGTCAGGCCGTCCATCACCGGCATCTGCATGTCCATGAGGATCAGGTCGAAACTGGACCTCGCGGCCTCGTCCACCGCCTCGGCGCCGTTCTCGACGCAGGTCAGGTCGACCCCCGCCGCCCCCAGGATCAGCTCCACGACCCGCCGGTTGGTGGGGTGGTCCTCGGCCAGCAGCACCCGCATGGTGTCGAGGTCGGTCTCTTCCCCCGCGCCCGCCTCGTGGTCGCCCCAGAGATCCACGGCGCCGTGGCGGCGCTGCAGCTCCAGTTCAAGGGCGAAGGTCGAACCCTTGCCGGGCACGGAGGTGGCCGAGAGCGTTCCCCCCATGGCTTCGGCGAGGGAGCGGGAGATGGCGAGCCCGAGGCCGGTTCCGCCGAACCTGCGGGTGATGGAGCCGTCCGCCTGCTGGAAGCGGCCGAACAGCCGCTGACGGGTCTCCTCGTCAAAGCCGATGCCGGTGTCGGAGACCTCGAAGGTCAGGTGGGTGGAGGTCTCGTCGCGCCGCGCCTTGACCGCCAGCTTCACCTCGCCGGCGCTGGTGAACTTCACCGCATTGCCCAGCAGGTTGGTGAGGATCTGGCGGATTCGCGGGGCGTCACCGTCGAAGCTCCCCTGCGCATAGGGATCGACCTCGACGGTCAGCTTCAGGTCCTTGGCCTCCGCGCTCGCATGGAACAGCGAGGCGCAGGCGTTGACCGAGGTGGCCATGTCGAAGGGCTCGGGGCGGATCTCCAGCCGGCCGGCCTCGATGCGCGCCAGGTCCAGGATGTCGGTCAGCAGGGCTTCCAGGGTCTGGGCGGAGGTCTCGATCAGATTGACCATCTCGGCCTGTCCGGTGGTCAGGTCGGTGCGGGCCAGGGCGCCGGCGATCCCCATCACCCCGTTCAGGGGGGTGCGGATCTCGTGGCTCATATTGGCCAGGAACTCGCTCTTGGCCTTGTTGGCGGTCTCGGCCTCTTCCTTGGCCTTCAACAGCTCCAGTTCGCCGCGCTTCTCCTTGTCGATATTGCGCAGGACCCCCAGCACCCGGACGATACGGCCGCGTTCGTCGCGGATCGCCTCGCAGGCCGAGTAGTACCACTGGTGCGGACCATCCTTCTGCGGCATGCGGTAGACCTGCCGGAACGGGGCGCCGCCCTCGATGTATTCGTCCCAGGCGCGCATCGCCTCGTCGCGGTCGGCCGGGTGGATGCCGCGCCAGATGTCGGCGTTCATCTCCTCATAGGTGGAGCCGCCCGCCTCGCCGGCCAGGGGCGACTGATAGCCGGCGCCGCTGAGTTCGCGCCGTTTCCAGTCCATCTCCCACATGCGCAGCTCGCCGATCTCCATGGCGAGTTTCAGGCGCTCCTCGTTGCGCTTGGCCTCCTCCAGGGCGTCGGCGGTGCGGGTGACGTCCACGGACATGATCAGCAGACCGCCGATCTCGCCGTTGGCCTCCCGCCACGGATTGATCTCCACCCGCGCCCACAGGCGGCGGCCGTCGGGCAGGTTCACCGGCACCCGGTCATGCTGCACCTGCTGGCCCTTGAGGCAGCGGTTGTAGACCGGCGCCCAGCGCTGGGTGTCGGGATAGGCCTCGTAAAGGCTCTGGCCGGCCACATCCTCGCTCTGGCGTTCGGCGCGCCAGCGGGGGCTGGCCTGGATGACCCGCATCTCCTTGTCGACCATGCAGAGCGCCACCGGGGCGGCCTGGACGAAGGCGGAGATCATGTTGCGCGCGGCAGCCACCTCGCCGGCCGCCTTGGCCACGTCCTCGCGGGCGTGGTGGCGCTTCCACTCATCGGCGGCCAAGGCCGCCAAGTCGATCAGATAATGGGCGAAGTCAGGGTCAAAGGTCCGCGGCTTGCTGTCGGAGACGATCACCGCCCCCACGCCGCGGCCGTCGGGCAGGCGGATCGGCGCCCCGGCGCAGAAACGGATGGAGAGGTCGCCGGTGACGCCCATGTGGTTCTCGAACCGGGGGTCCTTGCTGGCGTCCTCGATCCACATCACCTCGTCGGACTTCAGGGTGACGGCGGCGAAGGAGTCCTGGCTGCGGATCTGGCTGTTCCAGCCTTCCCGCCGCGAGGCGTGCCAGGTGAGCTCGCCCTCGACCAGGACGACGTCGCAGTTTGGTGACTTCGTATAGGCCTGCGCCAGGCGCGCGATACGCGCCAAGGTTGGCCGCAATTCCGCGAGGTCCAGTCCGCCGACGGCGGCCAGACGTTCGGCTTCGCCATGCGAAACCCCGTCCTTTTTGGCCATGTCATCTCCCCTGAGCACTGACCGGGACGATGGGGCCGCAGGGTTAAATGTCCGTGACCGTCAAAATCCGACTGCCCAAATTCTATGCAGGAGTGTGGTGGTGGCATGGAGCGCCGACACCCTCTCTCCTTTGGAGGAGAGGAGGTGCTGACCCAAGATCCTCCCCCAGGCCGCAGGCCGATGTGGGGGAGGTGGCGCGGACCGCAGGTCCGTGCCGGAGGGGGATCGACGTCGTCGACACCAACCGCCCGCAAACACAAAGTCAAAGTCCCCCTCAGGCGCTTCGCGCCACCTCCCCCCAGAGGGGGAGCATCTACCACCCGTTACAGCAGCTTGATCTCGCGCAGGCGCTCTTTCAGGAACTCATCTGCGGTGATCGGGGCGGGGTAGCGGTCGGGGTGCTCGTCGTCCACGCAGGAGGCCAGGGTCCTGATCTGGTAGTCCGGGTTGAAGTGCAGGAAGAACGGCGTCGAGTAGCGCGGGAAGCCGCGCCGCTCCGGCGCCGGGTTCACCACCCGGTGGGTCGTGGACGGCAGGCGGTGGTTGGTCAGCCGCTGCAGCATGTCGCCGATGTTGCAGACCACCGAGCCGGCGGGCGGATTGATCGCCAGCCACTGGCCGTCGCGGTCCAGGACCTCCAGCCCGGCTTCTTCCGCGCCCAGCAGCAGGGTGATGACATTGATGTCTTCGTGGGCGCCGGCCCGGATGTTGGGGCCGTCCTTGGGCACCGGCGGATAGTGCAGCAGGCGCAGCACCGAATTGCCGTCGTTCACCGTGGCGTCGAAGAAGTGGCGGTCCAGCTTCAGATAGTGGGCGATGGCCTCCAGGACCTTGATCCCCAGCTCGTCGAGCGCGTCGTACAGCCAGGCCACGTCGGAGACGAAGGTGGGAACCTCCACCGGCCAGACGTTCGGCGGCATCAGCTCCTGATAGGGATGGCCGGGCGGCAGGTCGCGCCCCATGTGCCAGAACTCCTTCAGGTCGAAATGGGCCGCGTCCTTGGCGGTCTCGATGCCGAAGGGGGTGTAGCCGCGCTGACCGCCGGTCCCGACGACATAGCGCTGCTTGATCTCCTTCGGCTGGGCGAAGAAGGCCTTGGTGGCGTCCGTGGCCGCGGTGACGCCGGCGTCCGGCAGGCCGTGGTCGGAGATCACCGCGAAGCCGTAGCGGGCGAAGCTGTCGCCCAGCGCCTGGGAGAAGCTTTCGAAGTCGGCGCCGAAGGCCTTGAAGGAGACGGGGGTGATGGCGGCTTGGGTCATGTCCGCCCCTTACACCGGCTGGCGATCCTTCTCCACCCGTCTGGCGGGGAAGGGGAGCTCGTCGTCCACCTCCTCCTCGGCGCCCACCCGGCGCATCTCGGCGTTCAGCAGCCGCTCCATGGTCTCGGTGGAGTCGCGGCTGGCCAGGACGTAGTTCTCCTCCTGGCCATAGGCGGGCGCCAGCTTCTCGAACAGCTTGCGGTCGAGCTTGCGGAAGGCCGCCGCCGCGCCGACCGCGCGGCGCTCGCTGAAGCCCAGGCGCATGAGGGCGCGCTTGCCCATGGCCAGGCTGCCCTCGAAGCTTTCGCGCTCCACGTCGTCGGCGCCGTGGGCCAGCAGGTCATAGGCGTGCCGCCGGTCCCAGGCCCGCGACAGGATGGTCAGGTTGGGGAAGGCCAGCTTGGCGGCCTCCACCAGCTCCACGGCCTTGTCCTTGTCGTCGATGGCGACGATCAGCAGCCGGGCCTTCTCGGCGCCGGCGGTGCGCAGCAGGTCGATGCGGCTGGCGTCGCCATAGTGGACCTTGCGGCCGAAGGCCCGCAGCAGCTCGATCTGCTCGATGCTGGAGTCCAAGGTCACCACATTGAAGTCGTTGGCGATCAGCAGGCGCGCGGCGATCTGACCAAACCGCCCGAAGCCCGCGACGATCACCTCGGGCTCGCCCTCGTCATAGGGGATGTGCTCCGGCTCCGCGCCCGGCCCCGCCTCGCGGCTCAGCACCAGCTTCTCGTAGGCCAGGAAGGCCAGCGGCGTGAAGGCCATGGAGAGCGCCACCACCGCCGACAGCAGCTTCGACAGCTCCGGGTCGATGACGCCGGCCGCCACGGTGAAGCCCAGCAGCACGAAGGCGAACTCCCCGCCCTGGGCCAGGGACACCGCCGTGGTGCCGGCCTCCCGGCGCGGCATGCGGAAGGCCGCGCCCACGCCGAACATGGCTGCCGCCTTCAGCACCATCATGCCGATCACCAGCCCCATCAGCAGCACCGGCTGGCGGGCGATCACCGAGAAGTCGAGACCGGCCCCCACGGTGATGAAGAACAGGCCCAGCAGCAGGCCGCGGAACGGCTCGATGTCGGTCTCCAGCTCGCGCCGGAACTCGCTCTCGGCCAGCACCACCCCCGCCAGGAAGGCGCCGAGCGCCGGGGATAGGCCCACGGTCTGCATCAGGGCCGCCACCGCCACCACCAGCAGCAGGGCCGAGGCGGTGAAGATCTCCCTCAGGCGGGCCTGGGCGATGAAGCGGAACACCGGCCGCACCAGATAGCGCCCGCCGCCGATCACCGCGGCCACCGCGCCGAGGATGGCCAGCGCCTTGGCCCAGCCCGGCAGGCCCATGGCGTCCAGCAGGCTGGCGCCGTGACCGGCCGCCGCCGCCGCCTCGTGAACCGGCGCCGTCACCGCCAGCAGGGGCAGCAGGGCGAACAGCGGGATCACCGCTAGGTCCTGGAACAGCAGCACCCCGAACACCGCCTCGCCGACGGTTCCCTGGCGCAGGCCCTTTTCCTCGAGGTTGGCCAGCACGATGGCGGTCGAGGACAGGGCCAGCACCGCCCCGGCCGCCAGCGCCGTGCGCCAGTCGAGGCCCAGCGCCAGGCCCGCGGCGGCCATCACCAGGGTGGTGACCGCCATCTGGCCGCCGCCCAGGCCGAAGATCGCCGTCCGCATCCGCCACAGCAGGGCCGGGCGCACCTCCAGCCCGATCAGGAACAGCAGGATCACCACGCCGAACTCGGCGAACTTCATGACGTCGGCGGGCTCCCCCACCAGGTCCAGCAGGAAGGGCCCGACGATCACCCCGGCGATCAGGTAGCCCAGCACCGAGCCCAGGCCGATGCGCTTGGCGATGGGCACGGAGACGACGCCCGCGGTCAGATAGACCAGCGCCTGGATCAGCAGGTCCTGGCCGTTCATCGGGCGGCCTCCGTTCGAAGGTTCGACATGAGATCAGTATTGCCCGGCGTTCCCGGTTTTGTGCACGCGAAAACCGAATGCGCGGTTCCCAAATGTTGCAGTGCGGCGTAATGGGCTTTCATGGCTGACAAGACACAGAAATCCGCCGTCGACGCCCTGGCGGGGCGCCTGTTCGATGGCATGACCATCATGGCCGGGGGTTTCGGCCTCTGCGGCATCCCGGAAAACCTGATCGCGGCGATCCGCGAGAGCGGGACCAAGGGGCTCACCGTGATCTCCAACAACTGCGGGATCGACGGCTTTGGCCTCGGCGTCCTGCTGGAGAGCG
>JAZKFM010000166.1:0-10877 GCA_040386415.1 Pseudomonadota bacterium
CAGCCGCATCCCCCGTCCGGCCCGCCCCCTCGCAGAGTCCGGCGCGGGCGGCCTGATAGGGCAGCCAGTTGGCGAGGCGCACGGCGTCTGGAACCGCGTTCAGGGCGGCCAGCCCCTCGACCGCGCCGCGCGCCTCCCCGACCGCCACGGCCCGGTTGACCGCCGTCACCGCGTCGGGCCGGAACAGGGTCAGGGCGTCATAGAGACCGACGATGGCGGGCCAGGGGGTGACACCGGTGTCCCTGCGCGAAAGGTGCATGGCGTGGATGCCCGCCAGCAGTTGGCGCGGTCCGGTCGCCCCGAGGTCGGCGGCGGCGTCCAGCAGCCGCGCGCCCTCGGCGATCAGATCGCCGCGCCAGAGCGCCATGCTCTGCTCAGCCGGCGGGACCATGGCGCCCGCCGGGTCGAGCCGCGCCGGCCGCCGCGCCTCGGCGAAGCGCACCAGGGCGGCCAGGCCGAGCACCTCGCCCTCGCGTGGGATCAGCTCGGCCAGCAGGCCCGAGAGCCGCAGCACCTCCTGCGCGAAGCCCGCGCCATCGGCAGCCAGGGCGGCGTCCTCATAGGCCTGGGCGTAGGCGATCTCCAGGGTGGCCAACACCGCCTCCAGCCGCTCGGGCCACATCTCGCGGCCGGGGACCTCGAAGGGCACGCCGGCGTCGCGGATCTTGCGCTTGGCCCGGGTGATCCTCTGCAGCATGGCCGGCTCGGCCATGAGGAAGGCCCGCGCCAGCCGTTCGGTCGACAGGCCGCAGACCACCTTGAGCGTCAGGGCCGCGCGGGCGTCGGCGGCGATGGCCGGGTGGCAGCAGACGAAGATCAGCCGCAGGCGCTCGTCGGGGATGGGATCACCGGCGGCGATGACCTCGTCCTCCGGCGTGGGCGCTGGCTCCGGGTCGTCAGGCGTCAGCCTCCGGCGAACCGCCGACCGGCGCTTGGCGTCCATCGCCCTGCGCCAGGCCGCCCGCCACAGCCAGGCGGCGGGGTCGCGGGGAGCCTGGGCGCGCCAGGCCGGCACCGCCGCGGCGCTGGCCTCGGCGAAGGCCTCCTCGGCCAGGTCGAGGTCGCGCAGTCGGACGGCCAGGGCGGCCACCACGCGAGGCCGGGCGTCGGAGATCGCGCGCCCCAGGTCCATGGATCAGTAGGTCGCCACCGGCCGCACCTCGCACGACCCGCCCGGTCGGATGGGAACCTGCCGGGCCCACTTGATCGCCGCATCCAGGTCCGGCGCCTCGATCAGGTAGAAGCCGCCCAGGTGCTCGCGGGTCTCGGCGAAGGGGCCGTCGTGCAGGGTCTGACCGGAGGCCGAGGTCCGCACCGTGGTGGCCGTGGCCACCGGCTGCAGGCCCGCCCCCCCCTGCATCGCGCCGGCCTCGCTCATGGCCTTGGCGAGCGCCATGTGCCTTGCGGCCACGTCCATAAGGCTGGCCTCACCCTCCGGGCCCTGATTGAGATCCTCGGGCTCGTAGACCAGAAGCATGTACTGCATCGAACTCCCCTTTCAGCGTGAAGTGTGGTGGAGAGACGCGCCGCCCCGGCTGAATTCGACAGCTCTCGCGGAAATTCCGCAAGTCGGGTGATCAACCGCCCAGCGGGTTCTTGAGGATCTGCTGCAGGGTACGCTTGGGCCTCTGGCACGCCGTCCGGATCGCGGCCCACTCCGCCGGCGTGAAGGCCGGTGCGCCGGGGCGGGCGCGGGCGGCGCTCTCCCGGGCGCGGCGCAGGCTGTCGGGATGGCTGGACATCAGCTCCCGCACCGCGCCCGCCTCCGCGCCCTCGCCCTTGGCGGCGATGCGCTCGAAGAAGGGCGCCATGCCCTGGGACGACAGGCCGTTGGCCTCCAGCAGTTGCTGACCGCGCACGTCGGCCTCGCTTTCCGCTGAGCGGCTGAAGCGCAGGTCGGCCACGGAGCCCGCCAGCAGCACCGCCTGCTGTCCCGCTCCGCTGCCGCCGCCCACCACGGCGTCCAGCACCAGGCCAAGGCCGAGCGAGCGCCACACCGCCTGCATCACGTGGCGCCGTTCCACATGGGCGGCTTCGTGGGCGATCACGGCGGCCAGTTCGTCGGGGGTCTTGGCCAGGGCGATAAGGTCGTCGGTGACCATCACCGCGCCGCCCGGCAGGGCGAAGGCGTTGACCATGGGGGCCTGGACAGCCCGGACCCGGATATCGAAGGGCGTGTCGGCGGCGGCTTCCAGCCGTTGGCCAAAGGCGGCCAGCGCGGTCTGGCCGGCGCCCGGGTCGCAGGGCCGGAAGGCGATGGAGAGCTGGCCCTCAAAGTTGCGGCCCATGCGCGCCTCGATGTCCGGCGGGGTCGCCCGCGCCAGGGGCCCGGACGCCGCGGGCACACCGATGAACACCACCGCGGCGATGGCCAGGCCGGCCGCGGCCAGGCCCACCACAAGCCGGACCTCCCGCTTCCGGTGGCGACGCTCGGCCTTGAGGCCCGCCCCTCCCCCGGAGGCGCGCCACTCTGCGGCGTCCAGGGTCAGGCGCCCGTCGCCCACCTTCGGGTGCGACAGCCGCAGGCGATCGCCCAGGTCCTCGATCTGGAGATCGGCCAGGGACCAGACATGGGTCTCGCCATCGGCCTCGAAGCTGAGACGGTGGGCCTCCACCGTCACCTCGACCGGCAGCGACCGGGCGGTCAGCCCGTCATGGAACCTGGCCTGCACGGGCGCCTAGACCGCGGCCATGCCGAAGGCGTCGGCCAGACCCTCGCCGGTGCGCGGCCCCTGCTCGGCCTGGCGTGCGGCGGCCAGATCGACCTCACCCTCGCTGCGCAGGCGGCGGACCAGGAACTTCGCCGTGCGGGCTTCCACCACCGGTGTCAGGAAGCCCAGGGTGAAGGTGATCAGCAGCAGGTTGGTGAGGATCAGGCCCGCGATCTCCAGCCAGCTGACCTTGAAACTGAACCGGGCGTCGTCGAGGGAAGTTCCCGCCGCCAGGGTCCGCAGGACGGCGGCCTGATAGGGCGCAGCCAGGATGCTCATCAGGATCAGCAGCACGAAGAGCGAGCCATAGACGAAGCCGAACCAGGCCAGGGTCGGTTCGGTCGCCGCTTCCGGCATGAGGGTCTTCATCTGGCTCACCATCAGGCCGATGAAGGCGACGTAGAGCACCATGGCCCCGACCCAGAGCAGGGTGAAGGGACCGTAGAGCCCGACCTTCCGCGCCCGGTCGATATCGAACCGGAATTCCCGATCGCCGAACCGCAGGCCGTGCCACAGCGGCGCGGCCAGTCGGCGCTCCGCGGCCGGCGCGAACCAGCCCAGGGTGATGCCGATCAGCAGCATGTTGCCGATGTAGCTCCAGCCGTAGCGCCAAGGAGACCCTTGCAGCGCGAACCTTACCCCCCGCCAGCTGGTGCGGCTGGCCAGGTAGCGGAAGGCCGTGAACCGCCCGAACCCCATCAGATAGAACAGCAGCAGATAGACCGGCAGGATGATCGCGAAGGCCAGTTGCGGCGCCAGGAACTGGACGGTGAACACCACGATCAGCAGCGGCAGGACCACCAGCACCAGGGCCAGCAGGAAGCCCAGGAACAGCTCCTTGCCTCGGCCGGTGTATTCGAAGGCCTCGCCGTTGAGGGAGACGCCGTTCCAGATCCGCCGGCGGACCTCGGTCTTTCCCCAGAACCGGTAGAGGGTCAGGGTCACGATGTTCAGCAGGCCGTTCTTGAAGCTCAACCCGACGAACTTGCCCGGCTGGAGAGTCTCGCCAAACACGAGGCGCTCGCCGCGCGTCAGCGCGGCGTCATCGGATAAAGACATGCAATCCCCCACAACTCTTGTGGTCAGGCTTGCACGCTAGGGATGATCACGCAATCGCACTCGCGCGAAGGGCAGTCTAGCCGCCGAGGGTTTCGGCGAACCGCACCGGCTCGCCCAGGCTGGGGGCGATCACCTCGTCGTCGCGCATCACCACCCGGCCCCGGATGATGGTGGCCATGGGCCAGCCGGTGGCCTCGAAGCCGTCGAAGGGGGTCCAGCCGACCCGGCTGGCCATGTCCTCGTGCTTGATGGTGCGGCGGGCCTTGAGGTCGACGATGGTGAAGTCGGCGTCGTTGCCGACCGCCAGCCGCCCCTTGTCGGCCATGCCGAACAGCCGGTTGGCGCCGTGGCTGGTGAGGTCGACAAACCGCTCCAGGGACAGGCGCCCGTTGGCCACGTGGGTGAGCATCACCGGCACCAGGGTCTGAACCCCCGGCATGCCCGACGGCGAGGCCGGATAGGGCCGCGCCTTCTCCTCCTTGGTGTGGGGCGCGTGGTCTGAGCCCAGCACGTCGGCGACACCGGCGGCGAGCGCGTCCCACAGGCCGTCCTGGTGATACTTGTTGCGGATCGGCGGGTTCATCTGGGCGTAGCCCTTCAGCCGCTCATAGGCCTCGGGCGCCGTCAGGGTCAGGTGCTGGGGGGTGACCTCGACGCTGGCCACGTCCTTGTTGGCGGCCAGGAAGATCATCTCCTCCTTGGTGGTCACGTGCAGGACGTGGATACGCTTGCCCAGGGCCTTGGCGATGCGCACCAGGCGGTGGGTGGATTCCAGGGCCGAGGCCGCGTCGCGGACCTCCTCGTGGCTGGTCCAGTCGCCGGTGCGCGCCAGCGGCCGGCGCTCGGCCAGGCGATACTCGTCCTCGGAGTGGAAGGCGGCGCGGCGGTTCACATGGCGCAGCACCTGCTCGATGCCGGCGTCGTCCTGCACCAGCAGGCTGCCGGTCGACGCGCCCATGAACACCTTGATCCCGCAGCAGCCGGGCAGGCGCTCCAGCTCGCCGAGGAAGACCGCGTTCTCGTGGGTGCCGCCGACATAGAAGGCGTGGTCGCAATGCATGCGGTGTTTGGCGCGCACCAGCTTGTCGGCCAGGGAGTCGGGATCGGTGGTGGTGGGCTCAGTGTTCGGCATCTCGAACACGGCCACGACCCCGCCCAGGACAGCGGCGCGGGACCCGCTCTCCAGGTCCTCCTTCCACTCCAGGCCAGGCTCGCGGAAGTGGACCTGGGTGTCGATCACCCCCGGCAGCACCGCCAGCCCCTTGGCGTCGAACACCTCGCCCGCCGAGGCCTGGGAGAGGTCGCCTATGGCGACGATCTTGCCGCCGCGCACGCCGACGTCGGAGAGGCCGCGGCCGGCGTGGTTCACCACCTCGCCCCCCCGGATGATCAGGTCGTAGGTCTCGCTCATCTTGTCCCGGTTGTCTTCGCCAGCAGGTCGCGCGCCGTGGAGACCACGGTGTCGACGGGGAGGTCCATCATGTGACACAGCGCCTGCTGGAAGCCAGGGTCAACCGCCGCGATGGTCGCGAAATCACGAGGGCCTCGGACGACCCGGGTGTCGGCGCCCCAGGGGCCGTAGAGGCTCTCATCCGACGGTCCGAACAGGCCGACCGTGGGGACGCCGGCCGCGGCGGCGATGTGCATCAAACCCGAATCATTGCCGATGAACAGGCGGGCGTGCTTCAGGCAGGCGTGGGCGGTGAGCAGGTCCACCTTCCCCACCAGGTCGATGAAGCGGCTCTTGGGAACGACGTTGCGCAGGGACTGGGTCGCCTGGGCGTCCTCGGGGCCGCCCAGCACCATCAGCCGCGCCCCGGCCAGAGGGCCCTCGTCCCCCAGCAGCTGGATGGCGGTCTGGGCGAAGCGCTCGATGGGCCAGGTCTTGCCGACCCAGTTGGCCGACGGCGCGAGCGCCAGGATCGGCCCCTCGCCGGCGGTCAGCTCGGCGGCCATCTCCTCGGTCTCGGGGGAGGTGTAGAGATAGGGGGCGGGGGGATCGTCCTCGATCTGCAGGACGCGGGCGGCCTCCAGCACCTTGTGCATCGGGGTCGGCGGCCGCTTGAACACCGCCCGGCGGTCGCGCTTCAGGAAGCCGGAGATGGCCGACCCGCGCAGGTCCACCACCAGGCCCCAGTGACGCTTGCGCACCTGACGCCATAGCCGGAACCAGTGACGGCCGTCCTTGGCCTTCTCAAAAGCGATAATCTGATCGAGGTTCGGCACGTCGAGGAACAGCGGCGCGGCCACGGGCCCCGCCACGATGGTGAAACGCGCGCTGGGGATTTCGGACAGCAGTTTGCGGATGAGCCCGGAAGAGAGCACGGCGTCGCCAATCCGCGTGGCGGTGATGAACAGAATCGGGAAGGACCCGGGGGTCATCGCCCTTCTATAAGGCTCCCGGCGCTGGCGCTCCACCCGTGCCATCCCTAACTTCCACCCATGACGACCGACCACTCCTACGCCGTCCTGAAGAGCCGCGCCCTGATCGCCCTCGGCGGCGAGGACTGGCGAGACTTCCTCCAGGGCCTGATCACCCAGGATGTGGAAACGCTCCAACCCGGTGAACTGCGCTTCGGAGCTCTGTTGACCCCGCAAGGACGGCTTTTGTTCGACCTGTTCGTCGTGGGCCGGGAGGACGGCGCGCTGCTGGACGTGGAGGCCGAGCACCGGGCGGCCCTGACGATGCGCCTGACCATGTACCGCCTGCGGGCCAAGGTGACGATCGCGGCGGACGAGACACCGGTGTCGGTGCTGTTCGGCGGGCCGGAAGCTCCGGAGGGCTGGATCGCCGATCCGCGTCTGGCGGCCCTGGGCTGGCGCGGCTACGGCGCGGCTGTCCCCGCCGGCGCCGCTGAGGTGGGTGAGGCCGCCTATGACGCGCACCGCCTGGCGCTCGGCGTCCCCGGCCCCGCCGACTGGGGTAGCGAGAAGACCTATCCCATCGAGGCCAATTTCGACCTGCTGAACGGCATCGACTTCCACAAGGGCTGCTTCGTCGGCCAGGAGACCACCTCACGCATGAAGCGCCGGGGCCAGATCAAGAACCGCATGCTGCCCCTGACCTTCGACGGCGCGGCGCCGGCCTTCGACGCCGAAGTGCTGACCGGCGACCGCCGGGCCGGAGAAGTGCTGTCGGGACAGAACGGCCGGGCCATGGCCCTGGTGCGGCTGGACCGGATCGACGGCGAGCTGACCGTGGACGGCAAGGCGGTGCAGGTTGATCGGCCTGAGTGGTTGCCGCTGTAAGACAAACCCCAAGTGTCATCCCGGAAAGCCCGCAGGGCTTGTCCGGGACCCATATGCGCGGGGCGTGCAGGATGGATCGGTGCTTCTGGGTCCCGGTCTTCCGCTGCGCGGAAACCGGGATGACACCGTTGGGTGGACCGGGATGACCCCATGGGGTGACGCCCCTACCCCAGGAAGAACGCCCGCAGTGCTTTCAGTGTCTCCGCCGGATTCTCCTCGGGAATGAAGTGGCCGCTCTCGATGGCGTGGCCTGAGACGTCGTCGGCCCACTCGCGCCAGATCGCCAGCACGTCGTACCAGGCGGCCAGCGCCCCCTTCGACCCCCACAGCACCTGGACTGGAACCCTGATCCTGGCCTTGCCGCGATCGGCCTCGTCGGCCGCCACGTCGTAGCTCGCGCCGGCGCGGTAGTCCTCGCAGATGGCGTGGACCATGGCGGGGTTCTGCAGGCAGCGGACATAGTCGGCATAGGCGGCAGGGTCGAACATGCCTCGCGAGCCCCGGAACAGGAAGTATTCCGGGTCGGCGCCGATCACCGTCTCCGGGAATGGGTGGGCCTGGGCGAGGAACGACCAGTGCCAATAGGCGAGCGCGAAGGCCTTGTTGGCCCGCTTCCAGACGTCGGCCGTGGGGATGATGTCGAGGATGGAGAGCTTCAGCAGGGCGTCGGGATGATCCAGCGCCAGGCGGTAAGCCACCCGCCCACCCCGGTCGTGGCCGGCCAGGTTGAAACGGTCAAAGCCGAAGGACTTCATCAGGGCCACGGCGTCCCGCGCCATCGCGCGCTTGGAATAGGTCTCGTGGTCAGGCGTGGTGGCGGGCGCGGTGCTCTCGCCGTAGCCCCGCAGATCGGGCGCGATGACGGTGAAGTCGCGGGCCAAGTCGTCGGCCACCCGGCTCCACATCATGTGGGTCTCGGGGTAGCCGTGCAGCAGCAGGAGCGGCGGGCCCGAGCCCCCGTGGCGGACCCGCAGGGTCGCCTCCCCCACATTCACCCGCGACAGTTGGAAGCCTTCGAACGCCATCTGCTTCGGTCCCGCTTGATTGGCCGCCGCCGCGCCTGCGAAAACACCCGCCATGACTTCCGAACCGATTCGTTGCGGCTGGCGCGGCATGCAGGGCGACCCCCTGTACGAGGCCTATCACGACACGGAATGGGGCGTGCCGGAATACGATTCCCGCGCCCTGTGGGAGAAGCTGGTGCTGGACGGCTTCCAGGCCGGGCTCTCCTGGATCACCATCCTGAAGAAGCGCGACGCCTTCCGCGCCGCCTTCGCCGACTTCAATCCCGAGATCGTCGCCCGCTACGGCGACGAGGATCGCGCCCGGCTGATGGCCGACGCCGGCATCGTGCGGTCCAACGCCAAGATCGACGCCGCCATCAACGGCGCCCGCATCTATCTGGACATGCGCGACCAGGGTGAGGACTTCTCCCAGTTCCTCTGGAGCTTCACCAACGGCCGGGTGATCCACAACCGGTGGGAGGCCATCAGCGACGTGCCGGCCCAGACCGAGGTCGCCGTCCAGATGTCCAAGGGGCTCAAGCAGAAGGGCTTCAAGTTCGTCGGCCCGGTGATCGTCTACGCCTTCATGCAGGCCACCGGCTTCGTCAACGACCACCTCACCTGCTGCCACCGCCACGGCCCCATCAACCGGATGAGCGCCTGATGCCCGACATGCTGCTGGAAAAGGCCTGTCCGGGCCCGGTGTGCGGTGTCGACGAGGCCGGGCGCGGACCCTGGGCCGGGCCGGTCTCCGCCGGGGCGGTGATCCTCAATCCGCGGAAGGTCCCCAAGGGCCTGAACGACTCCAAGAAGCTGACCGCCAAGCAGCGCGAGGAGCTGGAGCTGGAGATCAAGGACAAGGCCGTCGCCTGGGGGGTGGGGTTCGCCAGTGTCGAGGAGATCGCCGAGCTCAACATCCTGCACGCCGCGGGTCTGGCCATGTGCCGCGCCATCGGCGAGCTGTCGGTGGAGCCCGCCTTCGCCCTGGTGGACGGCAACTACCGCTTCAAGCTGCCCTGCCCCATCAAGACGGTGATCAAGGGCGACGGGATCAGCAGCTCCATCGCCGCGGCCTCGATCCTGGCCAAGGTGGCTCGCGACCGGCTGATGAAGGAGATGGACGGCCTCTATCCCGGCTACGGCTTCGCCGCCCATAAGGGCTATCACGCGAGGGTCCACGTCGAGGCCCTGCGGACGCTGGGCCCCTGCGAGATCCACCGGATGGGCTGGGCGCCGGTGAAGCTGGCCCTGATGGGCGAGCTGGTGAACGGCGAGCTTGATCTGCTGAATCAAGATTGACCTCCGCCCGCTCCGGCGGGACCACGCGGTCATGGACAATCCCGATCTCACCCGCGCCTTCCTGGCCCAGGCCAACTCCTGCCGGGTCCTCGGGTCCCCCTTCCATGGCGACCTGCTGACCCTGGCTGCCGAAGACCTGAAGGCCGGCGGCCCGGTCAACGCCCTGCTGGCGCCCTGGGCCACCACCGACTACCGCAAGCTGGTCGGGGACGCCGTCTGCCTCCGGCTCCTGGGATCACTCCACGACCTGGTGCTGAGCGGCGACGATCCGGCCCTTGCGGCGACCTATCCGCAGCCCGGACGCAACGCCGACCCGGCGGTCGCCTGGATGGCGGCGCGGTCAGCGATGATCCGTCATGAAGACCGGCTGGCGGCCTTCATGAGCCACGAGCCCCAGACCAATGAGGTCCGCCGCTCGGCCTGCCTGGCGCCGGGCTTCCTGGCGATCGCCAGCGAGACCGGCCTGCCGATCCGCGCCTTCGAGGTGGCGGCCAGCGCCGGCCTGAACCTGCATTGGGATCGGTACCGCTACCAATTCGGCGACACCGCCTGGGGTGATCCCGACGCCCGGGTGGTGATGGACACTGAGTGGGCTGGGTCAGCCCCGTCTGTGAACGCGAGGGTCGAGGTGGTGGAGCGCGCCGCCTGCGACCGCCGCCCTGGCGACTTGACCGACCCTGACCAGCGCCGCCGGCTGCTGGCCTATATCTGGCCCGATCAGTTCGAGCGGCTGGACCGCATCCGCGCGGCCATCGATCTGGCCCTGTCGCTGGGGGTCGCCGTGGAGGCCGCCGACGCCGTGGCCTGGAGCGCCCGCGTCGCAGCGCCGCGGGCGGGCGCTGTCACGGTCCTCTATCATTCGGTGTTCTGGCAATACATGCCGCCGGAAAGCCAGGCGGCCCTGGCCCAGGTCATCGCCGACCATGGCGCCCAGGCCACCGCCGCGGCCCCCTTCGCCTGGCTGCGCATGGAGCCGCCGCCGGAGAAACTGTCGGGCATGGAGGTTCGCCTCACCCTCTGGCCGGGCGGGGAAGATCGGGTCCTGGCCCAGGTCCACCCGCACGGCGCGTGGGTTAAGTGGTTGAATTGAGCGATTAACGCTCCGTTCACCACGTTTGGACACCTACCCTTCACTACGATGACTCAGGATTCCGTCTCCTTAGAAGCGAGGCGGACATGGGCGCGATTGCCACCAACACGGTCATCCTGGGCGACTGCATCGAGGGCTTGAAGAAGCTCCCGTCGAAGTCCGTCGATCTGGTCTTCGCCGACCCGCCCTATAACCTGCAGCTGGGCGGCGACCTGCTGCGGCCCGACAACTCCAAGGTCGACGCCGTCGACGACGAGTGGGACCGCTTCGACTCGTTCGAGACGTATGACCGCTTCACCACCGAGTGGATGAGCGAGTGCCAGCGCGTCTTGAAAGACGACGGCGCCATGTGGGTGATCGGCAGCTATCATAACATTTTCCGGGTCGGCGCCATCCTGCAGACCCTGGGGTTCTGGATCCTGAACGACATCGTCTGGCGCAAGTCCAACCCGATGCCGAACTTCA
>JAZKFM010000167.1:0-2895 GCA_040386415.1 Pseudomonadota bacterium
GAGCTCGCCCGTCACCCGGCGCTGAAGGCCCAGGTCGAGATCCGCCATACCGACAAGGTCATCGCCTCGGACGAGAAGCCCGCCACCGCTCTGCGGCGCGGCAAGGGCAGCTCGATGTGGAACGCCGTCGAGTCGGTGAAGACCGGTGAGGCCGTCGCCGCCGTCTCTTCCGGCAACACCGGCGGCCTGATGGCCATCTCCAAGCTGATCCTGCGGATGAGCGTGGATGTCGACCGCCCTTGCCTGGTGGCCAGCTGGCCCGGCGCCAAGGGCCTGACCACGGTGCTGGACGTGGGCGCCAATATCGACTGCGACGCCGAGCGCCTGGTGGAGTTCGCCATCATGGGCGAGGCTTTCCATCGCGCCTTCCACGGCGTGGCCAAGCCGACCGTCGGCCTGGTCAATGTCGGCTCCGAGGACGTGAAGGGCCACGAAGAGGTGCGACTGGCGCACGCCATCCTCCGCTCGGGCAAGTTCGACCTGGACTATCGCGGTTTCATCGAGGGCGACGACCTGTCCAAAAACACCGTCGACGTCGCGGTCACCGACGGCTTCACCGGCAACATCATGCTGAAGGCCGCCGAGGGCACCGGCCGCTATGTGGAGGCTGAGCTCCGCGCCGCCCTGACCAGCTCGCTGATCACCACCGCCGGGGCCCTGCTGGCCCGGTCCGGACTGCGCAGGTTCGGGCAGAAACTGAACCCGCCCCGCGCGGCGCCACTTCTTGGCCTCAACGGTGTGGTGGTGAAGTCGCACGGGGGCGCCAAGCCTCAGGACTTCGCCGACGCCATCCGCATGGCTGCCAGCCTTTCGCAAAGCGACTTCGCCAGCGAGGTCGAAAAGAATATGACGCGGCTCACCGCCGCCGTGGCCGAGTCGAGTGCGCCGGCCGCCGATGGAGCTGCAACCGTTGACTAAAGTCCTGCGTAGCGTCGTGACCGGGGTCGGGGGCTATCTGCCCGACGAGGTCGTCACCAATGCCGACCTCTCCAAGACCGTGGACACCAGCGACGAGTGGATCGTCGAGCGCACGGGCATCCGCCAACGCCATCGCGCCGCGCCGGACCAACCTGTGTCCGACCTGGCGGTGGAAGCCGCAAGGAAGGCCCTGGCCGCGGCGGGCAAGACCCCCGCCGACGTCGACCTCATCATCGTCGGCACCACCACGCCGGACCTGACCTTCCCGGCCGTCGCCACCATCGTCCAGCGCAAGCTGGGCTGCCCGATCGGCATCGCCTTCGACGTCCAGGCGGTCTGCTCGGGCTTTGTCTATGCGCTCTCCACCGCCGACGGGTTCGTGGCCCGCAACCGCTCCAAGTGCGCCCTGGTGATCGGGGCCGAGACCATGACCCGGCTGATGGACTGGACCGACCGCGGCACCTGCGTGCTGTTCGGCGACGGGGCCGGCGCCGTCGTGCTGGAGCCGGGCGAGGGCGACGGGACCACCGCCGACCGGGGCCTGCTGGGCTTTGCGCTCCGCGCCGACGGGACCAAGCAGGACCTGCTCTATGTGGACGGCGGGGTGTCCACCAACGGCCAGATCGGCCATCTGCGCATGCAGGGCAACCAGGTCTTCCGCCACGCCGTGGTGAACATCTCCGAGGCCGTGGTGGCTGCGGCCGCCGACGCCGGCGTCAATGTGGCCGATGTCGACTGGTTCATTCCCCACCAGGCCAACCAGCGCATCCTGGAAGGCGTCGCCAAGCGCCTGGGCATTGACGAGAAGAAGGTCATCTCTACGGTGGCCAAGCACGCCAACACCTCGGCGGCCTCGATCCCGCTGGCGCTCTACGAAGGCATTTCCGACGGACGGATCAAGCCCGGCCAGCTGCTGCTGCTGGAGGCCATGGGCGGCGGACTGACCTGGGGCGCCTGCGTCGTACGCCTGTAGGCGAAAGCTTCGGCCCCGTGGCCGGTTGCGCCTTGAAGTCTTTGACCTGATGCGACAATCAGGCCATGACGGTTATCCGACGTTCCCGCGATTGCGGCCCGTCGCAGTGGTTCAGTAGGGGCAGGGGCGAGGATGAAGGGCGCGACAGTAACGCGGGCCGACCTGTGCGAGGCGGTTCACGAGGAGGTGGGCCTGACCCGCCAGGATTGTTCCGAACTTGTCGAGCGTACGCTCGAACTGGCCGCCCAGGCTCTGGAGCGCGGTGAACAGGTCAAGCTTTCCGGCTTCGGCGTGTTCCAGGTGCGCGCCAAGCGGGCCCGGATGGGCCGCAACCCGAAGACCGGCGAACCCGCCGCGATCGAACCTCGGCGCGTGATTGGTTTCCGCGCTTCGCAGGTCATGAAGGCGCGAGTAGACCGCGCCCTCGGAAAGTAGCGAGAGGCCCCCCGTGGCCAAGGGCCCGGACGCCTTTCGCACCATTTCGGAAGCGGCCGACGAGCTGGGCGTGCCCCAGCACGTGCTCAGGTTCTGGGAGACCAAGTTCTCCTTCATCCGCCCCATGAAGCGGGCCGGCGGGCGCAGGTTCTACCGCCCGCAGGACATCTCGATGCTGCGCGGGGTCAAGACCTTGCTGCACGAGGACGGCTACACCATCAAGGGCGTCCAGCGCCTGCACAAGGAACAGGGGCTCAAGCGCCTGCTCTCGGCCGCAAACGGGGAGGGCGCGCCCGCGCCTGTATCCGAGCCCGCCGACCACCGGCCTGTGCTTGGCCTCTCCAGCGCCCGCCTGGGCGCCGACGACCGCGAACGCCTGGTCTTCGCCCTAGATGACCTGCAGGCCGCCAAGCGCCGCCTGGACGCGCTTCTGAAGCGTTGAGCCCGCAAGCTGCGCCGGTCTGGCGCAGATATCGGCGCGGGCCGAAATTCGAGCTTGCCCCTAAGCCGCAAGAGGTTAGAAGGGCCGCCTTGCCGATGTCGGAGCGTGGCGCAGCCTGGTAGCGCAC
>JAZKFM010000167.1:2905-4146 GCA_040386415.1 Pseudomonadota bacterium
CTTGACTGGGGGTCAAGGGGTCGCAGGTTCGAATCCTGTCGCTCCGACCATCGGAAGGCCGAAGGGGCGCTCTCGCAAGAGGGCGCCCTTTTCGTTTGCGGCTACTGCCGGCCGCCGTTCATCCAGGACAGCAGCGGCAGGATGGGCACGCCCCAGCCGATGCCGGCCACGGCGTAGAACAGCGTCTTGATGAAGACCTGATCGGGGACGTATTCGGCGATCGCCGTCACCGCCCAGATATAGGCGGCCAGGAACACCAGGATGCCGATACCGCCGACGAACTTCCGGACACGTGCGCTCATGGCGCCGGTATAGGGCGCAGCTAGCCTCGGCGGAAGATGGCGAAGGGCGCGAGGAACAGGATCGAGCCGACGGTGGCGGCGATCAGGCTGCCCCAGACCCCCACCAGATGGATGTCCAGTCCCCCGGCGATGGCGTGCCCCAGGATCGCCCCGACCAGGCCCACGCCCATGTAGGTGAACAGGCTGTGGCGGCGGCCGAGCGCCAGGGCGGCGAACCAGCCGGCCAGCATCCCGATTAGGATCTGAGCATAGAGGCCGACGCCGTCCATAAGTCCGCCTCAACGCCCCCGTCTGGCTGTGTCCCGGACCATCCCCGGTTCACATGTCACCTGCAAGTGGCGTGCAAGCGTGGACGCCGCCTGGCTTCTCAGGTAGCCGGTCGCCCTGGAACGCACCGAAAGGTCTCAAGTCACCCCCATGACGTCAATCCTTCGCTCGGACCGGTCGCGGCCGGTCGCCCTCTGGCTCTTCGCCGTCGCCCTGCTGGTCCTGGCGATGGTGGTGGTGGGGGGCGCCACGCGCCTCACCGACTCCGGCCTTTCCATCACCGAGTGGAAACCGGTGACGGGGGCGCTGCCGCCGATGTCGGCCGGGGACTGGAACGAGGAGTTCGCCCGCTACCGCGAAATCCCGCAGTACCAGCAGCTGAACAAGGGCATGAGCCTGGAGGCCTTCAAGGCCATCTACTGGTGGGAGTGGGGCCACCGGCTCCTGGGCCGGCTGGTGGGCGCGGCCTTCGCCATCCCCTTCGCCTATTTCCTGATCCGTCGCCAGCTTCCCAAGCGTCTCATCTGGCGCTGCGCGGTCCTGTTCGCCCTTGGCGGCCTGCAGGGCGCCATCGGCTGGTGGATGGTCTCCAGCGGCCTCTCGCAGTCTCAACTGGTGTCGGTCGCGCCCGAGCGGCTGACGGTTCACCTGGGCCTGGCCTTCGCGCTGCTG
>JAZKFM010000167.1:4156-4874 GCA_040386415.1 Pseudomonadota bacterium
CCATCTGCTCGCAGCCCTCTTCATCTTCTCGGGCCTGATCTGGACGGCGCTCGACGCCTGGACAGGCGCCCCCCGGCAGAGCGTCCCCAGCGCCTGGAACCGGCACGCCTTGGGGCTGGCCGGGCTGATCTTCGTGCAGATCCTGCTGGGCGCCCTGGTGGCCGGCACCGATGCGGGCTTCGTCTACAATGACTGGCCGTTGATGAACGGCGCCCTGTTCCCCACCGACTATGCGGGCCCGACCCTCTGGGCCACCGTGGCCCATAGCCAGGCGGCGGTGCAGCTGCACCACCGGTTGCTGGCCTATCTGCTGGTGATCCTGGCCCTGGTGGCGGCGGTCGCGGCGCAGCGCTCACGCTTCCTGCCGGCGGGCGCCAAGGTCCTGGCCCTGGCGCTGGGCGGCGCGGTCCTGGTCCAGGCCGCGTTGGGGATCGCCACCCTGATGGCCGGAACGCCGCTCTGGCTGGCACTGCTGCACCAGGTCACCGCGGCCGTGCTGCTGGCCATCGCCACCGCCTTCGCCTGGCGGGTCCGCAGGCCCTAGCTCCGGAAGCCGGGCCAGGGCCCATCGCGCCTGCTTCCAGCCCAGCGCCATGACGGTCGCGAGATGCGGTATTATCATACCTATTCCGCCAAACCCTTATGGCGTAAGGATTTCTGCCACGCGGGTTCGCGAAGTTGTTGACAGACCGACCCAGCCGACGTATCAGCGCGCCTC
>JAZKFM010000168.1:0-4287 GCA_040386415.1 Pseudomonadota bacterium
AGGTGGGCGACAACGACGCCGGCATCTGGTCGGCAGGCCAGATCCAGGGCCTGATCCACGACATCCCTTCCTGCCAGGAACTGATCAGCCGGATGGTGCGCGAAGCCGAGGAATTGATCTCAGGGCGTCTGGCCCGCTTCGTCAGTGGCAAGCAGATGGCGGGCGCCTGACAACGCGGGGTTGCTGAGGGCGGGAGTCGTGTAAGCTTGGGGATCCCCCGAGCCCAGAGACGACACCCGCCGTGCCGCCCGACCTGACTCCCAAAGCCAAGGCCAACGTCTCGATGGTGATCGAGACGATGTACGCCATCGCCGCCGAGCCCGACAAATGGGAGCAGATCGTCCAGGCCCTGGACGTGGAGGCCAGTGATGCGCCCCCCGAGGCCGAGGGCGCCGCGCGCCTGGCCGTGCTGGCCGGTGATCGGGGGGAGGCGGCCCAGGTGGGCGTGGTGCTGATCAACGCCGCGGGCGGGGCCAGCGCCTGGAACGCGGCCGGCGAGGCCGTCTTCCATCAGCGCCTCGGGGTGATCGAGGCCCAGGGCCTGCGCTTCTTCAATCCCGCCAACCACGAGGCCCTCGACCAGGCCCGCCACCGCCTGCGCGGCACCCAGGGCCGCCAGGTCATCGTCAAGTTCAGCCAGGCCGACGACGAGGCGCCTCACTTCGCCTATGTGGTGCCCGCCAGCGGCTTGCCGGCCGCGCTCGCCGCCGGGCTTGGCGGGGCCGTGACCATGGGGGAGGGCGCCTGCGCCGTGGTCTTCCCGGCCGTCGAGGCCACCGACCGGCTCTGGGCCAACCTGCGCGAGAGCTTCGGGCTCACCCCCGCCGAGACCCGCCTGGCGGCGCGGCTGAAGGACGGCCTGACCCTGAAGGAAGCGGCTGTGGAGCTGAGCGTCAGCTTCAACACCGTCCGCAACCAGCTCCGCGCCATCTTCGAGAAGGTGGGCCTGTCGCGACAGAGCGAGCTGATCCGCACCCTGACCCAGCTCGGCTCCCTGGCCACCTCCTTCCAGGAAAGCTCGGGCCGGGGCCTGCTGGGACCGCCCATCGCCGCCACCGAGCGCGGCGCGGTGGAGACCTCGCCGCCGATCCGGTTCCTGGCCCTCCCCGATGGCCGCCGCCTGGCCTGGCGCGCCTATGGCGATCCGAAGGGCAAGGCCGTGCTGGTGGTCCACCAGGGCCTGGGGTGCAGCATCATGCCCCGCGGCACCGACGCCCTGGCCCGTGACCTCGGACTGCGCCTGCTCTGTCCTGAGCGGCCAGGGGCCGGCCGGTCCGACATCTCGCCCGACTACAGCTATGAGGCCGTGGGCCGCGACTTCGCCGACCTCTGCCGTGACCAGGGTCTGGCCGAGGTGCAGGTGGCCGCCTTCATGTCCGGCGCGCCCTTCGCCCTGATGGCCGCGCGGGAACTAGGGCCGATCGCCAGCCGGGTGCTGCTGGCCTCGGCGCGGCCCTCGGGCCAGACGGTGGAGACCGAGCGCGACAAGGGCCACGCGGTGGTGCTGTTCCGCCGCCGCATCCTGCGCAACGCCTGGCTGGCCGACATGGTGTTTGCGATGATGCGGATGCAGCTGACCCGCAAGCAGCTGGAAAAGTTCGTCCGCGCGGCCGCCTCGGCGCCCGGCGACGCGGCCTATCTCCGCACCCATCCCGGGGTGCTGGAATACATCGTCGACTACATTTCAGAGTCGCTGGCGCTCACCAGCCGGGGCATCGCCGACGAGATCAAGTGTTCGGCCCGCAGCCCGACCCTGGACCTGTCGCGCCTGTCGGCCCCGATCACCGTGTGGCATGGCGAGCAGGACCCCATGAACACCGCCGCCGATGTCACGGTCTGGCTGAATGACCGCCAGGAGAGCCTCCGCACCTTCCCGGACGCCGGCCACTTCCTGCCCCATAAGCACTGGCCAGAAGTCCTGGGCTGGCTGGCCCGCTAACCGATAGACTGCAGCGCCACGCCCAGCTCATCCACCGCCTCGGACGTGGTGGCCCAGGAGCACATGAAGCGCACCGAGCCGTCGATGAACCGGTAGACGAACCAGCCGGCGGCATGCAGCCGCTGCAGGGTCGGCTCGTCCATCTCCACGAAGACCGCATTGGCCTCCACCGGGTGGGCGATGGGGAAGGGCATCAGAGCGGCCAGGCGCTTGGCCATGGCGTTGGCGTGGGCGGCGTGGCGAACGAAGGCGCCGTCCTCCAGCATGCCGATGAAGGGCGCGGCGTAGAAGCGGCCCTTGGACGGCAACTGCCCCGACTGCTTCAGCCGCGCGTCGAAGCGGTGGGCCAGGACGGGGTCGAAGATCACCACGGCCTCGGACGGCGTCATGCCCGACTTGGTGCCGCCCACCACCAGGATGTCGACGTCCAGGGTCCGGATGGCCTTGAGGTCGAAGCCGGCCGCCGCCGCATTGGCCAGGCGCGCGCCGTCGAGGTGGACGCGGTAACCCTTGGCCTTCACCGGATCGATCAGGGCCTTCAGCTCGGCGACGGAATAGACCGTGCCGTACTCCGTGGCGTTGGTGACCGAGAGCGCCGCCGGCGCCTGCCAGTGCGGCTGGTCAGGCGCGGCCAAGGGCGCGGCCAGGCTCTTGGGATCAATGCGTCCTGACGCGCCGGGCAGGGTGATCATCCCCAGGCCGTGGCCGAAGAAGCCCGGCGCGCCGGTCTCGTCGGTGGCGACATGGGAATGCTGGTGGCACAGGACGCCTTCGAAGGGTTGGCAGAGGGTGGCCAGGGATATGGCGTTGGCGGCCGTGCCGGAGGCCACGAACCGCACGCTGGCGTCGGCGTCCAGCAGGGCGCGGACCGCGTCGGCGCCGGCCTTGGTGATGTGGTCGGAGCCGTAGCCGGAGGTGACGCCGCGATTGGCGGCCACCAGGGCGTTCATCGCCTCAGGCGTGGCGGGGGCGGTGTTGTCGGAAGCGAAGTCGTATCGGGCCATCCGCCGAATAGACCCGATCCCGCCGGCTTGGAAAGCGCTAGACGCCCTTTCCCCACTCCCGCACCTCGGCGACGAACAGGTCGGGCTCCTCCATGGCCGCGAAGTGCCCGCCGCGGGGCATCTCGGTCCAGCGGGTGATGTTGTAGGCGCGGTCGGCCCAGGTGCGGGGCGGGGCGGTGTAGAGCGGTTCGCCCGGGAAGTTGGCGAAGGCCGTGGGCGTCTCGCAGCGCTCGCCCTCCTTGAACGCGATCCCGCCCTCTTCGAGCAGGCCGCGATAGTACCAGGCGCCGGTCGCGAAGCTGCCGGTCATCACATAGATCATGATGTTGGTGAGCATCCGGTCCTTGGGGTGGACCGCGTCCAGCGGTTTCTCCCGCAGGTCGGACCAGTCGTGGAAGCGCTCGGCGATCCAGGCGGCCTGGCCCACGGGGTTGCCCGCCCCCATCCAGGCCAGGGACTGGGGCTTGGACGCCTGCAGCCGGAAATAGGCGCCCATCACGTCCATCATCCCGTTCTGCCGAGTCATCCAGGCGATCTCTTCGGGGGTCTTGGGCCCGCCGAAGGGACGGAACGCCATCATGTTCAGGTGGATGGCGCGGGCGGTCTGGCCGTGGTCGTGGCCCAGCCAGGAGGTGACCATCGCACCCCAGTCGCCGCCCTGGGCGATGTAGCTGGGGTAGCCCAGGACGTCGGTCATCAGGGTGTTGAACAGCCGCGCGGTGGTGCGCTGGCCGATGGGCCGGGTCGGCTTGGACGAGAAGCCGAAGCCCGGCAGGGACGGGACCACCAGGTCGAAGGCGTCCTTCGAATCGCCCCCGAAGCGGGACGGGAAGGCCAGCTTCTCGATGGCGCCCCAGAACTCGTAATGCGATCCCGGCCAGCCATGGGTGATCAGCAGGGGCCGCTTGCCGCCCGCCTCGCCGATCACGTGCAGGAAGTGCAGATCGTAGTCCTCGACCCGGGCGGTGAACTGCGGGAAGCGGTTGAGGTCGGCCATGGCCGAGCGCCAGTCGTAGCGCTCGGTCCAGTGCTCGCAGAGCCCCCTCAGGTAGCCGGCGTCGCAGCCGTAGGCCCAGCCGTCGGGAACCTCCGGGATCGGCGGCCAGGGATAGGCGCGCACTTGATCCAGCACCGCCTGGACGTCGGTCTCGCGCCACGTGACTTCGAAAGGTTGGATATTGGCCACGCGCGTTTCCCCAAGTTGTTGCTGGGAACCTCGGCCAGTGACGCGGCGGCGGTCAAGCTCAACTCTTCTGATCGTCATGGCCGGGCTTGTCCCGGCCACCCATGATCTCCGAGATTCAGCAAACGGGTGTGGCGCCGGCCGCGCGCGCTATGGGCAGG
>JAZKFM010000169.1:0-1891 GCA_040386415.1 Pseudomonadota bacterium
TTCCTGGCGCGATTTGAGCTCGCCACCGGTGGCAAACCAAAAACACCTGGGTCCCCGCTTTCGCGGGGATGAGCGGATAGGGGTGGGCTAGTCCCATGGAACTGAAGGACAGAATCGCCCTGGTCACCGGCGGCAATCGCGGCATCGGCGAGGCCTTCGTGCGGGCCCTGCTCGCGGCCGGCGCGGCCAAGGTCTATGTCGGCGCCCGCGAGGCTGCCGCCGCCGCCCACCTGGCGGCCGAGGCGCCCGGACGCGCCGTCCCCCTGCAGCTGGACGTCACCAGACCCGACCAGATCGCCGCAGCGGCCGCCCAGTGCGGCGACGTGCAGATCTTGGTCAACAACGCCGGGGCCTTCCACAACCAGACCCTGATGACCGCGCCCGACCTCGCCGCCGCCCGCGACGAGATGGAGGTCAACTATTTCGGTCCCCTGACGCTCGCCCGCACCTTCGCCCCGATCCTGGCGAAGAACGGCGGCGGGGCGATCTGCAATGTGCTGTCGTCGGGTGGCCTGGTGGCCGTGCCGGCCATGGGCGGCTACAGCCCGTCCAAGTTCGCCGGCCGCGCCGCGACCACCTGCATCCGCGCCGAGTTGGCCGGACAGGGGACCACCGTCACCGCCCTGATCGTCGGTTCTGTCGACACCCGCATGGCCGCCCACGTGGCCGGCGCCAAGGAGGACCCCGCCGACATCGCCAAGGCGGGCCTCGCCGCCATCCGCCGGGGCGTCGACGAACTGGACACCGACCGCATGGCCATCGAGGTGCGCGCCTCCCTGGCCCGCGACCCCAAGGCCCTGGAACGCAGCATGGCCAAGATGCTCACCGCCACCCAAGTCACCACCGGACGCTGACACCATGGAAATCACCCAACTCCTGCTCCTGAACGCCGGGGTCTCCATCGCCCTGTTCATCGCGCTCTGGCTCTATTCGATCCGCATCCAGGACCCGAGCTTCATCGACAGCTGGTGGCCGCTGGGCATGGTGGTGATGGCCGTGACCAGCTACCTGATCACCGGCGGGCGCGGTCCGCACGCGGCCCTGCTGACCGTGCTCTGCGCCGTCTGGGGGCTGCGGCTGGGCATCTATCTGCTGTGGCGCTGGCGCAAGCACGGGGCCGACCGCCGCTACGCCACCATGATGGGCAAGGCCAAGCTGGAGCGCGGCTGGGACTATCCCAAGGCCTCCCTGCTGCTGGTCTTCGCCCTGCAGATGCCGCTGCAGTTCGTGGTCTGCCTGCCGGTGCAGCTGGGCCAGGTGCACGCCACCACCGATCTCGGGCCCATCGCCTGGGCCGGCGTGGCGTTGGCGGTGATCGGCATCGCCTTCGAGAGCCTCGGCGACTGGCAGTTGATGAAGTTCAAGGCCGACCCGGCCAACAACGGCAAGGTGCTGGACACCGGCCTGTGGCGCTACACCCGCCATCCCAACTATTTCGGCGACGCCTGCGCCTGGTGGGGCCTCTGGCTGATCGCCGCCGACACCGGCCTGGTCGGCGCCGCCTCCATCGTCGGCCCTGTGCTGATCACCTTCCTGCTGACCAAGTGGAGCGGCGTCCCCACCGTCGAGGGCCGCATGCGCCGCAAGCGGCCCGACTACGAGGCCTATGTGGCGCGAACCTCGGGGTTCGTGCCGATGCCGCCGAAGAAGGTGGTCTAGGTCTTATTCCTCCCCCAGGCCACAGGCCGTTTCGGGGGAGGTGGATCGAGGCCGAAGGCCGCGAGACGGAGGGGGTTTGGCCGTACGGTTCGTAACGCCCCTAGCCCCCTCCACCGCTTCGCGGTCCCCCCTCCCCCGAAGGGGGAGGAATTAGCCCGCCAGCATATCCCTGGGCGCCCAGACCGCATGGGTCCCGCTGCACAGCTTGTGCGGCAGCCTGATCCGGCAGACC
>JAZKFM010000170.1:0-6614 GCA_040386415.1 Pseudomonadota bacterium
CACCTCAGAGGAATGGCTGAAGAAGCCCGGCAGCGTGGGCAAGCGCCCGCAACTGCTGGAGGTCCGCATCCTGGACGAGGAAGGCAACATCCTGCCCCCCGGCGTGCCCGGCGGCATCTATCACCAGCTGCCCCCCACGGGCGGCTTCACCTATTACAAGGACGAGGCCAAGACCAACGCCAACCGGCGCGACGGCTTCTTCACCATGGGCGACGTCGGCTACTTCGATGAGGACGACTATCTGTTCCTCACCGGACGCAACGCCGAGACCATCATCTCGGGCGGGGTGAACATCTACCCGCAGGAGATCGACAACGAGCTGATCAAGCACGAGGCCGTCGCCGACAGCTCCACCGTCGGCATCCCCCACGACGAGTGGGGCGAGCAGGTGCGCGCCGTGATCATGCTAAAGCCGGGTTATGAGCCCTCCGACAAGCTGGCCCAGGAGATCCTGGACTTCGGCCGCCAGACCCTGGCCGCTTACAAGGTGCCCCGCGGCCTGGACTTCGTCACCGACCTGCCGCGCTCCGAAGCCGGCAAGATCCAGCGCAACAAGGTCCGCGCCCCTTACTGGGAAGGCCGCGCCCGGCAGATCTAGGGCGTTTGCGCCTCCCCGCCCGCGGGGAGGCGCAGCGCTTTCCCGCAACTTTTCGAAAACAAGCGTGTGTGGCTTGGCTAGACTCGCCGTGTCATGAAGCGCGCCGCTTCGTGACCCGGGACTGATCTGTCATGCCGATTCCGTTCATCGACCTCCAGGCCCAGCGGGTCCGCCTCGGCCAGCCCCTGGAGGACGCGATCCTCAAGGTGGTGCGCTCGGGCGCCTACATCATGGGCCCCGAGATCGCCCAGGTCGAAAAGGAGCTCGGCGCGTTCGGCCAGGCGCCCTTCGTCCTGTCCTGCGGATCGGGCACCGAAGCCATCCAGCTGCCCCTGATGGCCTGGGGGATCGGCCCCGGCGACGCGGTCTTCTGCCCCTCCTTCACCTTCGCGGCGACCGCCGAGGTCATGCCCCTGGTGGGCGCCTCGCCGGTGTTCGTCGACGTCCTGCCCGACACCTACAATCTCGACCCGGTGAAGCTGGACGCCGCCATTGAGGCCATTAAGGCCGAGGGCAAGCTGACCCCGCGCGCGGTGATCGCGGTGGACCTGTTCGGCCAGCCCGCCGACTACCCCGCGATCTCGGCGGTGGCCAGGAAGCACGGCCTGAAGCTGATCGCCGACTCCGCCCAGGGGTTCGGCTGCACCCTGAACGGCCAGCACCCCATCGCCTGGGCCGACGTCACCACCACCAGCTTCTTCCCGGCCAAGCCCCTGGGCTGCTACGGCGACGGCGGGGCGGTGCTGTGCAAGGACGAGCGCCTGCACGACCTGCTGGTCTCGCTGCGGGTTCACGGCCAGGCGGTGAAGTCCGACATCGCCGGCAAGACCTTCGACCACGACCCCAAGTACCTGAACATGCGGATCGGCATGAACAGCCGCATGGACACCCTCCAGGCCGCGGTCCTGCTGCAGAAGCTGACCATCTTCGCCGACGAGATCGCCGCCCGCAACGTGGTGGCCGGCCGCTATGCGGCGGGTCTGGGCGACCTGGTCCGCACCCCCACGGTGATCGCGGGCGGGGTCAGCGTCTGGGCCCAGTACACCATTCAGACCGACGACCGGGACGGCCTGGTCGCCCACCTGAAGGCCGCTGAAATCCCCAGCGCCGTCTACTATCCGATCCCGATCCACCGGCAGCAGATCTACTCGCACTACCCGGCGCCCGGCGGCCTGCCGGTCACCGACGCGGCGGCGGAAAAGGTGATGAGCCTGCCTATGCACCCCTATCTGACGCCCGACCACCAGGACCAGGTGATCGCCGCGATCCGGGCGTTCGTGAAGCGGAACGGATAGCAGGAACCCCGCTGCCTTTTTCCTCCCCCGTTTACAGGGGAGGAAAGGCTAGCCTGCCCACGCCAACTTTAGACCTTCCGCCTGCGCCAACCCTTGCGCCAGCCCCGCCCGCGCCGCGCCGCCTCGTTTGCGGAAGTCCATGAGGTTGAGGCCCATGGCGGCCTGGCTGCCTTCGTCGGGGCCGATCAGCACCACCTTCGCGCCGCCCTTGCGCAGCACGTCGAGCTCGGCCTCGACGCGGGCGGCCGTGGCTTCGGCGGCCGCGCCGGCGGTGGCGCCGCCGCGCACCTGGACTACGACGACGAGGTCATGACCCACGGCCTGGTCGGCGTTGAGGGTGGAGCGCATGCCGCCGTCGATGTAGCGGCGGCCGTCGATGGTGACCGGGGGATAGACGCCTGGCACGCTGCAGGAGGAGGCCACCGCGCGGGTGACGCCGACGCCTGAGGCCTTGGTCCACAGCTTGAACTCGCCGGTGAGCGCATCCACCGCCGAACAGGCGAAGCCGCGCTCAGGCCAGGCGTCGCCGGGGAGGCCCGCGAAGGAATGGCC
Source organism: Pseudomonadota bacterium (assembly GCA_040386415.1). Classification (GTDB taxonomy): domain Bacteria; phylum Pseudomonadota; class Alphaproteobacteria; order Caulobacterales; family Caulobacteraceae; genus Phenylobacterium. Next base: position 2,446 of record JAZKFM010000170.1, read on the forward strand.
GAAGCTCTTGATGAAGGTGGCCTCGTCGGGGGTCTGGGCGGTCAGCGCGAAGGCGCCGATCTCGGCGCGGACTTCCTGGGGATCGCGGACGCCTGCTTGCGCCTCCGCCATCATCTTCACCAGGACGGAGAGATCGGCGGACGGCGCGGCCGGCCTGACCTGGCCCTCCGGACGCGGCGCGGGGGGCGGTTCGGCCAGGATCGGGTCGGCCAGGGTCGCCGACTCCGCGCCCAGCGCCAGGCGTGCGCCGACGAAGGAGCCCGCCGAGGTGCCCAGGATGAAGTCGGCTTTTCCGAGATCCACCCCGCCCTGGGCGAGGCCCGCGATCAGTCCCGATTCCCAGGCGATGCCCACCGGCCCGCCCCCGCCCAGCACCAAGGCCCGCGTGGTCATGATCGTCCCTTCCCTAAGCTCGTTGTTGGGAAGGAGCCTCGGCGAGCGCCGGGACGATGTCCATCGAAAGAACGACAGGCGTGGCCGCCGGGGGGTGGCCACGCCTGCCTGGAGATCCGGCCGGTAACTCCCCCAAGCCCAGCCGTTCCGCCCACCCCGAAGGAAAGACGACGGGCCATCTCCAGGCCCTTTCCGTGCGCCAGAGCCTGAGCCCTAGCGAAGCTTGGTCATGGTGTCGTAGGCCACCTGGGCGCCGATCAGCTGCGGGGTCTGGCGGCTCGAGGCCGCGCGCTTCTCGAAGCCCGCCCCGTTCACCGCCACCCACTTGGCCTCGCCGCGCGGCGGATCGCCCGAGGTGGTGAACTGGGCCCGCACCGTCGAGGTGGGCAGGTGGGTGACCTTCACCGTGAAGGTGACCCCGGTGGGCGAGGAGGCGTCGTCATCGGGCAGGATCTCGATCAGGTACTGGATGCCCTGGCCCATGGCCAAGGTCTCCAGATACTGGATGTCCATCCGGTCCTCGCGGGAGTGCTTGGCCGAGACCTTGCGGATCACCGCCTCGCGGTCGACGATCCGGGCGCCTGCCGAGAGGAAGGTGCTGAGGATCGAGCTTTCCACGCCGCGGGTGAAGTTGTTGCTGCGGAAGCCGTAGCTCGAGTCGGTCATTCGCTCCTGGTACTGACGGCTCTCGCTGGCCGAGGCCGCGACGCCGCTGGAAGCGCTGGCCGCCCAGCCCCGCCCGCGCACCGCGGCGGCTTCGCCCATGGCGACACCGGCCGACCGGGTGGTCTGGACGCTGTCGTACTGGCTGGTGGCGTCCTCGATCAGCTGGCGGTTCCAGAACATCAGCATGGTGGGCCGGCCGGCGCTGGCGTACCAGCGCGCGAAGCTGCCCGACGAGGCGTAGTTTCCGGCGTCGGGATTGACGCTGGGAGCCGGAGTGTTCACGTCGGGCATGCCCTCGCGATAGGTCACCGCCGGCGCCTGGGGCCGGTACTGGGGCTGGGCGATGGCGGGGCCGGCGACCAGGAGGGCCGCTAGCGCCGCGAGCTTCATACGGTGGGGCATCTTACCCTCCTGATCCTGAGGCGGGCCTTATTCGGCGCCGCGGATTTCGACGTAGTACTGGGCCGAGTTCAGGCGGGCCGAGTTCTGCTCGAAGGTGACCATGGCGTTGGGCTGGACGAAGAGGCTGGTCCAGGCCTGGGCGCCGTCGGTGGGCACGCCGTTCTGGTCGTACCAGCTGGCGCGGGCCTGCAGCGGCAAGGCCACATTGGTCTTGTTGCGGATCTGGACGGTGATCTTCTTGAAGCCCGTGGGGCCGGTGGAGACGTAGGCGCCCTCGGTGTCCAGCAGGCTGTCGACCTTGAACTTGCGGCCGACGTACTTGGCCAGGGTGTTGTCGATCACGCGGACCGAATTCAGCTCGGGGCGGATGTTGTTCTGCTGGTCGATGCGAACGCCGCCCTCGGGCGGGGTGGTTTCACAGGCGGCCAGGCCAAGGCCCAGGGCGGCGGTGGCGGCCACGATCGTCAGGTGCTTGCGGAAGGAGGTCATGGGATTTCCGTTCTCTCTTAGTGAGCGCGCACGAGGCACAGCTGTTTGCGGTTGGCGTCGGTGGCGCAGGTGATGGGCTTTTCGGCCACCGGCGCACCGGCCTTGAGGAAGTTGGCGGTGAGGTTGGGCGTCTTGCCGCCGGTCCCCAGCGTCAGGACGTGGACGGTGTCGGGCAGGGAGCTCCAGGTGCGGACGTCGGCCTGGGGCTTGGAGCTGGAGGAAACGATCAAGAGCACGCCGGACAGCACGCCGACCGCGGCGACGGCGTCGCCGTACTGGCCCCCGGCGCTGAAGGCGCCGCTGTTCTCCGACAGAGCGACCGTGGTGTCGGAGAGGAAGCTGCCGATGCCCCCGGTGGTGGCCTTGAACTGGGCCTTGCCGGCCAGGATCTTGTCGATCTCCCGGCCGCCGCGGGTGGAGGCCTGGTAGTAGATGTCCTCCATCGGATAGGCCTGCATCGGCGCCGCGCCGTTCAGCACCTGGACCTGGTTCTCCAGGATCGGCTTGCCGCGCCGGTAGACGAAGAACGCGTGGTTCGCCCCGTCCCCCAGCTTGCGCGGGGCCATGCCGGTCTCGGCCAGGACCAGGGTGTCGTCCTTCGCGCCGATGCCGCCATAGGTGGGGCGCAGCTTCTTGAGCTGGACCATGGTCTCGTCGCGCAGGTCGGTGTCGCCGTTGAGGTGGCTGGCCCAGGCGTCGAGGAACAGCAGCAGGGCGAAGTCGGACCGGTTCTGGTCCTCCTCGGCGAAGGCGTCCTGCATCAGGCCGCGCCGGAAGGCGGCCCGGGCGTTCTCGTAGTCGGCGTCGTGCAGGTAGATCAGGCCACGGTACATGAACACCATGGCCCGCTCGTAGGGTTCGCCTTTGAAGTCCTTCGAGCCCTCGTCGTACCAGAGCTTGCGGGCCTTGGCGGCGTTGGCGTTGTCGGAGAACACCGAGTCGATGCGCATGATGGCGTCGTCCAGGGCCGGCTTGGCCGTGGCGTGGTCGCCGCGCCAGAAGGCCCGGGCGCCGATCTCCATCTGGTTCAGCACGCGGTTGCCCGGAAGGTCCGTGGCCAGGCGGCCAACGAAGGTCTCCGGACCCGCGTCATAGGGCACGGGCGGCAGGAGGGGCGGCGGCTTGGCCTGGGCCGAGCCGAAGGCGGCGAGCGCCAGCGCCCCTGAGAGGGCTGCGAGTTTCATCGTCAGGCCTAGCGGTAGACGACGTCGTCGCGGTTCTCTTTCTTGAACTCGTACAGGTTCGACCAGATGATCTCGCCGTACTCCATGTCGAGCAGCTCGAAGGTGTACTGGCTGAACCGCGAGGTCGTGCCCGTGCGGGTGTCGATAGCGTCCCGGGTGCCGATGCGGCCCACCAGGCGGTAGTCGGCGCCGGCCTGGGCCCGGGTCCGGCCCGTGGTGCCGACATCCACCCGTCCGGCGTCCTTCAGGGCGCGTTCTTCCTCCACCGCCCCGGCGTATTCGCGGCCGATGAAGCGCATGCGGCCGCCGGCCGCGCGCAGCAGGTTGACCCGGATGCGGTCGGTGATCAGGGCCTTGTCGATGATCTCGGAGCTCTCGTTCCGGAAGAACTTGGGGTCGACGATGATCCGCGGCGGAGTCGGGCGGTTCATCAGTTCCGGGACGTTCAGCAGGTCACGGAACATGGCGTCGGCCATGGAGACGATGTCCTGGCTCTCGGTGCCCACGCCCCTCACCCCGTCGGAGGTGGTGGTGTCGCGGTAGACCGTGGCCGAGCCCTGGGGCTTCAGCTTCGGCGCGGCGAGAGCCGGACCGGCGGCCGCGAGGCCGAGGACGGCCAGCAGGCCGATGGTGGTGGTTTGAATGCGCATGATCGCCCCCTTGGCGTGGACGGCCCTTGGGGTGGCCGCCGCAAATTCAGAAGGATCACCGGCCGCGCCCGACACGCGGCCGATCCCCGTGTTGGCTTGTGGTTACTTGCCGACCGAGGCGCTTTGCAGCGCCGGCAGATAGGCGGTCTGGAAGTCCGGATAGATCGCGTAGGTCGCGTCCAGGATCTTCTGGTACTCGGGGTTCGCCGAGTGGTTGACGTACATGTACAGCGCCATGTCGTTCAGCGAGTTGAAGGACAGGTCCGTCGAGGAGCGCAGGAATTCCTCGCCGCCGATGGACTTCAGCGCGATGCCCCGGCCCATGGCCGCGCCGGCCTTCTTACCCAGGAAGCCGCCGACGAAGGGCACCTGCTCCATGGCCTTC
>JAZKFM010000171.1:0-8179 GCA_040386415.1 Pseudomonadota bacterium
ACCGGCGTCTGGGCGAAACTGTTTCCAGCCTTGCGCAAGGCCGACAGGCTCGAATAACAGTCTGCGAATTATATTTCAGGGAGATTGGTTCATGGGTGCTCTTTCAGGCAAAGTTGTTCTTGTTACGGGCGGCGGCAACGGTATCGGCCGCGATTGCGCTCTGATCGCCGCGCAGGAAGGCGCCAAGGTCGTCGTCAACGATCTGGGTGGCAGCCTGAAGGGCGAAGACGAAGGTTCGGCCGGTCCGGCTGAAACCGTCGCCGCCGAAATCCGCGCCGCGGGCGGGGAAGCGGTTTCCAACTCCGACAGCGTCACCGACCTCGACGCCGTCTACGGCATGGTCGAGCAGGCCAAGAAGGAATTCGGCGGTCTGCACGCCGTGATCAATCCCGCCGGCATCCTGCGCGACGTGATGTTCCACAAGATGACCGAAGCCGAGTGGGACGCCGTCATCGCCGTCCACATGCGCGGCTCCTTCAACGTGGCCCGCGCCACCATCGAGCTGTTCCGCGAGCAGAACGACGGCGCCTACATGTTCTTCACCTCGACCTCGGGCCTGCTGGGCAACATCGGCCAGGCCAACTACGGCGCAGCCAAGATGGGCATCGCCGGTCTGTCGCGGATCATCGCCATGGAAGGCGCCCGCAACAACGTGCGGTCCAACTGCGTGGCCCCGGTCGCCTGGACCCGCATGACCCAGTCGGTGCCGGTGAAGGATGAAGCCGCCGCCGCCCGCCGGGCCGTGATGGCCGAGAAGATCCGCGCCGACCAGCCGGCCCGCTTCTCCGTGGCCATGATCACCCCGGCCGCCGCCAGCGTCTCGGGCCAGATCTTCGGCTCTTCGGGCGAAACCATCACCCTCTACTCGCAGCCGCGGCCCATCGAGACCGTGACCAAGGAAGAGGGCTGGACCGTCGACAGCATCATCAAGGAAGCCATTCCCGCGATGGCGCCGAAGTTCTTCCCCGTGCAGCGCCCGGCTCCGGCCCCGGCGCCCGCCGCCTAAGAACCGACCTTTCGACACGACGATCAGGACCCCGGCCGCAAGGCCGGGGTCTTTTTCATGCCTGCTGCAGGGCCTGCCACTGATCGCGGGTCAGCTCCCAGTAGAGCGACCGGCGGACGGTCCCGTCTGGACGGACGCTGTCGCGCTCCCCCATCCGCACGAAGCCGGCCGCCTCGATGACCCGGGCGGAACGGACATTGTCCAGGGCTGCCGTCAAACCCACCAGCCGCACCCCCAGGGCCTCGAACATCCAGCCGAACGACCGCGCCGCGCCCGCACTGCCCTGGCCGCGGCTCTGCAGGTTCGCGCGGCGTCCGCCGACGATCTCGGCCGAGGACCGGTCGGGCCAGACCGAGAATCGTGAATAGCCGGCCACCTCGCCGGCCGGGTCGAGGGAAACAAACAGGATCGCCTCGCCCTTCTGGCGCAGGGCTTCGGCCTCCGCCACCCAGGCGCTGACTGTCTCGGCGTTGATCGGTCTGGGCAGGTCATAGATGGGTCCGGAGACCGCCGGATCGCTGAGCAGGGTCACGAGGCCCGCCACATGCTCGGGACCGGCCAGCACGCTGTCGGGAGAGCCTGGCTGGGCGGTCCGCACGGCCTGGCGGATCGCGGCCTCCTCCTCGGGGGTGGCCCTCAGGACCGTCTTCGGCGGCGCGCTCATCGGCTCCTCCCAGGGCGGGCTCTTGCTGGCCCGGAACTTGCGTAACCTTAACCGCAACACCGGAGCTTCGCATGTCCATTTCCGCCATCGGCGCCTCAGTCCTTGGCGCGCTTCTGCCCGCAGCCGCTGACGTCGTCAGCAAGCCCGCGAGCGCGGCGGACGTCGCGGCCATGAAGGCCGCGGAGTCGAAGACCAAGACCCAGGCCACCCTCGACGCCATACGCGAGAAGGGAATCTACCAGTGGGCGCAGGAGGTGAAGGCCGAGAAGCTGAAGGAGAAGCTGCGCGCCGAGATCCTGGAATCCCGCGGCACGAGCGAGGGCGACCTGGCCAAGCTCGATCCCAAGCAGCGGGCATCGGCAGAGTCTTCCATCGCGGAAGAACTTGCCCGGCGGATCAAGGAAGCCATGCTGGAAATGCTCGAGAACCAGGCCAAGGCCGATACCGAGGGCAAGCAGGCCGGCCCCTCGATCATCGACATCAAGGTCTAGCTCCGCGCGAGCCGTGTCAGCGCCTCGTCGGTCAGGCGTCGCACCGTCCATTCCGTCTGCGCCCCGGCGCCCAGCCCGTCATAGAAGGCGATGGCCGGCGCGTTCCAGTTGAGCACCGCCCATTCCAGCCGCGCCAAGCCCTGCGCCTCGCAACGCTGGGCCAGGGCCCGCAGCAGCGCCTTGCCCGCCCCCAGGCCGCGGGCCTCCGGGACGACGAACAGGTCCTCCAGATAGATCCCGTGCCGGCCACGGAAGGTCGAGTAGTTGTAGAACCAGATGGCGAAGCCCACCGGCGCCCCGTCCTGCTCGGCGATGTCGCAGAACAGGCGCGGGGTCTCGCCGAACAGATGCCCGGCCACCTCGGCCTCCGTCGCCTCAACTTCGTGCAGCAGCTTCTCGTAGTCGGCCAGGGCCCGGATGAAGCCGAAGATGGTGGGGGCGTCGGCGGGAACGGCGGGACGGACGGTGACGGTCACGGCTAGGGTGTCCTCTGGCTTGGCGAGGAGCGCATGGCGGTCTCACCCGAATTTGTCGACTACATCCTGGAGCAGCTTGCGCCCCTGGGCGGGATCACCCACCGCCGCATGTTCGGCGGGGTGGGCCTGTCGCGCCACGACCTGTTCTTCGGCCTGATCGCCGAGGACACCCTCTACCTCAAGGTCGACGACACCAACCGCGCCGAGTTCGAGGCGGCCGGCTGCGAACCCTTCAAGCCCTTCGGCGGCGACAAGGCGATGAGCTACTGGTCCACGCCGCTCGAGGCCCTTGAGGACCCCGACCTGCTGGCCGCTTGGGCGGGCAAGGGTATCGACGCCGCCGCGCGGGCGAAGACGCCGAAAGCGCGGCGTAGGCCCTAGCCCCCTCCGTCACGCACCTGCCGGTGCGCGCCACCTCCCCCGAACCGCGCTGGCGCGCTGGGGGAGGAATTTCGGGCTCCTAATTCCTCCCCCAGGCCGCAGGCCGCATCGGGGGAGGTGGATCGGCGAAGCCGAGACGGAGGGGGTTAGGCCCTCTCCGCCCTACCCGATGACCACGCCGGGCGGCGGCACGGAGTCCGCCGGCACGAAGAAGTCGGGCATCAGGCGGGTGGCGGGATCGACGCGGTACTTGTCGAAGTCGCGCTCGCCCTCCGCGTAGAGGAAGCTGTCGTCGATCAGGAAGTTGCCGGTGAAGTCCCGGGCCGGCTTCTCGAAGATCGCGTGGGCGGCGTCGGCCATGATCTCGACCGTGCGGCACGACTTCATGCCCTCGTCCCCGGCCAGGGCGAACTGGATGGCGGCCGTGGCGATGCCGGTGCGGGGCCAGAGCGCATTGAAGGCGATGCCGTCGGCCTTGAACTCAGACGCCATGCCCAGCACGCACATGCTCATGCCGAACTTGGCCATGGTGTAGGCCACGTGGCCCTCGAACCAGCGCGGGCTCATGTCCAGAGGCGGCGACAGCATCAGGACGTGCGGATTGGCGGCGTTCTTCAGGTGGGGAATGCAGGCCTTGGAGGTCAGGTAGGTCCCGCGCGCATTGACCTGGTTCATCAGGTCGTAGCGCTTCATGTCGGTCTGCAGGGTGCCGGTGAGCTGGATGGCCGAGGCGTTGTTGACGCAGATGTCGATGCCGCCGAAGGCCGCAACGGTCTTCTCCACCGCCTCATAGACGCTGGCCTCGTCGCGCACGTCGACGATCAGCGGCAGGGCCTTGCCGCCCGCCGCCTCGATCTCCTTGGCGGCGGAGTAGATGGTGCCGGGCAGGTGCTTGTGCGGCTCGGCGGTCTTGGCGGCGATGGCGATATTGGCGCCGTCGCGAGCCGCGCGCAGGGCGATGGCCAGGCCAATGCCGCGGCTGGCGCCGGTGACGAAGAGGGTCTTGCCTTGCAGGCTCATAGCTTCACTCCGGTGGTCTCTTCGGACAGGGCCCAGAGGCGCTCGGCGCTCTCCGGGTCCAGGGCGTGGGGCATGACCCCCTGATAGGGATCGGCCGGGTCGAAGGGCACGGCCTCGGCAAGGTTCTCCAGATAGAGGCCGCCGACACCCTCCAGCTCAGGACCGATGGCGGCCCAGACGCTGGTGGACGCGCCCTGGGCGGGGGTCTTGAAGCCCTCGCGGACCACTCCGTCCTCATTCATCCAGCCCAGCGCGATCATCTCCTCGCGGGCCATGTGGCGCTGCAGGGGGGTCATGATGCCGCCGGGCATCACCGAGTTGGCGGTGACGCCGAGGTCGGCGAAGCGCTTGTGGTAGCCCACCGCGAAGAGCGCGTTGGCGGTCTTGGACTGGCCGTAGGACTCCCACTTGTCATAGGGCCGGGTGCGGTAGTGGACGTCGTCCCAGTTGATGCCGCCCCGCCGGTGGCCGCTGGAGCTGAGCGAGACCAGCCGAGCCGAACGCCCCTCCTCCGCGCCGTTCATCAGGGCGCGCGCGAGACCGACGCCGAGCAGGAAGTGGCCGAAGTGGTTGGTGCCGACCTGCATCTCCAGATCGTTGGCGGTGTAGCTCTGCGGGCAGGCCATGACGCCGGCGTTGTTGATCAGGATGTTGAGGGGCTTATCGCCCCAGGCGCTGACGAAGCCGGCCACCGAGGCCAGGTCGGAAAGGTCGAGCGCGCCCACCTTGACCCGGTCCTCGCCGATGTCGGCGTTAATCCCGGCGGCGGCCGCCTCACCGGCCTGACGGTTGCGCACGGCGATGGTGACCTCGGCGCCGGCGGCGGCGAGCGCGCGGGCGGTCTCGACGCCGATGCCGGTGGCCGCCCCGGTGATCACCACCGTGCGGCCGGTGAGGTCATGGTCCTCGGCGATGACGGCGGCGTCGGTGAAGGGCGAGAGGCCTGTGGTGATGCGGGCCATCTCAGCCCACCTTGGCGAAGTCGGGGGCGCGCTTCTCGGCGAAGGCGGCGAAGGCCTCCTTGGCTTCCGGCGACTTGAGCTGGGCGGCGAAGTGCCGGCCTTCCTCGTCCATGCGGTTGGCGATGGCCTCGCCGTCGCGCATCAGCGACTTGGTGATCACCACAGCGGCGGGGGGCCGGGCGGCCACGGCGTCGGCGGCGGCCTTGGCGCGGGCGCGGAGCTGGTCGGTGGGGACCGCCGCATTGGCGATACCCCAGTCGACGGCCTTCTTCGCATCCACCGCCTCGCCCAGCACGAACATCGAGAAGGCGCGCGCATGGCCGATACGGGCCGGCAGGGTCAGGCTCGACGCCGCCTCCGGCACCAGGGCCAGGTTGACGAAGGGCGTGGTCAGCAGGGCGTCCTCGGAGATGTAGACCAGGTCGCAATGCAGCAGCATCGTCACCCCGACGCCGACGGCCCGGCCGTTCACGGCGGCCACCAGCGGGGTCTTGGCCCGCGCCAGGGCGGCCAGCAGCGGATTGCCGCCACGACGGGCCTCGTTGGCGCTGGAATCCCCGGCATTGACCGCGGCGAAGTCGGACAGGTCGTTGCCGGCGGTGAACATGTCGCCATTGGCCTGGATCAGGACACAGCGGACCTCCTTGTCGAACTCGGCCTGGTCGATGGCGTCGCCGAGCGCCTGGTACATGTCGCGGGTGAGCGCGTTCTTCTTCTCGGGCCGGTTCAGGGTCAGGGTCAGGACGCCGCCCGACTTCTCGCTCAAGACATGTTCGTTCATCGTCTGCTCCCTCAATTTCTTACGTCGTATATTAGGCCGCCGCGCCGGATGCGATAGCGCGCCGCCGCGATTTTCTTTGCGCCCTCGCCGGTCGGGGGGCCGCGCTCGAAGGGATAGACCAGCCTTGGGCGCGGATGTTCGACAAGAGCCGCTTCGAATCCGTCCCGCCCCGCCCGCTACGGCGACCCGTGTTCCGTCATTGTCGCGCCACAGGTGGTCTCTATCAAACCGCAATACGGTCAGGCGCGGCTCAGTTCAGGCCCCGTTCACGCCAAACTTGATTTGAGGGACGCAGGGGCGCTTAAGTCCGCCCAGAGGAACTACCCCAGGAGAGATCAGGACCATGAGGTCATTCGGAATCGGGCTTGCCGCGGCCCTGTTTGTCGCGGTGACGGCGCCTGCCGCCGTCGTTATGGCGGCCAAGAAGCCGGTCGAGGAAGTCACCGCCGCGTCCCGCACCCAGGGCATGGCCGAGGCCCCGGCGATCGCGAAAGCCGCCGGCATCGCCTGCACGGTCTCTGACGCCCGCTTCGTCGGCAAGATGAGCGACAAGAAGGCGAAGACCGAAACCAGCTATTACGAGATCGACTGCGACAAGGGTCTCGGCTTCATCCTGTCGAACGTGACCGGCGCCACGCCGACCGCCTTCACCTGCGTGGAAGCCAACAGCCCGCAGCCGGACGGCAAGCCCTCGACCCTGCCCTGCAAGCTGCCGGGCAACGCTGATCCCAAGTCCGATCTGGCCGGCTACATCGCCAAGGCCGGCATCGCCTGCACCCCCGATCAGGTGCGCGGCATCGGCCAGAGCACCACCACCACCTTCCTGGAAATCTCCTGCGCGGCCGGCGACGGCTACGTGCTGAAGACCAGCGCCCCGGCCGACGAGGCCAAGCCGGTCTCGGCCGATAACTGCCTGCTGTATGACGACGCCGCCAGCAACATCAAATGCACCCTGCACGACAAGGCCCACCGCATGGCCGTCGTCGACAGCCTGGTGGTTCAGGCCAAGAACGGCTGCACCATCAAGGACCGCCGCTATGCCGGCGTGTCCCAGGCGGGCGCGATGTTCTACGAGACCTCCTGCACCGACGGTAAGGGCTATCTCTACAAGGTGGAAAAGGGCCAGCTGGCCCAGACCTACCCCTGCGAGAAGGCCTCCATGGTGATGGGCGGCTGCGAGCTGACCGACGCCAAGGAAGCCGAAACCGCCCAGGCCGGCCTCTACACCAAGCTGGCCAAGTCGGCGGCCTTCGACTGCGAAGTCGCCAAGTACGCCCCCTTCCCCTCGCCCGCCGGTCTGGACGTGGTGGAGATGGCCTGCACGAACGGCACCGGCGGCGTCGGCGTCTTCGGCGGCCCCGGCGTGAAGCCGGTGGTCCATGACTGCGCCCGGGCCCCCGTGGCCGGTTACCGCTGCTCCTTCACCAAGCCCGACGCGTCCTTCCCGCTGGTGACGGCCGACCTGAAGAAGATGGGCAAGAACGACTGCGCCGTCTCGGCCACCCGCTTCATCGGCAAGACCACCAAGGGCACCGGCTACCTCGAAGTGGCCTGCGCCGACGGCCTGAAGGGCTACATCGTGGAATACACCCCGAGCCCGATGTCCGTCGTGGGCGTCATCGGCTGCGCCTTCTCGAAGGACTGCAAGCTGCCCGGCAACGTCTAGGGTCTTAGACGTCCGACAAGATCGAGGCCCGCGGGTTCGTCCCGCGGGCCTTTTTCTATGGCTTCTCCACCCCCGCGGCGCAGGGGAGGCAAATCAGATCGCGGCTTCGATGAACTTCGGGCCAGGCTCGGACATGGCCCGGGCGAAGGCGGTCTCGAACTGTTCGGCGGTCTCGCAGCGGACGGACGGCAGCCCCATGCCCTTGGCCATCGAGACCCAGTCGATCTTCGGATCTCCAAGGTCCAGCAGCTTGGAGGCCGAGGGTCCGGGATTGCCCGAGCCCGTGCGGCCCATCTCGATATTGAGGATGCGATAGGAGTGGTTGGCGAAGACCACGACGGTGACGTCGAGGTTCTCCCGCGCCATCGTCCACAGGCTCTGGACCGTATACATGGCCGAGCCGTCCCCGTTCAGCGACACGACCTTGCGACCCGGCGAGGCCACCGCCGCTCCGATGGCCAGCGGCATGCCGATGCCGATGGCGCCGCCGGTGAGCGCCAGCACATCGTGCGGCCGGGCGGTCATGCAGGGCACGGCCACGCCGCCGCCCGAGGTCACCGAGTCGTCGCAGATGATCGCGCCCTCGGGCAGGTGGCGGGCGATGGAGACGCCGGCGCTCTGCGGGGTCATGCCGCCGGTGGGGGCGTGCTCCGGCAACTTCAACGGCTGGCTGGGACCGGCGGCCGGGGCGCCCAGGCCCCCTGCCCCCACCACCAGCACGCTGGCGGCCTT
>JAZKFM010000171.1:8189-10958 GCA_040386415.1 Pseudomonadota bacterium
CGCCCAGGGCGTCGGCCAGGGCCGCCAGGGCGGCCACGGTGTCGGTCTCCCGGTCAGCCAGGGTGAGGGTGGCGCAACCCTCCGGGACCAGGACGCTGGGTCGGTCCGGATAGGCGAAGAAGGCCACCGGCATGGTGGTGCCGGCATAGACCATCAGGTCTGTCCCCTCGAGGTCGGCCAGGGCCGCCTCGCCAAAATACTGCATGCGGGCGGGCGCGAAGATCCCGGCGCCGCGCGGCTGGCGGGCGACGAAGGTGTCGGCCATGACCCGGACGCCCGCGGCCTGCAGGCGCGCGGCCTGGACCAGGGCTTCGGCGCGCACGGCGCGGCCGCCCACCAGGATCACCGGCTTGGCGGCGGCCTTGATGGCCTTGGCCACCGCCTCGACGTTGGTGGCGTCGGGCGCGGCCAGCTTGGGCCGGGTGGCCAGGGCCTTGGACACCTTGGTCTCCAGCCAGGCGGAGTCGGCGGGCAGGATGAGGCTGACCGGACCGCCGGGCGGGCCGTAGCTGGCGGTGATCGCCTCGGCCGCCGTGGCGGCCACGGTGTCGGGGCTGTCGGCGGACTTCACCCACACCGAGTTGGCCGCGACGATGGAGGGGATGTCGGAGTTCAGCGGCGCGTCGTACTGCCGGTGATAGGTGGCGTGGTCGCCGATCACGTTGATGATCGGGGTATAGGCCCGACGGGCGTTGTGGAGGTTGGCCAGGCCGTTGCCGTAGCCGGGCCCCAGGTGCAGCAGGGTGCAGGCCGGCGTGTCGCTCATGCGGCCATAGCCGTCGGCCGCGCCGGTGGCCACGCCCTCGAACAGGCACAAGACTGGGCGCATCTTCGGCTGGCGGTCCAGGGCGGCGACGAACTGCATCTCGCTGGTGCCGGGATTGGCGAAACAGGCGGTGACGCCGTTGTCCACGAGCGTCTCGATCAGGGCGTCGGCGCCGTTCATGTCAGAACACCATCACGTCGGAGGAAGGGGGATCGGCGAACAGTTTCGCCACGGTTTCGGCGCGGCGCGAGCGCGCCAGGGCCTGGGCGATGTAGCCCTTGTCGGTGATCTCGCCGGCCCCGGCGTCAGGCGGACCGTCTAGGACAAGCGCCCGGCCGATGCGGCCGCCCGCGCCCTTGGCCTTGGCGTTGAAGGCCTCCAGTCCCAGGCGCACGGCGGCGGCGACCGCCGCCGGGGCGAGGTCGGGGTTGGGATAGAACATCAGGCCCACACCCTCCCGGTTCTCGCCGCAGACCACCGCGTCGGTGACCGCGTCGCCCACGGCGGACACCGCGGCCACCCGCAGGTCGCCGACAGTGACGAAGGTGCCGCTGGCCAGCTTGAAGTTCTCGGAAAGCCGGCCGTCGAAGACCATGCCCTGGGTCGGATCGGCGGGATCGACGAAGCGGGCGGCGTCGCCGAGCAGGTAGAAGCCTTCCTCGTCGCGGCTCTGGGTCGTGAGGTCGGGGCGGCCGAGATAGCCCTGGGTGATCTGGGGGCCCTTGACCCGGAACTCCAGCTTGTCGCCCGACGGCGCCAGCTTCACCGTCGTGCCGGGCACCGGCAGGCCGATCAGGCCCATGCGGCCGTTGTGCCAATGGACCGTCGCCGCCGTCGGCCCGGTCTCTGTGGCGCCGTAGCCGCTGGCGAAGGAGATGCGCTCGCCCACCGTGCGGACGGCCACGGCCTGGATGCGGTCGTTGATCTCCTGGCCCAGGGCCGCGCCGCCGTATTGCAGCAGGCGGACCCGGGAGAAGAAGGTGCGCGCCAGGTCGTCGTCCCGCTCCAGCTCGCCGGCGAACAGCATCCAGCCTGCGGGCACCATGTTCTGGTAGGTGGGCGCGATGTCCTTGAGGTTGCGCACCGTCTCGGCGAAGCGCCCGGCCACCGGCTGGCCGGCGTCGATATAGACCGCCCCGCCCCGGTGGGTGGACATGTGCAGGATGGAGTTCGCCCCCAGGCTGTGGCTCCAGGGCGCCGAATTGACCATCACCGGCGGCTCGTCATCCTCGAAGCAGGCGCGGATCTGGGCGGAGTTCCAGGCCATGCCGCGATGGGTGCAGATCACCGCCTTGGGCAGGCCGGTGGAGCCGGAGGTCAGCAGGTACTTGGCGTGGTCGTCAGGCCGGGCGGTGGGCGCAGCGGGCTGGGACGTCAGCAGGCGATCCAGCGGCACATCGCCCGGGCGCGGGTTCTTGCCGGCGATCACCGGCAGGCCGGCCAGGAACGGGGCCTCCAGGGCGGCGATGAAGAGTTCGGCGTCTTCGGTATAGATGGCGGCGGGGTTGAGCACCTCCACCGCGTGGGCCAGCCGCGAGAGGTTGGCGCCCGGCAGGCCGTATTGCGGAGAGACCGGCGCCACGGGCATGCCCTGGCTCATGGCCGCGTACTTGATCAGGGCGTGGTCGACCCCGTTGCGGGCCAGGATCAGTAGGGGCCGCTCGCTGACGACCCCCATTTCGCGCAGGCCCCCGGCGAGGGCGCTGACCGACCCCAAGGCCTCGGCGTAGGAGATGGTCCGCCATCCGTCGCCCGACCGCTCCGCCAGCCAGATGGCGGAGGGCGTCCTGGCCGCCCAGTGGGCCAGGGCCTCGGTGGTCGTCGAGAAGACCGTGGAATAGGGCGTCGGGTTGGTGACGATGATCTCGCCATTCTCCCGGTGCTCGATTTCGACGCGGCGCGGGGCGAAGCGGGCGTCGCGGAAGGGGGCGGTGGCGATGTTCAGCTCGGCGTCCATGCCTAGGCTTATCGCTCCCGGTGCGCCGATGGAAAGCATGAACCTT
>JAZKFM010000172.1:0-1953 GCA_040386415.1 Pseudomonadota bacterium
AACTCGGCGGTCAAGCAGATCGCGTCCGGCCGGTTCGGCGTCACCGCCGAGTACCTGAACCAGTGCCGCGAGATCGAGATCAAGGTCAGCCAGGGCGCCAAGCCCGGCGAGGGCGGGCAGCTGCCCGGCTTCAAGGTCACCGAGCTGATCGCGCGGCTGCGTCACGCGACGCCGGGCGTGATGCTGATCTCACCCCCGCCGCACCACGACATCTATTCCATCGAGGACCTGGCCCAGCTCATCTATGACCTGAAGCAGATCAACCCGACCGCACGGGTCTGCGTGAAGCTGGTGGCCATGACCGGCATCGGGGCGATCGCGGCGGGCGTGGCCAAGGCCAAGGCCGATGTGATCCTGATCTCCGGCAATGTCGGCGGCACCGGGGCCTCGTCCCAGACCTCGATCAAGTACGCCGGCGGACCCTGGGAGATGGGGCTGTCGGAGGCCAACCAGGTCCTGACCCTGAACAACCTTCGCCACTCGGTGCGCCTGCGGGCCGATGGCGGCATGCGGACAGGCCGCGACGTGGTGATCGCCGCCATGCTCGGCGCCGAGGAGTTCGGCATCGGCACGGCCAGCCTGATCGCCATGGGCTGCATCATGGTTCGCCAGTGCCACTCCAACACTTGCCCGGTGGGGGTCTGCACCCAGGACGAGGCCCTGCGCGAGAAGTTCTCCGGCAGCCCGGAGAAGGTGATCAACCTCTTCACCTTCATCGCCGAGGAGGTGCGCGAGATCCTGGCCTCGCTTGGCTTCCGCTCGATCCAGGAGATCGTGGGCCGCACCGACCTGCTGCAGCAGGTCTCCCGCGGCGGCGAGCACCTGGACGACCTTGACCTCAACCCCCTGCTGGTGATGGCCGATCCGGGGGGCAACCCGCGCTATTGCGTGGTGGAGGGGCGCAACGAGCCGCCCGACACCCTGGACGCCCAGATCGTGCGCGACGCCGCCCCCCTGCTGGAGCGGGGCGAGAAGATGCAGCTGACCTACACGGTGCAGAATACGGCCCGCGCCATCGGCGCGCGGACCTCGTCGCACATCGTGCGGCGGTTCGGGATGACCGGCCTGCCCGCCGGGCACCTGACCGTGCAGCTCAAGGGCTCGGCGGGACAGAGCCTGGGGGCCTTCGCCGTCCAGGGGCTGCGCATCGAGCTGATCGGCGAGGCCAACGACTATGTCGGCAAGGGCCTGTCGGGGGCGACCATCATCCTGCGCCCCTCGCCGCACCTGGCGGCGCCGGAGACCAACGCCATCCTGGGCAACACCGTGCTCTATGGGGCCACCTCGGGGCGGCTGTTCGCGGCGGGGCTGGCGGGGGAACGGTTCGGCGTGCGCAACTCCGGGGCCGTGACCGTGGTGGAGGGCTGCGGCGCCAACGGGCTGGAATACATGACCGGCGGGCGGGCGGTGATCCTGGGGCCGGTGGGCTTCAACTTCGCCGCCGGCATGACCGGGGGCATGGCGTTTGTGCTGGACCTGCACGACCGCTTCCTGACCCACCTGAACACCGACAGCGTGGTGGTGCAGCGGATCGGGACCCGGGCCTGGGAGGCCGAGCTGCGGGAGCTGGTGGAGGAACACGCGCGGGAGACCGGCTCTGCCTTCGCCGCCGGCATCCTGCGCGACTGGGACCGGCACCTGGGCAAGTTCTGGCAGGTCGTGCCCAAGGAGATGGTGCACCGGCTGGATAAGCCGCTGGCGGAGGAAGAGGCGGTGCATCACCGGGCTTAACAGCTTCCCCCACGCTTGTGGGGGAAGCTTTGTCTACGCCACCTCCACCCCCACGTACCGCGCGCGCGGCCGGATCAGGGCGCCGGTCTGGCCCTGCTCGATGGCGTGGGCGATCCAGCCGGCGCAGCGGGCGGTGGCGAAGAGGGCGAAGGGGGCGTCGCGGGGCAGCTTGAGGGCGTCGGACATGGCGACCAGGGCGAAGTCGATATTGGGCGCCAGGCC